>NZ_JAKRMS010000057.1 GCF_022346185.1 Cellulomonas sp. ACRRI | reverse complement strand
GGCCGACCGGTCCTGCTCGGCGGGGCGGCCGGGTTCGCCGCGGCACTCGCCCGCACGTGGCCGCGGCGCCCGGCCGGTCCGGACGCGTCCCCACCGCCGCGGAGCACCGGCGGGCGGGCGCTCGTCGTCTCGGGCTCCTGCTCGGCCCGCACGCTCGAGCAGGTCGCCCGGTTCCCCGGTCCCCGCGTCGACCTCGACGCCGACGCCCTGGTCGCCGACCCGGACGGCGCGCTCGACGCGGTGCTCGCCGGCCTGGCCGAGGCGTACGGCGACGGCGACGGCCCGGTCCTGGTGTCCTCGTCCGCCGAGCCCGGCGCGGTCCGGGGCACCCAGGAGCGGCTCGGCGTCCGGCGCGCCGCCGCGACGCTGGAGCGGGCCGCGGGCGAGGTCGCCGCGCGAGCCGTCCGGGACCTGGGCGTGGGGCGGGTGCTGGTCGCGGGCGGCGAGACGTCCGGCGCGGTCGCCGGGGCGCTCGGGCTCGGGGTCCTGCGGGTCGGCCCCGCGGCGGCTCCCGGGGTCCCGTGGATGGTGCCGGTCGACGGGCCCGCGGTGGCGGTGCTGCTGAAGTCGGGCAACTTCGGCGGCCCCGACCTGTTCACGACGGCGTGGGAGGTGTGCCCGTGAGCGAGCGGCGCGAGGCGGTCGGCGGCCCGGGTGACGGGTGGGGTGCAGGAGCGGGTACGGGAGTCGACCGGCCGGCTGCGGACGCCGCGCGGGAGGCGCTGGTGGCGGCGTGCCGGCACCTCGCGGCCCGCGGCCTGTCGCCGGGCGGGTCGGGCAACGTGAGCGTCCGCGTCGGGTCGCTGCTGCTCATCACGCCGACCGGGTCGAGCCTGTCCCGCGTCGAGCCGCGCGACGTCGCGGTCGCCCGGATCGACCCGGGCGGTCAGACGGCAGGAACCCCGGCGACCGGCGAGCCGGTGCCGTCCAAGGAGCTGCCGCTGCACCGCGCCGTCTACGCCGCCCGACCCGACGCCACCGCCGTCGTGCACCTGCACTCCCCCGCTGCCGTCGCCGCCTCGTGCCTGGAGCCCGCCGCGCTCCCCCGCGAGACCGCGACCGGCCCGCTGCCCGCGGTGACCCCGTACCAGGTGATGCGCCTCGGTGACCTCCCGGTGGCGCCGTTCGCGCTGCCGGGGTCGGCGGCGCTCGCCGAGGGCGTCGCGGCGCTGGCGGCCGACGCGCCGGCGATGCTGCTGGCGAACCACGGCTCGCTCGTCGCGGGGACGCACCTGCCCGGCGCGCTCGACCTCGCGGAGGAGCTGGAGGCCGCGGCGCAGGTGGTGCTGCTCCTGGCCGGCGTCCCGCACCGCCGCCTGACGGCCACCCAGGTGGCGGCGCTCCGCGCCCGCTGACCCGCGGCGGCGTGCTGACCGCGGCCGTCAGGCCGGGAGGCGCACCTGGCCGCCGAACTCGCGGCAGTGCCGCTCGACCGCCTCGAGCGTGCGCCGGCCGGCGTCGTCGACGACGTGCACGGCGGTCGCGTCGACGGTCAGCTCCTCGCCGGCCGAGCCGAGCAGGCACTGCAGGGCCTCGCGCAGCGCGGACGCGGTGTGCACGTCGAGGTCGCCGCGCACCGCGATCACCGACGGCTGCGCCGGCTGACCCAGATCGATCGTCACGTCCACGGCCGCACCTCCCGGCTCCGTCGCGGGCGCCGCTGCTGCACCCCGCGCTGCGAGGGTAGAAGCGGTTCTCCGTCCCCGCGCGGGGACGTGGTTCCCGGGCGGCCGTCCCGCGTCCGTGGCACCCCCTGGTGTGCGAAGTCGCACATCCCCTAGTGTGGCAACGTTCCTACATCCGTCCGGCGTCGCACGGTGTCCGCCCGCGGTCCGACCACGGCCGCGCCGCAACGGGACCCGCGCGGTACCCCCTGAGGAGAGCCGTGCACCGCACCCTGTCCGACCTGACCGCCCGCATCGACCGCACGCTCACGGACCGGGTGCTGCCGGTCGTCCACACGCACCGCGTCCCGCTCGAGGTGACGGTCGCCCACCTGCCGGGCGAGCCCCTGCCGTTCGCCGAGGCCGTCGCGCTGCCGTTCGCGCCCACCACCGTCGGCGAGCCCTGGGGCCGCGCGTGGTCCACCAGCTGGTTCCGCCTGCGGGGCGTCGTCCCCCCGGAGATGGCCGGCCGGCGGGTCGAGGTGCTCGTCGACCTCGGCTTCCGCACCGGCGGCCCGGGCTTCGAGGCCGAGGGGCTCGTCTACACGCCCGACGGCGTGCCGCTGAAGGGCATCGAGCCGCGCAACCTCTACGTCCCGGTCGCCGACCCCGCCCGCGGCGGCGAGCCGATCGACCTGTACGTCGAGGCCGCCGCCAACCCGTCGATCGGCGGCTCTCCCACCACCGACCTCGGCGACCTGGACACCGTCCCGGACGTGCTGCTCTACCGCCTCGCCCGCGCCGAGGTCGCGGTCCTGGAGGAGGAGGTGCAGGCCCTCGCCCTGGACGTGCAGGTGCTGCACGAGCTCGCCCTGCAGTTGCCGGTGAACGACCCGCGCCGCGAGCGCCTCCGCACCGGGCTGGAGCGGGCCGTCGACGCGCTGGACGTCCGCGACGTCCCCGGGACCGCCGCGGCCGCCCGCGCCGAGCTGGCCGCGCTGCTGGCCGCCCCCGCCGTGCCCAGCGCGCACCGCGTCTCCGCCGTCGGGCACGCGCACATCGACTCCGCGTGGATGTGGCCCGTGCGGGAGACGATCCGCAAGTGCGCCCGCACGTTCTCGAACGTCGCCTCGCTCGCCGACGCCTACCCCGACCTGCGGTTCGCCTGCTCGTCCGCGCAGCAGTACGCCTGGGTGCAGGAGCACCACCCGCACGTGTTCGCCCGGATCAAGGAGAAGGTGGCGTCGGGGCAGTTCGTGCCGGTCGGCGGCATGTGGGTCGAGTCGGACACGAACCTGCCCGGTGGCGAGGCGCTCGCCCGGCAGCTCGTGCAGGGCCGGCGGTACTTCGCGCGCGAGCTCGGCGTCGAGGAGCAGCCCGAGATCTGGTTGCCCGACTCGTTCGGCTACACCGGCGCGTTCCCGCAGCTCGCGCGGCTGGCCGGGGCCCGGTGGTTCCTGTCGCAGAAGATGTCCTGGAACACCACCAACCGGTTCCCGCACCACACGTTCTGGTGGGAGGGCATCGACGGGTCGCGGGTGTTCACGCACTTCCCGCCCGCCGACACCTACGGCGCCAAGCTGTCCGGCGAGCAGCTCGCCTACGGGGTGGCCAACTTCGCCGACGCCGGCCCCGCGAACCGCAGCCTGCTGCCGTTCGGCTACGGCGACGGGGGCGGCGGCCCGACCCGCGAGATGATGGAGACCGCGCACCGGGTGGCCGACCTGGAGGGCTCGCCGCGGGTGGTCGTCGAGACGCCGGCCGAGTTCTTCGCCGGCGCCGAGGCCGAGTACCCGCAGGCGCCCGTGTGGTCCGGGGAGATGTACCTCGAGTTCCACCGCGGCACGTACACCAGCCAGCTCGCGATGAAGCAGGGCAACCGGCGCACCGAGCACCTGCTCCGCGAGGCCGAGCTGTGGGCCGCGACCGCCGCCGTCCGTGCGGGGGCCGACTACCCGTACGAGCACCTGGACCGGCTGTGGCAGGACACGCTGCTGCTGCAGTTCCACGACATCCTGCCGGGCAGCAGCATCGCCTGGGTGCACCGCGAGGCCCGGGACACCTACCGGCGGCTGGCGGGCGAGCTCGAGGCGCTGGTCGCGACGTCGCTCGCCGCGGCGGCGGGGACCGGGGACGTGGAGCTGCTCGCGAACGCCGCGCCGCACGACCGGGACGGGGTGCCGGCGCTCGCGGCGGCGGTCCCGGCGGCGCCCCGCGCGGCGGTCACGGTGGCCCGCGACGGCGACGCGGTCGTGCTCGACAACGGGCTGCTGCGGCTGCGCGTCGACGCGGACGGCACGATCGGGTCCGTGCGGGACCTGGTGGCCGACCGCGAGGTGCTGGCCCCCGGGACCGCGGCGAACGTCCTGCAGCTGCACCCGGACCAGCCCGTGCGGTTCGACGCCTGGGACGTGGACGAGTTCTACCGGCACCGGGTGCGCGAGGTGCGGTCGGTCACGGCGCTCGACGTCGACCAGGCGGACCCCGCGCGGGCCGAGGTCCGGGTGACCCGGCACGACGGCGCCTCGCAGTACGTGCAGACGATCGCGCTGGCCGCGGGCGAGCGCCGGGTGGACCTGGCCCTCGACGTCGACTGGCACGAGCGCGAGACCCTGCTCAAGGCCGCGTTCCCGCTGGCGGTGCACGCCGAGCGGTCGACGGCCGAGACCCAGTTCGGCCACGTGCACCGGGCGACGCACACCAACACGTCCTGGGACGCCGCGCGGTTCGAGATCTGCGCGCACCGGTGGCTGCACGTCGCCGAGCCCGGCTACGGCGTGGCCGTGGTCAACGACTCGACCTACGGGCACGACGTCGGGCGACCCGGGCCCGGGGACGCGCGCGGCGCCGGGGCGACGACCGTGCGGCTGTCCCTGGTCCGCGCGCCCCGGTACCCCGACCCCGAGACCGACCAGGGCCGGCACACGATGCGGTACGCGCTGGTGCCGGGCGCGGGGATCGACGAGGCCGTGCGCGAGGGGTACCGGATCAACCTGCCCGACCGGCGGGTGCGCGGGGCGGGTGCGGTCGAGCCGCTGGTCACGGTCGAGGGCGCGGTCGTGGAGGCCGTGAAGCTCGCCGACGACCGGTCCGGGGACGTCGTCGTGCGGCTGTACGAGGCGCGCGGCGGGCGCAGCCGGGCCGTCGTGCGCCCCGGGTTCGCCTGCACCGCGGCGTCGGTGCGCGACCTCCTCGAGCGGGAGGACCCGGAGGTCGCGGCGCTGGCGCCGGTGTCCGACGCCGGCGACGGCGCGGTGGCGCTGGACCTGGGCCCGTTCCAGGTGGTGACCCTCCGCCTGACCCGCGCCTGACCCGCGCGGCGCAAGGCGGCTCGCGGCCTACGGCTTCCGGCGCGGCCGCCCCTGATCTCGGTCGGCCGGGCCGGAAACCGTAGGCGAGGGGGCCGCGCGCCCGGAACCCACCCGATCGTCGCGCGGCCGCCGCGGGCGGGCGGGGCGTCAGGCGGTCGCGACGCGAGCCGGGAGCAGGAGCGTCGTCAGCGCGGCGTCCAGCAGGGACCCGGCGTCGTCCGTCAGCAGCCAGCGGGCGGCGCCGTCGCTCGTGAGGAACGCGATCGTGCGCGGCGCGGGTGCCGGTTCGCCGGTGACGAGCGGGGTCCCGGCGGGGACCTCGACGAGCACGGGGTGGGGCTCCGGCTCCGGGGCGCGGGCCAGCACCCGCGCGCCGGGCACCGGCTCGCACCACGTCAGCCGACCGGCGCCGCGGTGCACGACCACCTCGCGGCCGTCATCGAGCACCAGCCGGTCGCGGTCGAGCAGCACCCCGGAGGTCGTCGCGACACCCAGCGTCACCAGCCGACCCCAGGCGAGCACCGGCACGGCGGCCCTGGCCAGTGCCGCGGCGGCGGCCGCGGAGGCGTCCGGGGAGAGCACGACCAGGTCGACGTGCGGGTCGTCGGCGGACGGCGAGGTGGACGCCACCCGCACCTCGAGGCCGCGGGTCCGCAGCCAGCCGGCGGTGGCCTCGTCGCCCGCCGAGGGCGCCGTGCCGGTCACCAGCACGGCCCGACGGCCCGGACCGGCGACCTGCGCCCCGCCGACGCCGGATCCCGCTGCACCGCGCTCAGCGACCCCCGCCACGCCGGCGCTCAGCCGCTCGTCCACGCCCGGCTCACGGTCCCCGGCCGAGCGGCGCGGACCGTCGGCGCCGTCCGCGGTCCGCGTGCACCCCGCGCCCACGTCGCGGCCCGCTCGGCCGGCGTCCGGCTCCCGAGCGGCCAGCGCCGCCCGGACGAACCGCGCCACGTCCGTCCGCAGCACGTCAGGGAAGTCGGTCTCGACCACGTCGAGCGCGGCCCGCGCCGCCGCGGCGTCGCCCGCCCCGCGCAGCAGCGCGCACGCCTCGAGGCCCGCGACCCCGGCGTGCGCGGCGGCGTCGAGCCACGGCCGCAGCGCCCGGACCAGGTCCTCGGCCTCGTCATCCTCCGTCCCGTCGGGGACGTCCCCGGCGCACCCGGCGAGCGCGCGCATCCGCCACCCGACCTCCGCGAGCGCCCCCGCGTCACCCGCGAGCGCCGCCCGCATCGCCCGGGCCAGCCCCGGGTCCCGCGGCGCATCGGGCGGCCACGCCGCGCACGCCCGCGCCAGCGGCCCGACGACCCCGGCGCGTGGCCCGGCGACCCTCGCCAGCGCGTCGGCCGCCGCCCGCGCCGGGTCGTACGCCGCCGGGTCCCGCGCCCACGCCCCGACGGTCGCGAGCGGGAGCCGGGACGGCTGGGCCTCGATCATGGCGTTCGCGACGACGCCGTCGAGCGGCAGCCCGTCGACGTCGCCCGGCCGGCCGGTGAGGGGGCCGAGGAACAGCCGCGTCCGGTCGAAGTCGTTCACCGGGAAGTTGTCCCAGAGCACGACCCGCCGCCCGAACGCCGCGGACGCGGCCAACACGTCCTCCCGGGTGATCTCGCCGACGACGATGTCCCGCCCGGTCCACAGCACGCGCGCGTCCGCGGGCAGCGACCCGGCGAGCGCGTCGCGGTACGGCGAGCGCCCGCAGCCGGCGTAGTCGGTGGGGCACACGGTCATCGGCCCGGTGAGCCCGTGCGGCAGCAGGAACGCCTCCCGGAACCGCGCGGCCGCCTCGCCGTGCGCGCGCCCGCTGCCGGCCTGGCCCGGGCCGTAGGCGGCGACGTCCTCGGGGTGCGGCAGGTCGTACGGCACGTCGTCGAACAGCAGCCACACGTCCCGGACCCCGGCCGCGCGCACCTGCTCGGCCTTGGCCGCGAGCGCCGCGTGCTCGGCGTCGTCGGAGTACCGCATCGACAGGCCGGGGGCGACCGACCAGACGAACGCCACGCCCGCGGCGGCGGCCCTGTCCGCGAGCTCGCCCAGCCGCGCGAGCCCGGCGGCCGGGTACGGCTCGCGCCACCGCTCCCGGTGCCACGGGTCGTCCTTGGGCGCGTAGAGGTAGGTGTCGAGACCGAGCGCGGGGGCGGCATCGAGCAGCGCGAGCCGCTCGTCGTGCCGCCACGGCGGGCCGTAGAACCCCTCGACCACCCCGGCGGACAGCCGCGCCCGGGGACGCGCACCAGGGCCCCCGGCGGCCGGACGGACGGGTTCGTGCGGTCGACGTCGACTCGGCATGCACCCAGCCCACCAGCGCACTCGCGAGGTTGTCAATCGCCGCACAGTTGTGCGACCACGGACGCCGCGAGCCCCTCCCCGACGGCACCGGTCCGGGTCGCGCCCCTCGATATGGGATCGATTGCAGCGTACGATCGAACCGACCACCCGCGCGACGACGCACGAGGAGCACGATGAGCCGGCCACGCCAGACCACGGGCGCGCCCCTGTCCAACGCACCGGCGGGCACCCAGCCCCGGGACCTGCCGCCGACCCCCCGCCCGCACGCGACGCCGGACCGGACCATCCACATGATCGGGAACTCGCACATCGACCCCGTCTGGCTCTGGCCGTGGCAGGAGGGGTACCAGGAGGCGCGCGCCACGTTCTGGTCGGCGATCCACCGGATGGACGAGTACCCGGACTTCGTGTTCACCTGCGACCAGATGGTGCTGCTGTCCTGGGTCGAGGAGTCCGACCCCGAGCTGTTCGCCCGGATCACCGAGCGGGTCGCCGAGGGCCGGTGGGTCAACGTCGGCGGCTGGTGGGTCGAGCCGGACTGCAACATGCCGATGGGCGAGTCCTTCGCCCGGCAGGGGCTGTACGGCCAGCGCTACCTGATCTCCCGGTTCGGGAAGCCGGCGACGGTCGGGATGAACGCCGACCCCTTCGGGCACAGCGCGAGCCTGCCGACGGTGCTGCGCGGCCACGGCCTCGACTCGTACCTGTTCCTGCGGCCCGGCCCGCACGAGAGCGCCCTCGACGACACCCTGTTCCACTGGCAGGCGCCCGACGGCAGCCGCGTCCTGGCCTACCGCATCCCGTTCGAGTACTGCTCCCCCGCCGGCTCGGTCGACGGCCAGGTGGACAAGGCGCTCGGGGCGCTGGACCGGTCGCTCGGCGACGTCATGGTGCTGTACGGGGTCGGCAACCACGGCGGCGGCCCGACGATCGCCAACATCGAGTCGATCCACCGCTACGACCGGATGGGCTCGTTCGGCCGGCTGCGGATGTCCTCCCCGCGCGAGTACCTGGACGGCGTGCACGCCCGCGGCGAGGAGTTCCTCGACGGCCTGACGACGTGGACCGACGACCTGCAGCACCACGCGCCCGGCTGCTACTCGGCGCACTCCGGCATCAAGGCCTGGCAGCGCCGCGCGCAGTACGCCCTGCTGTCCGCGGAGCGCTGGGCCGCCGTCACGGCCGCGCACGACGGCACCCCGTACCCCCGCGAGGACCTCGAGCGCGCGTGGAAGCAGGTGCTGTTCAACCAGTTCCACGACGTGCTCCCGGGCTCCGCGATCGAGCACGCCTACGACGACGCCCGCGACCAGCTCGGCGAGGCCGTCGCGATCGCCAAGCGGATCATCGTCCGGGCGCACAGCACGATCGCCCGGCAGGTCGACATCCCGCTCGACACCGCCACCCAGCCGGTGCTGGTGTTCAACCCGCACCCGTGGTCGGTGACGACGGACGTCGAGCTGCACTACGGCTCGCACCCCGGCGCCGTGCACGTGGTCGACGGCGACGGACGTGCGGTCGTCTCCCAGCCGACCCAGTCGCGCGCGGCGACCAACCAGACCGGCCGGGGCGCCCTGGTGTTCCGCGCCGAGGTGCCCGCGCTGGGCTACCGGCTCTACCGGGTGCGCATGGCCGCCGAGCCCCGGGTCCCGGAGTGGAGCGCCGGTGCGCCCGGCCGCCTGTCGGTGAGCGAGACGGTGCTGGAGAACGACCTGGTCCGCATCGAGCTCGACCCGGCGACCGGCTGGATCCGCTCGTACCTGGACAAGCGCACCGGGCTGGACGTGCTCCGCGGGGTCGACGGCAGCCAGCACACCCAGGTGTGCGACGACCCGACCGACACCTGGGGCCACCGCGTCGTGTCCTACGCCTGGGCCGGCGACAGCATGAAGCTCGCCCGGATCGTGGTCCGGGAGTCCGGGCCGCTGCGCGCCCGCGTGCGGGTGGAGCGGGAGTGGGGCGCCTCGACGATGACCGAGGAGCTGCTGCTCGACCACGACTCGGCCGTGCTCCGGGTCGACGTCACCCTGGACTGGCGCGAGCGGGCGCACCTGCTCAAGCTCCGGTTCCCCACGGCGCTGACCGACCCGCGGGCGACCTACCAGATCCCGTACGCCGAGCTCGAGCGCCCCGTCGACGGCGCGGAGGAGCCCGGCCAGGGCTGGGTCGACCTCACCGGCACGCTCGACGGGCGACCGGCGGGCCTGACGCTCGTCACGACGAACAAGCACGGCTACGACGTGTCGCCGGGCGCGGAGCCGAGCATCGGCGTCACCGCCGTGCGCAGCCCGGTGTACGCCTGGCACGACCCGCGGCTGCTGGACGGCGACGACGTGTACGCGTACCAGGACCAGGGCGTCCAGCGGTTCTCCTACGAGCTCGTCGCGCACGACGGCGACCGGCACGCCGCCGACCCCGGGCGCCGCGCCGCGCTGCTCGGCTCGCCCGTGCGCGCGATGCTCGAGTCGTTCCACGCCGGATCGCTGCCGGACGCCGGGTCGTTCGCGACCGACGGCGGCGGGGCGGTGTCGATCACGGCGCTCAAGGGCTCCGAGGACGTCGTCGACGCGCCGGGCGGGGCCGACCTGGTGGTGCGCGCCGTCGAGACCCGCGGCGAGCCGGGGACCGCGCGGATCGCGCTGCCCGTGGTGGGGCGGACGATCGAGGCCGAGTTCGGGGCGTTCCAGCTGCGGACGTTCCGGGTGCCGGCCGACCCCGACGCGCCGGTGGTGGAGGTCGACCTGGTCGAGCGGCCGCTCACGGACGCCGGGGACGACGTCCGGGTCGGCACGGGGGCGCCGGCGGGCGGGACCGAGCCGGCGGGCGGGCCCGGCGGCTCGCCGGCGGACGACCACGCGGCGACCGACGCGCTCACCGCGACGGAGGCATCGGCCCCGGACGCGACCGGCCGACCGCGCCCGGCCGAGGCACCGTCGGCCGACGACCCGGTCTGACCGCACCACGACGAGGGCGCCACCCGGCTCGGGTGGCGCCCTCGTCGCGTCCGCGGGCACGCCGCCACCCGGGCGACGCCCCCGCGAGTGGGCAACCGACACGTCGAGCGAGCATCCGCGGGATGCTCGCTCGACGTGTCTCGTGCACAGTCGGCGCGGCGGCGCTGCCGGGCAGTGCCCGGCCGGGGTCAGGGCTCGCGGCGGAGCATCGCGTCGCCCACGCCGTGCGGGCCCAGCGGCACCGGGCCGCCGCCGGACACCCGCCCCGGACCGTCCCACGCCACCTCGGCGTCGACCGGGTCCGCCCCGACGTTCCGCAGCCGCACGCGCACCGACCCGTCCGGCAGCGGCCGCACCTCGGCCAGCACCCGGTCCGCGGGCGTCACCCGCAGCCCCAGCGCACCCTCCGCGGTCGCCGGCCCGTCGTACGCGCGCGCCTGCAGCGGCTCCGCCAGGTCCCGCCCGAACACCCGCACCCGCTCCCGGGTCACCGGCCCGTCGACCGCGGCGAACCGGTACCGGTACGCGCGGGTGCCCTCCTGCCGGGCCTGGAAGTTCGTGAAGTGCAGGTTGTTCATCAGCCAGGACGACAGGTACCCGGTCGGGGCGCGCAGCGTCCGGGCCCACTCGCCGGTGTGCAGGCCGCCGAGCTGCACCAGCGGCGCGTCGACCGAGCCCCACAGCACCCCGCCGACCGATCCGGGCCGGTGCACGCCGACCGCGTGCTGGACGGAGTACCAGTCCTTCGACGTGTCGGGCAGCTGCTCGGTCTCGGCGGCGTACACCGCGCCCGCGGTCTCCAGCAGGAACTCGGGGTCCTCGACGCGGAACGGGAACGCCACGTGGATGCTCTCGGGCCCGAAGGCCTCCGGCTTCACCAGCGCGACCTCGAGGTCCACGACGTCCAGGTCGCGGTACAGGGTCAGGGTGGTCGTCGCCGGTGGCAGGCCGGGCGGGGTGGTCCGCCAGGCGATCCGCGCCCACGACTCCCCCTCGGTCACCAGCGGGTCCTCGTGGCCGGCCCCGTGCCGCCGGTCGAAGTCGGGCCCGGGGAAGTCGGGGTGGAAGTCCTTGGGGTCGCGCACGACCATCGGGTGCTCGCTGCCGGGGACGACCGTCTCGGTGACGACCGCCCCGAGCCCGTGGCCCGCCGCCTCCGCGTCGACCAGCTCGCGGCCCGACGGCAGGTGCACGAGCGAGACCACGCCGCCGCGTGCCGGGTCGACGACGGCCCGGTAGGCACCGCACGCGATCTCCCGCGCGGCGCGGGCGGCCCCGGGCGGCGCAGGCAACGGCACCGTCGCCACGCCGAACGCGGGCACGGTCGCGACGGTCCGGACGCGGGTGCGGCCGTGCACCTCGACGTCGACCGGCTCGGTGCGCGCGCGCTCGGTGGGGTTGACCACGACGACCCGGGTCGCGTCCTCGCCGCCCGCCGCCGCGCTCCCGGCGGGCGCCGCGGCGCCCGACGTGCCGTCCGCCCCGCTCGCGACCACCCGGAACAGCCCCTCGACCGCGAGGTCCCGCGCGAGGTCGAACGCCCCGTACGCGAACCCGGCCTTGGCGTTCCAGTGGGAGTGGCTGAACGAGGAGTACGGCTTGGAGTACGTCTCCCACGACCCCCAGGTGTGCTCGGCGAACAGCAGCAGCTCGGCGTCCACCCGGTCCAGGTCGCGTGCCACGTCGGCGTCCGACCGCAGCCGCACGGGCCCGCGCCGGTAGCCCATGACGTCCGCGAGCGCCGGCGTCCCGTCCCCGCGCAGCCGGGTCAGCCCGAGGGTGGTCTGCGCGGCCCGCGCGAACGACCGGGCCTCCCGGTAGACGGCGACCTCCCGGGCGGTCGAGCCGTGGCCGTGCGCCCACCAGTCCGACCACTCGCCGCGGGCGACCGGCACGTCGGCGGCCTCGGCCTGCGGGCGCAGCACGTCGAGCGCCTCGTCGACCGTGGCGGTGCGCATCGGCACCTCGGGGTGCCGGGCGTTCCAGTGCCGCACCACGTCGAGGAACAGCGCGGTCGGCCACCGGTTGTCGTTGGCGGCGTGCACCACCGCGGTGTCGTACGGGTAGTCCTCGCGCTTCTCGAGCGCGGCCACGAAGTCGGCGACGTGCGCCTCGGCGGCCTCGACGTCCCCGTCGACGATCCCCCACTCCTCGCCGACGCCGTAGTGGGTCGACAGCCACACGAACACGCGCCCGCCGGCGGGTCCCTGCCACCAGAACCCGGTCGGCTGGGGGTAGGGCGCGCGGCCGTGGTCGGGGTTGAGCGCCATGACCAGCCGGTCGATCCCGGCGCGCCGCATCGCGTCGACCGTCCCCCACGCGATGCCGTTGACGTCGCCGTGCTGCTCGGTGCGCACGGGGACGCCGGCCGCGCGCAGCCGGTCCAGGGAGTCGTACGCCGCGCCGAGCTCCGCGTCGCCGAGCAGCTGGGTCATGTTGAGGTAGCCGCCGGTGACCGCGACCCGCCCCTCGGCCACCCGGCGGCGCAGGCGCTCGGCGTCCGCCGGTCCGGCGTCGTCGAGGAAGCGCAGCACCGGGCGGGCCACCTCGAACGTCCAGCGGAACGCGTCCGGGCCGTCCCCGTCGTTCGTGTCGCAGAGGTCGAGCACCCGCCGTACGGTCGCCGCGTGCAGGTCGTCGATCAGGCGCGGGCTGTTGGTGTAGCCCACGTCGTGGTGGGTGTGCCCCACCAGCAGGACCTGCCGGATCGGGCGGTCCAGCAGCGGGCCGCCGGGAGGCGCGCCCGCGGCCGCGGGCGGCTCGTCGGTGCGCGTCTCGTCAGGTGTGGACGACATCCTCGGGTCCTCACTTTGTGGCATCGTTACCATATGAGCCTAGTCACACGACAGGCCGTCAGTCCAGGGTCATCAGGCGTTCGACAGGCGTGATCACTCCGTGATCCCGAGGGGCTTGTCTCAGCCGAAGGCCCTGAACTACCGTCCGATGTGGGAAGGTTTTCAGATCCTCGGCACCGGTGCCGGGGGCTCTCCCGCGGGCCGGCGACGACGCCGCCCCGCAGGCCGAGGAAGGGAAGACGTTCATGAGGAAGAGTCGCCGCGCCGCGATCGCCCTGCTGCCGGTCACCGCGCTGGCCCTGGCCGCCTGCAGCTCGGGCGGAGGTGGAGACGAGGGGTCCAGCGGGTCGACGGACTTCAGCACCGAGGCCTCGGGCTCGCTCAAGGCCTGGGGCTTCGAGAACGCCGACGACGTCGGCCAGTCGCGCCTCGACTACGCCGCCGAGCAGCTGTCCGACGTCGACATCGAGCTCGACGCCACCGCGTTCGACGCGCAGAAGTTCACCACCCGGCTCGCCTCCGGCGACGTCCCGGACGTGGTGCAGATGGACCGGCGGTACGTGACCACGTACGCGGCCCAGGACCTGATCCTGCCGCTGGACGCCTGCTACAGCGCCCACGACGTCGACCCGGACCAGCAGTACTACCCGTCGGTCGTCGACGACGTCCGCTACGGCGACCAGGTCTGGGCGGTGCCGCAGTTCTACCAGCCGCCGGCCATCATCCTGAACAAGCGCGTGATGGACGCCGCGGGCGTGACGTCGGACCAGATCGACACCTCGCAGCCCGACGTCCTCGTCGCGGCCGTCGAGGCGATGTACAAGGAGAGCGGCGGCGTCCCCACCACCCTCGGCTTCGACCCCCAGGCGACCGGCCAGGGCGGGCTGTGGATCCTCGGCCAGGGCGGCCAGCTCACCGACGCCGACGGCAAGCCGACGCTCGACGACCCGTCCAACGTCGCCGGCATCGAGCTGCTCAAGCAGATCACCGACGCCCAGGGCGGCTTCGCCAAGGTCAAGTCGTTCACCGACTCGTTCGACACCTTCGGCGACAACAACCAGTACGTCACCGACCAGGTCGGCGCGCAGGTCAACGCCCAGTGGTACCCGAACGTGCTCGGCGCGTACGTCGGCCAGATCCAGATCGAGGCGGTGCCCTTCCGCGACCAGGACGGCAACCCGTTCTCCGTCGCCTCCGGCACGGCGTTCGTCATCCCGGCCGGTGCGCAGAACAAGGACGCCGCGTGCGCGTGGATGCTCGACCTGACCTCCCAGGACGCCTGGATGGCGGCCGGTGAGGCCCGCGCCGACACGATCGCGACCGACGGCGGCATCAACACCGGCCTGTTCACCGGCTCGCCCGAGGCCGACAAGGCGATCCGCGACCAGTACGTCACCGAGACCGGCGACGCCGGCTTCGACCAGGTCATCTCGACCTTCTACGACGTCGTGGACTACGGGAAGACCTTCGGGTCCTCGCCGGCCGGCCAGGAGATCCAGAACGAGCTGAACAACGCCATCACCGCGGCGCTGCTCGGCGACA
The DNA here is from genome assembly GCF_022346185.1 of Cellulomonas sp. ACRRI. Classification (GTDB taxonomy): domain Bacteria; phylum Actinomycetota; class Actinomycetes; order Actinomycetales; family Cellulomonadaceae; genus Cellulomonas. The sequence continues at coordinate 10,272 of NZ_JAKRMS010000057.1, read as the reverse complement.
AGACGCCCGAGGAGGCGCTGGCCGACGCCCAGACGGCGGCGCAGCGGGCGTACGACAACATCACGGGCGGCTGATCGACGCGCCACCCCGCACGACGGAGGGGCCCCGCCGCGTACCGACCGCGGCGGGGCCCCTCCGTCGTCCCCCGCTCAGGCGCGGTGCTGCGCGAAGAACTCCCGGAGCACGGCGCCGCACTCCTCCTCGCGCACCCCGCCGACCACCTCGACCCGGTGGTTCAGCCGCGAGTCCCGCACGACGTCCCACTGCGACCCGCACGCCCCGGCCTTGGGGTCCCACGCCCCGAGCACCAGCCGCGGCACCCGCGCGAGCACGGTCGCGCCCGCGCACATCAGGCACGGCTCGAGGGTGACCACCAGGGTGCAGTCGTCGAGCCGCCACCGGCCGAGCGCCTCGGACGCCGCCCGCAGCGCCAGCACCTCCGCGTGCGCGGTCGGGTCGGCGTCGGCCTCCCGGCGGTTGCGGCCCGCGCCGACGACCTCGCCCCCGGGCCCCAGGACGACCGCGCCCACGGGGACGTCGCCCGTCGCGGCGCAGCCCGCGGCCTCGGTCAGGGCCAGGCCCATGGCGGTCAGGTCGTCGGGGCGCGCGAACATGCGGCCCATCCTCGCGCACCGGGGCGGCGCCAAGCCGGGGTCGGCCCCGTCAGCGGCTCGCGCACCCCACGCAGGTCCGCGCGGTCGGCACGGCGCGCAGCCGCTCGACCGGGATCGGCCGGTGGCACCGCAGGCAGGTGCCGTACGTGCCCGCCGCGAGGCGGTGCTCCGCCTCGTCGATCTCCCGCAGCCGGTCCCGCTGGTCGTGCGTCAGGGCGTCGAGCAGCCGGCGCTCGTACGCGATCGTCGACCCCTCGGGATCGTGCTCGTCGTCGGCCACCGTCTCCCGGGACGCCGCGACGACCGCCTCGCGCTCCGCGTCCGTGCCGGCCAGGCGCGCCAGCGCCTCGCGCCGCCGCTCCGCCAGGAGCGCGGTCACCTCCGCCGGGTCCAGCGCCTGCGCCACGCCACCAGTATCCGCCCCCGGCGGCCACCCGTCGCCGCACGCGCCGCACCCCGCGTCCCGCCTCCGCCTCCGCGCCCTCTCCGCCCACGCCTCCCGTCAGCCCCCGAGGACGCGCGCCTTCGCCGCGACGTACTCCTCCTCGGACAGCGCCCCCGTCGCCCGCAGCGCCTGCAGGCGCTCGAGCGCGTCGACCACCGAGGCGCCCCCCGACGGGCGCGCGCCGCCCGCCGCGGCCGCGCCCGACGCCCGGCGGCCCGGCTCCCCCGCGCCCGCGCGGTCCGGTCCGCGGGCCGCACCCGCGGCGTCGCCGCCCGCCAGGTCGTCGTCCGGCAGCGGCAGCAGCCCTCGCACCGCCCGCTCCCGGGCCCTGCGAGCGGCGGCGGTCAGCGGCGGGGGCGGCACCACGACCGCGAGCCGCTGGGGGTCGTCCGGCCGCTCGGGGTCGTAGTACGCCCGCGGGGGGTGGGCGAAGGCGGCCCGCGGAACCCGGGTCCGCACCGCGTGCCGGACCCCGCGCGCGTCGTCGAAGTGCACCGTCGCGCCGACGACCGGCCCCGGGACGCTCTCGTAGTCCTGCACGCGCGCCCACGTCCCCGTGCGGCCGCGCAGCCGCAGCAGGCCGCCGGCGTCCCGCAGCGTCCGCACGCCGCCCCACAGCGCCGCCACCAGCCCCAGCGCGAGGACGAGGGCCGCGATCAGCACCGGCCGCCGGACCGCCTGGTCGGTGGTCAGCCCGTCGGACACCGCCGCCGACCACCCCGTCAGCAGCGCGCCCGAGCCGAGCACGGCCGCCAGACCGGGCGTCGCCCGGCGCGCCACCGGCCACGCGACGGCCGCGGTGGCGAGCAGGGCGATCCCCCCGAGCACCGGCGCCGCACCGGCGAAGTCGTCGGTCGCGCAGGTGCCCGCGAAGCACTCCCACCGCACGAGCGTGGCGTCGTGCGCGCCGAGTCGCAGCAGCCACCACGCGAGCACGCCGAGCCCTGCGGCGACGGCGGCGGTGACGGCGGTGCGGGCGGCGGACCCGGACAGGGCGGACGGGACGTCGGGTGCGGCACTCACGGCCCCATCCTGCCAACGCCGCAGCCCAGCGCCCCGGCGCACCGCCGACCCCGGCCCGCCCGCGGGCGGGGACACGGCGCCGACACACGGCGGGGTTAGCCTGCACCGCGTGCCCGAGATCGCCGCCCACGCCCGCGCCGTCCCCGCCTCCGGCATCCGGCGGATCACCGAGCTCGCGTGGTCGCTGCCGGGCGCGGTGGTGCTGAGCGTCGGGGAGCCGGACCTGCCGACCGCGCCGCACGTGCTGGACGCCGCCCGCGACGCGCTCGCCCGGGACGACACCCGGTACACCCCGAACGGCGGCATCGCCCCGCTGCGGGACGCCGTGGCCGCCTGGCTCGACCCGGAGCACGCCCTGCCGGTGCGCCGGGACAACGTCTGGATCACCGCGGGCGGCGCGCAGGCGCTGCACCTGGCGCTCAGCCTGACCGTCGGCGCGGGCGACGGCGTGCTGGTCCCGGACCCCGGGTATCCGCCGTTCACGATGGCGACCCGGCTGCTCCAGGCCGAGGCCCAGCCCTACGCCCTGCGGGCCGAGGACGGGTTCCTGCCGGACCCGGCCGCGGTCGAGGCGGCCATCACCGACCGCACCCGGGTGCTGCTGCTCAACTCGCCGTCGAACCCGCTCGGCACCACCCTGCCCGCCGGGCTGGTCGCGGAGCTGCTGGAGCTCGCCCGGCGGCACGACCTGTGGGTGCTCTCCGACGAGTGCTACGCCGCCTTCACCTACGACGCCCCGCACGTCCCCGCGGCCCGGTTCGACACCGACGGCCGGGTGCTGACTCTGCACACGTTCTCGAAGACGCACGCGATGACCGGGTTCCGGGTCGGCGTGCTGGTGGTGCCGGACCGGATGGCGCCGCTGATGCCGACGCTGCAGGAGTCGATCGTGTCCTGCGTGAACACCCCGGCGCAGTACGCGGCCCTGGCGGCGCTGACCGGGCCGCAGGACGCCGTGGCGCACGCGCGGCGCACCTACCGGGAGCACCGGGACCTCGCCACGGCGGTGCTCGACGCGCGCGGCATCCCCTGGCTGCCGGCCGCCGGCGGCATCTACCTGTGGGCGGACGTCTCGCACGCGACCGGCGGCGACGTCGCGGCGTGGGCGGAGGACCTGGTCCGCACGGCCGGGGTCGCGGTCGCGCCGGGCTCGGCGTTCGGCGCGCGCGGCGAGGGCTGGGTGCGGATCTCGCTGACCGCGAGCGCGGACGACCTGCGCGCCGGGCTGTCCCGGCTCCCCGCGCGGGCGGCGGTCACGGCGGGCTGAGGCCCGCGGTGGCGCCGCGGCTCGTCGGACGGCGGCGGGGCTCAGTGCTCCGCGAGCGCCTCCTCGAACGCCCCGAGTACCCCGGGCGAGAACAGCACGAACCGCACCAGGTCGACCGCGTCGGGGTGCGCCGCGGCCCACCCGCGCACGGCGGAGACGGCCACTTCCGCGACGGTCGCGGGCGCCCAGCCGTACACTCCCGCGCTGACCGCCGGGAACGCCACGGTGCGGGCACCGACCTCCGCCGCCACGTCGAGCGACTGGGTGAACGCCGAGCGCAGCAGCGCGGGGTCCGTCTGGCCGGCGTGCGCGTTCGGTCCGACCGTGTGGATCACCCACCGGGCGCGCAGCCGACCGGCACCGGTGGCCACCGCGTCGCCGACCGGGAGGCCGTCGGGCAGGGACGTGCGGCGCAGCTCCCGGCACTCCGCCAGCAGGCCGGGCCCCGCGGCCGCGTGGATCGCGCCGTCCACGCCCCCGCCGCCGAGCAGCGACGAGTTCGCCGCGTTCACGACCGCGTCGACGTCCTGGTCGGTGATGTCCCCGGGCACGGCCTCGATCAGCATGCCCCCATCGTGGCGCGGACCCCGGCCGCCGTCCTGCGGGCGCGAGCCGCCCGGCCTACGGTGGCCCCACCTGCGAGCCCCCGGGAGGAACCCGTGACCGAGCCGATCCCCACCGAGCCGATCCCCGCCGGCCCCGACGGCACCGAGCCCGTGCCGGTCGGGCACGACGGCCGCGAGGACGTGCCGCAGCTCGAGGCCGACGAGACCGTCCCGCCGCGCCCCGAGGAGGACGTGGCCGACGTCGCCCGGGCCGTGCCCGACCCCGCGGGCCACGGCGTGCCGGAGCTCGGCGCCGACGACGCGCGCCTGCACCCCTGACCCCGGGTCCCACCCGACGTCGGCTCCGTTCGCCCGGGGGCGCGCCGGGCCGCCCGGGCGACGGGCCGCGAGCCGTTTGGCATGCTGTCGGCGTGCAGATCAGGCGCGTGCAGGAGGACGAGTGGCGGTCGGTCCGCGACGTGCGGCTGCGCGCGCTCCGGGAGGACCCCGACGTGTTCGGGTCGTCGCTGGCGCGCGAGGAGCTGTTCGCGGAGCCGCACTGGCGCATGCGCCTGCGCAGCGCCGCCACCTGGGTCGTCGACGAGGACGGCACGCCGCGCGGGCTGGTCGGCATGATCCAGGAGCCCGGCTCGCCGACCTCGGACCGGCACGTGGTGCAGCTGTGGGTCGCCCCGGAGGCGCGCCGCCGCGGGATGGCGTGGGCGCTGCTGGACGCGGTGAAGGACGCCGCGCGGGCGGAGGGCGCCGCCACGGTGTCGCTGTGGGTGGTGGACGGCAACCACGCGGCGGGCGACCTGTTCGTCCGCGCCGGCTTCGTCCGCACCGGCGAGCGGCACGCGCAGACCCGCGACCCGTCGAAGGTCGAGGAGCGCCTGGTCCTCCGCCTGGCCTGACCGCCGCGCCCCCGGCCGGGCGGCTGCCCGCGAGTGTGCATCCGACGCGTCGAGTGTGCATCCGCCGCATGCACACTCGACGCGTCGACTGCACACTCGGCGCGCCGGGTCAGGCGCCGGGGGCGGACTCCAGCAGGAGGGTGACCGGGCCGTCGTTGACCAGCTCGACCGCCATGTCCGCCCCGAACACCCCCGTGGCCACGGTCAGGCCGCGGGCGCGCAGAGCCGCCACCACCGCCTCGACCAGCGGCTCCGCGACCGGTCCCGGCGCCGCGGCGTTCCAGGTGGGCCGGCGGCCCTTGCGGGCGTCGCCGTAGAGCGTGAACTGGCTGACGACGAGCACCGGCGCGCCCGCCTCGGCGGCCGACCGCTCGCCGCGCAGGACGCGCAGGTCGGCGATCTTCCGGGCGACGTACTCCACCTGGTCCGGGCCGTCGCCCGGGGTCACCCCGACCAGCACGACCAGGCCCTCGCCGTCGAACGCCCCGACGACCGCGCCGTCCACCGTGACCGAGGCCCGGCTGGCGCGCTGGACGACCGCCCTCACGCGGTCGCCCCGCCGGCCGCGGACGCCGCGGCCGCCCCCGCCACGCGCAGCGCCGCCGCCAGCACCGCCGGGCGGGGCCGGCCCGCGCCGTCGGCGACCTTGAACGCGACCGCCGACCCGTCGGGCAGCGCCGCGGCGTACACGCCGTCCGCCCCGTCCTTGGCCACCAGCCCCGGCACCGCCCGCATGGCCCGGGTGACGTCGCGCGCGGCGCCACCGACCAGCTCGGGGTGCTCGGACATCGCGAGCGCGACCCGGGCGAGCGGCGTGCCGGGCTCGGTGACGGGGGCGACCGCGATCCGGGCGAAGGCCCGCGCCAGGCCGACCAGGGTGGTGGAGAACAGCGGCGCGCCGCAGCCGTCGACGGTCACGTGCCAGGCCTGCTCGCCGGTCAGCTCCTCGACGGCGGCGCGGCACGCGACCTGCACGGGGTGGTCCGCCTCGCGGTACCGCTCGGGCTCCCAGCCGGGCTCGTCGGCGTGCGCGACGCAGGTCGCGAGCATCGCCGCGTGCTTGCCGGAGCAGTTCTGGGCGACCGGCTCCGGCCCGTGCCCGTCGGTGCGCCACGCGAACGCGGCCTCGGCGTCGAGCGGCAGGTCCGGCGTGTTGTCGAGCGCCGACTCGTCCAGGCCCGCGCCGAGCAGCGTCTCGCGCACGACGCGCAGGTGCTCGGCGGTGCCGTCGTGGCTGGCGCACGCGAGCGCGAGGTGCGGGCCGTCCAGGTCGAGGCCCGCGCGCAGCATGCCGACCGCCTGCAGCGGCTTGAGGGACGAGCGGGCGAGCACCGTGACCTGCGGGTCGCCGAGCGCCAGCCGCACCGAGCCGTCCGGCGCGAGGACGACCAGGTGGCCGAGGTGCACCGACTCGACCAGGTCGCCCCGCACGACGCGCGCGAGCGGGACCGCGGCCGAGGAGACGTCGCCCGCGACGGCGGCGCGCCGCGCCACGACGGCGGCGGCGCCCGGGGTGCCGTGCAGCCGGTCGGCCAGGTCGGGGCCGCCCTGCCGGATGCCGGGCACGCTCACCACCCGCCGCGGGTCGGGCCCTGGCCGCCGCGCCCGCCACCCCGGCGCGAGTGCGGGGCGACCGCCGGACGCACGTCGACCAGGTAGACGATCGCGGCGACGGCGCTGAGCAGCGCGAGGAAGGTCGGGAACGCCCCGAGCCCGAGCGGCGGCGGCACGGAGAAGAACGCCACCGCGGTCGCGATGCCCAGGATGATCGACCAGATCTGCTTGGTCTGCTTGCCCGCCGCGACGTACGCGGACGCGGGCCGGCGCAGCGCGTCGACCAGCGCCCAGACCGCCAGCACCAGGATGACGAGGGTGAACAGGAGGAAGAGCACGACCTGCACGTTGCCGAAGATCACGGGCCGAGCCTACGGGGCGACGGCGGCGGCCGCCGCGCCCGACCCCCGCTAGATCTCTGGCAGCGCCTCGCGCGCCGTGCGGGGGTCGACGCCGGCGGCCTCGAGCAGGTCGACCACCAGCGACCGGACCAGCAGCAGCAGGCTCTGCGCCTGCAGGTCGTCGGGCGTCAGGGTGAACGGGTCGAGCTCCGCGGCGAGCCGCAGCAGGTCCTCCCGGGCGCGCAGCGGCTCCGACCCGGACCCCAGCGCGGCGGCGAGGGCGTCGGCGGCGAGCGCCACCCGGTCGACCGCGTCGGCGACCGGCCCGAGGTCGCGCTCGTGGTCGGCCTGCACCGAGGCGAGGGCACGCCGGGCCAGCACCCGCGCGTTCCGCACCGCGCGGTCGACGCGGACGGCCGACTGCCCGATCCACGCGAGCTCCGTGCGGTGCCGGCGGGCGGCGGGCGACACCCGCCCGAGGTCGCGCGCCGAGGCCGCGGCGTCCTGCCACTCGTCCAGCGCGGGCTGCGAGGCGCGGCCGCGGATCAGCGCGTCCTCGACGTCGTGCTCGGTCCGCCCGCGCATCCCGCGGGCGAGCAGCCGCAGCATCCCGGCGAGCTCCTCCACGGCCGCCCGCCCCTGCGCGCGGGGGCGGCGGCGCGGGTCGCTGGGCGTGAGCGCCGCGACGGCGAGGGCGACGAGGCCGCCGACCAGCGCGTCGGTCCACCGCCCGACAGGGCCGCCCGAGGCGCTGACCGCGGGCAGCCCGACGATGACGATCGCCTGCACCCCCGCCTGCGTGGTCAGCATCGGCCCGCGGTCGAGGAACCGGGCGGTGAGCGCCGCGACGAGCAGCACGAACGCCACCTGCCAGGCCCCGGTGCCGATGACGTGCACCACCAGGTCGCCCAGCCCGACGCCGATCGCGACGCCGACGGCGAGCTCGGCGACCCGGCGCAGGTCGCGGTCCGCGGTGAACCCGAGCGCGACCCAGGCGCTCACCGGCGCGAAGAACGGCGCGCTGTGGCCGAGGACCTCCGCACCGATCCAGTACGCGACGCCGGCGGCGACCACGGCCTGCAGGACCGGCACGAACGCCGTGCGCACCCGCGCCCTGCCCTGGCGCACCCGGGCGGCGACCTGCACCCGCACCGAGGACGGCCCCCCGGCCGGCCGGGACCCGCCCGTCACAGCATCGGGTGGCCGCCGAGGCCGCGGGTCAGCGGCCCGCGTGCGGCGGGGCGGTCGACGGACACGCCGTCGCCCGGGACCACGACCTCCTGGCCGGCGGTCAGCAGGCCGCCGTCCGCCTCGACCACCAGCTCGACGTCCACCGGCACCGAGCGCTTCACGACCGCGAGCGCGACCGGGCCGAGCTCGTGGTGCCGGGCCACGGTCGTGACCAGGCCGACCTCGCGGCCGGGCTCCCCGGTGGTGAGCAGGTCGCCGAGGTCGCGCACGACCGCGCCGGCCTCGGGCAGCACGTGCCCGGAGCCGTCGAGGTGCAGCAGCACCAGGCGGCGCGGCGGCCGGCCCATGTTGTGCACCCGCGCGATCGTCTCCTGGCCGCGGTAGCAGCCCTTGTGCAGGTGCACCGCGGTGCGCAGCCAGTCGAGCTCGTGCGGGATCGTCCGGTGGTCGACCTCCCGGCCGGCGCGGGGGCGCCACGCCTCGACGCGCACCGCCTCGCTCGCCCAGGTGCCGACCAGCGGCCAGCCCGCCGCCTCGCGCGCCCGCACGGCGTCGGCCAGGTCCGCGCGCGGGACCAGCACCAGCCGCCACGCGCGGTCGGCGCCGGGGTGCTCGTCGTCGGGCGGCCCGTACCGGGTGCCCCCGGGCAGCGTGCGCGGCCACGGGTCGCGCCAGGTCACCGGCTCGCCCTCGGCGCCCTCCGCGTCGACCGGCTCCCCGATCGCGGCCCAGTCGTCGGTCACGTCCGCGACCTCGACGCGGAGCATGAACCGCATCCGGTCCAGCCACGCGGCGAGCGCGGGCGCGGTCTCGCTGATCAGCCAGGTGGCCTCGCCGTCGTCCACCACGGCGGCCACGTGCTCGACGTGCCCCTGGGGGCTGAGCACGAGCGTCTCGGTCGAGGTCCGCGGCGGCAGGGCGGTGAGCTCCTGCGACGTGATGGAGTTCAGCCACGACAGCCGGTCCGGGCCCGCGACCCGGACGACGCCGAGGTGCGACTGGTCGACGACAGCGCCGCCGCGGGTCAGCGCGCGCTGCTCCGCCGTCGGGTCGCCGTAGTGCCAGGCGACGCCCGCGTCGGGGCCGGACGCGGCGACGGCGCCGTGCCGGCCGAGCAGCGGGCTGCGGTGCCGGGGCGGCGCGGGCTCGGCGGGCGCGGCCGCGACGTCGTCGGACATCTCAGCCCACCACGCGGCTGAGCCGCGCGGAGGCGTACGACTGCAGCTCGTGCCCGAACGCGGCCAGGTCGTGCGCCCACATCAGCTCGCCGTTGACCAGGCCGTACAGCCGCTTGCCGGCGGACACCTCCGCGCCGGTGGCGGTGCGGGCGATGACGTCGCTGACCAGGTCGATGCGGCCGTTCCCGGTCGCGCCCACGTACACGGCGACGTGCCCGGACGGGTCGGCGAGCAGCAGCTCGACCGGCGACAGCGCCGACCCCATGCCCTCGGGCCGCTCCGGCGGGATCCGCCAGTAGCCCTGCTCCGTCGACCACACCGCGCCCTCGGCGTCGGCCTCGGCGTCCGACGGGGTGCCGTCCGCGTCGGCGATCGCCGAGGCGTCATCCGGCACGACGACGAGCCGGATGGTGGACGTGTAGGACAGGTACGGGCCGCCGTCGTGGTCGATCACCACGTCCTGGGTGAACGCCGTCTCCTCGATGCCCGGGTACCCCACGACGCCTTCGCCGTGCCACCGCCCGACGAGCCAGGCGAGCGGGTACATCTCGGGTGCGAGACCCTCGGGCAGGGTGAACGCCATGGGAGCCCTTCTTGTCAGCGCTGTCCCTTGAACAGCCGGTAGACGACGAAGCCGGCGAACCACCCGATGGTGATCGTCGCGGCGACGAGCAGACCGATGAACACGATCTCGAGTGCGTGCATCTGCCGATCCTAACGACGACGGGGCCCAGCGCCTTCCCGGCCTCTCAGGCCCGGGCGTGCCGCAGCCGGACGCCGAGCAGGTACAGCTCGCAGCCGAGGCACAGGCCGAAGGCCGCGTTGAGCACGGCGGCGACGAGCGCCAGGGCCGCGGCGACCGGCACGGCGCCGGGGACGCCCAGCAGCGCGAGCAGCACGCCCGCGCCGGTGATGACCAGGCCGACCAGCTGCGCGAACCGGGGCGGGCGCGGGTCCTCGAGCTCCGTGGGCGGCGCGAGCCGGGGCCGGACGAGGCGGCGGTAGAGCAGCCCCTGGACGGAGCCCTGGGCGCCGCGGGCCGCCCCGACGGCGAACAGCGCCGCGACCACGGTCAGCGCGACGGTGGCGGCCGCCCCGGGGAGCAGCAGCACGGCGACCAGCAGGACGGCGGTGAGGGCGGCGCCGACGCGCGGGCCGCGCGGGTCGATGCCGGCCGGGGCGGCGGGGACGGCCGAGGCG
>NZ_JAKRMS010000056.1 GCF_022346185.1 Cellulomonas sp. ACRRI | reverse complement strand
GGCGGGGGAAGGGACGGGCGGGGTCAGGACCGACGGTAGAACGGCAGCGCGACCACGCGGACCGGCTCGCGCCGACCGCGCACGTCCACGGCCAGCTCCGTGCCCTCGGCGCTGACCTCGGGCGTCACGTACGCCATGGCGATCGGCGTGCCCAGGGTCGGGGACGGCGCACCGGAGGTCACCCGGCCGACCGGCACGGCGTCCTCGGCCGTCGAGGTCAGCACCTCGTACCCGTGCCGGGCGGCGCGGCGGCCGGAGCCGACCAGGCCGACCAGGACCCGGGACGGGTTCGCGTGCGCCCGGGACGCGAGCGCGGCACGGCCGACGAACGGCAGCGGCTCGCCGTCGGCGGTCGTCTTGTCCAGGCGCACCACCCGGCCGAGGCCCGCGTCGTGCGGGGCGGTCGTGGTGTCGAGCTCGTTGCCGTACAGCGGCATGCCCGCCTCCAGCCGGAGGCTGTCCCGCGCGGACAGACCCGCGGGCACGAGGCCGAGCGGGGCGCCGGCGGCCAGCAGGTCGCGCCACAGGCCCGGCGCCGCGTCCGCGGGCACGAACAGCTCGAAGCCGTCCTCGCCGGTGTAGCCGGTGCGGGCCACGAGCGCCCCGACGCCGCCGACGGTCGCGGGCACCCCCGCGTAGTACCGCACGTCGCGGACGGCCTCGGCGTGCGCCGGGTCGGTGAGGCCGACGACGATCTCGGCGGACCGCGGCCCCTGCACCGCGATCAGCGCCGTCTCCAGGGACCGGTCGGTGAGCGAGGCGTCGAACGGCGCCAGCCGCTCGGCGAGCGCGCCCGCCACGACGGCGACGTTCGACGCGTTCGCGACGACCAGGTAGGCCTCGTCGGCCAGGCGGTAGACGATCAGGTCGTCCAGGATCCCGCCGTCCTCCTGGACGATCATCGTGTACCGCGCCCGGCCGACCGCGAGGCCGGAGATGTTCCCGACCAGCGCGTGGTCGAGGCCGGTGCCGGCGCCGGGGCCGTCCACGTGCAGCTCGCCCATGTGCGACAGGTCGAACAGCCCGGCCGCGGTGCGGACGGCCTGGTGCTCCGCGAGGTCGCCGGCGTACCGCAGCGGCATCAGCCAGCCGGCGAACGGCGTCATCGTGGCGCCGAGCGCGACGTGCTCCGCGTGCAGCGGGGACAGCACGGCCCCCGTGGCGTCGTCGGTGGTCGGGGTGGTCGTCTCGGTCACAGCGCGGCTCCCTCGGCGTAGGCCTCGATGGGCGGGCAGGCGCAGACGAGGTTCCGGTCCCCGTGCGCGCCGTCGATCCGCCGGACCGGCGGCCAGTACTTCCCGGCGCGCAGGCCCGCGACCGGGTAGGCCGCGAGCTCGCGGCCGTAGGGCTTGTCCCAGTCGTCGGCGACGAGCGCGGCCGCGGTGTGCGGGGCGTTCCGCAGCGGCGACTCGGCGACCGCCCAGCGCCCGGCGGCGACCGCGTCGATCTCCGCGCGGATCGCGACCATCGCGTCGACGAACCGGTCGAGCTCCGCGACGTCCTCGGACTCGGTGGGCTCGACCATCAGGGTCCCGGCCACCGGGAACGACAGCGTCGGTGCGTGGAAGCCGTAGTCCATCAGCCGCTTGGCGACGTCCTCGGCCGTCACGCCGGTCTGCTTGGTGATCGCGCGCAGGTCGAGGATGCACTCGTGCGCCACCAGACCCGCGGGGCCGGTATAGAGCACGGGGAAGTGCGGGGCCAGCCGCGAGGCCAGGTAGTTGGCGGACAGCACGGCGGTCTCGGTGGCGCGGCGCAGGCCGTCGCCGCCCATCAGCGCGACGTACGCCCAGGAGATCGGCAGGATGCCGGCGGACCCGAACGGCGCGGCCGACACGGCCGGGGCGGCCCCGCCGGTCAGCGCGCCGGTGTCCCCGGTGAACACCGCGTCGGTCGCCGGCAGGTACGGCACCAGGTGCGCCGCGACGCCGATCGGGCCGACGCCCGGTCCGCCGCCGCCGTGCGGGATGCAGAACGTCTTGTGCAGGTTGAGGTGCGACACGTCGCCGCCGAACTCGCCCGGCCGGGCCAGGCCGACCAGCGCGTTGAGGTTGGCGCCGTCGATGTAGACCTGGCCGCCCGCGGCGTGCACCAGGTCGCAGACCTCGCGCACGTCCTCCTCGAAGACGCCGTGCGTCGACGGGTAGGTGATCATGATCGCGGCCACCCGGGGGCCGTGCTGCTCGAGCTTCGCCCGCAGGTCGTCCAGCTGCACCGAGCCGTCCTCGGCGGTCGCGACGACGACCACGCGCATGCCCGCCAGCGCTGCCGACGCGGCGTTGGTGCCGTGGGCGGAGGCCGGGATCAGGCAGAGGTCGCGCACGGGGACGTCCTCGGGCGCGGCGCCGGCCGCGATCGCCTCGGCGCGGCGGCCCTCGTGGTACCCGCGGATCGCGAGCAGCCCGGCGAACTCGCCCTGCGAGCCCGCGTTCGGCTGCACCGACACCGCGGCGTACCCGGTGATCTCGGCCAGCCAGCCGGTCAGGTCGCCGATCAGCTCGGCGTAGCCCGCGGCCTGCTCGGCCGGCACGAACGGGTGCAGCCCGGCGAACCCGGGCCAGGAGATGGCCTCCATCTCGACCGTCGCGTTGAGCTTCATCGTGCACGAGCCCAGCGGGATCATCGTGCGGTCCAGCGCGAGGTCCTTGTCGGACAGGGCGCGCAGGTACCGGAGCATCGCGGTCTCGGAGCGGTGCCGGTGGAACACCGGGTGCGTGAGGTAGTCGCTCGTCCGGCGCAGGTGCACCGGGATGGCGGGGGCGTCGAGGCCGTCGGCCGGGCCGCTGGCGAGCGCACCCGCGTCCGCATCGGCGAACGCGGCCAGGACCTCGGCCACGTGCGCCTCGGTGGTCACCTCGTCGCAGGTCACCTGGACGTGGTCGTCGTCCGCGGCCCAGACGTTGATCCCGCGGGCGGCCGCGGCGGCGACCACGGCGCGCGCCCGGCCCGGCACGACGGCCCGGACGGTGTCGAAGAACTGGGCGTGCTGGACCCGGACGCCGCCGGCCCGCAGCCCGTCGGCCAGCGCCACCGCGCGGGCGTGCACCCGCTCGGCGATCTCCCGCAGCCCGTCGGGCCCGTGGTACACCGCGTACATCGACGCGACGATGGCCAGCAGCGCCTGCGCGGTGCAGATGTTGCTGGTCGCCTTCTCGCGGCGGATGTGCTGCTCGCGCGTCTGCAGCGCGAGCCGGTAGGCGGTCGCGCCGTCGGCGTCGATCGACACCCCGACCAGGCGGCCGGGCAGCGAGCGCTCCAGGCCCGTGCGCACGGCCATGTAGGCGGCGTGCGGGCCGCCGTAGAACAGCGGGACGCCGAACCGCTGCGCCGAACCGACCGCGATGTCCGCGCCCTGCTCCCCCGGCGGGGTGAGCAGCGTCAGCGACAGCAGGTCCGCGGCGACGGTGACCAGCGCGCCCACGTCCTTGGCCGCCGCGATCAGCGGCGCGAGGTCGCGGACGGCACCGGACGCGCCGGGCGCCTGCAGCACGAGGCCGACCAGCGCCTCGTCGCCGAGATCGGGCAGGCCGTCCGTCAGGTCGGCGACCCGGACGCCCAGGCCCGCGGCCTCCGCGCGGCCCAGCGTCACGGCGAGCGTCTGCGGCAGGCAGTCGGCGTCCAGGACGACGACGCCGGTGCGGCCCTTCGCCGCGCGGTGCATGAGCGCGACGGCCTCGGCGACGGCCGTGGCCTCGTCGAGCAGCGAGGCGTTCGCGACCGGCAGCGCCGTGAGGTCGGCGACCACGGTCTGGAAGTTGAGCAGGGCCTCCAGCCGGCCCTGGGAGATCTCCGGCTGGTACGGCGTGTACGCGGTGTACCAGGCCGGGGACTCGAGGACGTTCCGGCGGATCACCGGCGGGGTGACGGTGTCGTGGTAGCCCAGGCCGATCATCTGGGTCAGCACCGTGTTCTTGTCCGCGATCGTCCGGAGCGCGGCCAGCACCTCGGACTCGCCGCGGGCCTCGGGCAGCGCGAGCGGGCGGTCGGTGCGGATGCTCGCCGGGACGGCCGCGTCGATCAGCGCGTCCAGGCTCGGCCAGCCGTCGCCGACGTGGGCCAGCAGGCCCGCGACGTCGCCCGGGCGGGGCCCGACGTGCCGGTCGGCGAAGCCGCGCGCGGCGTCGGTGCGGTCCGCGGCGGCGTCGCGCGGGGTCCCGGCGTCCGTGGTGCGGGCGTCGGTCGGAAGGTCCTCGAGGTGGGTCACGCGGCTGCTCCGGGCGGTCGGGCGTGCATGGGCGGACGGGCGGGTGGTGCGCGTCTCCCCGCTCTGTCATCCGCCGGCCGCGGGCGTCCGCGGGCGTGCGACCTGAGAGTTTTGCCGGTCCGCCGTGCCCGCGAGGGCCGGGGCGCGCCGACTTGCACCGTCGGTGGGCCGGCGTGCGCCGGCCGCTTTCCAGAGTTGCCTCGCCACGGCGGTACGGGGGCCTGAGAGATTCCCGGGGAGGGTTGCTCCTTCGGCGCCTCGCGGTCGCGGCCGCCCGGGGGCGGTCGCGCGGGAGGGCTCTCCCGCCGCGGTTCGAGCAGCGTGTTGAGTTGTCCGGGTCACAGCGTAACCCTCACGACGGGCGCCCTCCCCGCCGATGGGGTCGGGAGCCCCGCGCGCCTGCGCGACGCCGCCCGGTCCAGGAGGATCCCCGCATGACCGCACCGGTCGCCCGCCCGCGACGCCGCCGCGCCACCGCCGTGCTCGTGACCGCGGTCCTCGGGGTCGGCGGCCCCGCCGCCGCGGTCGCCGCCGACGAGCCCGACGCCCGCCACGAGGTCGACGGCACCGTCGTCTACGTGGTGTCGGACCCCGTACCGCACGACGACGGGGAGCACTTCCACGAGGGCTCGGTCACCGAGGCCTACGCCCACGTCGACGGCACGCTCCTCGACCTGTCGGCGGTCCAGGAGCCGGTGGTCGGCACGGACCACCCGCCGGTGGACGCGCTGGCCGACGGCACCGACGTGGTCGTCACCATCGAGGCCGACCCCGGGCTCGACCGGGCGCAGGCGGTCGAGGCGGCCGCGGGCGACCTCGACCCGCGCGCCTCGGTCGTCGACGTCGAGACCGCGGGCACCGCCGACCTCGCCGCCCAGGCCGACCTGGCGGGCGTGCACGTGCTCGTCGTGCTCCCGGTGGTGTGGACCGCGGGCCAGGCCGCCCCGAGCGCGGCGCTGCAGGCGGCCGCCGACGGCACCGCGGCGTACTGGGAGCGGCAGAGCGCCGGCCGGGTGGACGTCCAGCAGTCCGTGCGCGCTCCCCAGGTCGTCCCGCAGCCCGCCGGCTGCGACGACGACGCGATCATGCGCGCCGCCCTGGCGGCCAACCCCGGCATCACGCCGTCGGCGACCACCCACGTCGCCGTGCACTTCCCGGCGATCGCGTCCTGCGCGTTCGCCGGCCGCGCCACGATCAACGGCGGGAGCATCTGGCTCAACGGCGCCGCCCAGACGTACGTGCTCGCGCACGAGCTCGGGCACAACCTCGGCCTCGGGCACGCCAACACCCTCACCTGCACCTCCGCCGGGGCGCGCGTGCCGCTCGCCGCGCTCAGCAGCTGCTCCGTCACCGAGTACGGCGACGACGCCGACGTCATGGGCCAGGGCCGGAACGCCACGAACCCGGGCAACATCAGCACGGGCTTCGCGCAGCACCTCGGGTGGGCGACCGTCGCCGACCTCGGCGGTCCGGTCGCCTCCCCCACGACGCTCGACCTCGCCCCGCTCGCCGGCACGGCCGCCCTGCGGGGCGTGCGCCTGCAGTCGTCGGCGGGACCGGTGTTCGCCGACTACCGCCCGGCGGCCGGGCCCGACGCGCTGCACCGGCCCGCCTGGGCCGGTGTGCAGGCGCACCTGGTCCTGACGGACGCGCGGTTCCGGTTCCCGACCAGCTACCTGCTCGACCTGCAGCCGACCGGCTCGCCGTTCAGCGCCCCCCAGCTCCCTGCGGGTGCCTCATGGGCGGTGCCCGGGACGGGCGCGACCCTGCGGACCGACTCCACCGGGGCGACCGCGCGGGTCTCGGTGGTCCCCGACGGCGCCGGGACGCCGACCCAGCGCTACGTCGCCCGGGTGTACTCGGATCTCTTCGGCCGGCAGCCGGACCCGGTCGGGCTCGCGACCTGGACGCAGGCACTGGACTCGGGGACGCCGCGGATCGCCGTGGCGAACGCGATCACCTACTCCGCCGAGTACCGGACCCGCCTGATCGCCGACTCCTACGCGACCTTCCTCGGGCGCCAGCCCGACCCGGTCGGCGCCGCAGGTTGGCTGCGCGCGATGCAGGCCGGGATGATCATCCAGGAGATGGAGTCGGGCTTCCTCGCGTCGCCCGAGCACTACGCGACCAGCGGCGGGACCGACACCGCCTGGGTGACCCGCCTGTACCAGCAGGTCCTGCACCGCACCCCGGGCCAGCCCGAGGTCGCGTCCTGGACGAGCACGCTGGCGCGCGGCGCGTCGCGGCAGCAGGTGGCGATGGGCTTCCTGCTGTCGACCGAGCACCTGACCACCGTGGTCGACGGCCACTACGTGCACCTGCTCGGCCGGCACATCGACCCCACGGGTGCCCGCTCCTGGGTCGGGGACATCCAGCGCGGCGCCCGGGTCGAGGCGGTGATCGGCGGGATCATCGCCAGCACGGAGTACTACGGGCGCCTCTGACGCCCGGTCAGCCCGCCGGCGGCGCGTCCCCGCGCGTCGCCGCGCCGGCGACCTCGGGCAGCGGCAGCACGACGACCGCGGCCGACACCGCGCCCCGGGCCCGGGCGTGCGCCACCACCGCCTCGACGTCGGGCAGCACGCCCTCGACCAGCACCGGCTGGCCGGCGGCGGCGTCCCCCGCCCAGCGCACGGCGACCCCGGGGGGCGGCGCGAACGGCGCCGCGTCGGGGGGCAGGTGCACCACCGCGGCGGCGCGAACCGCCGGGTCGTCGACCGCGCGCACCGCGACGGCGCGCACGGCGGCGAGCCGGCCGACCGTCCGGGCGAGCAGCCGCTGACGGCGCTCCGTCGCGGTGAACGTGACGACGATCAGGCCGACCCCGTCGGCGACGTCGCCGGTGCTGAGCGAGTCGAACGAGACGCCGCGGGTGGAGAAGACGCCTGCCAGGGCGGTGAGCGTGCCGGTGGCGTCCGCGCCGGCCACGAAGGCGACCCAGCGGCGGTCCGGGCCGGGCGCGGCGGCGGGGCCGTCCGCGGTCACCGGGCCACCCCCGCGCCCAGCCCCCAGGGCGTCAGCATCGCGTCGATCCGCGCGGCCGAGGCGAGCAGGCGGCGCGCCTCGTCCGGCGCGGGCTCGTCCAGGAGCACGCGCGTCCACCCCTCGGGGCCGAGCACGACCGGCACCCCGAGCACCCCGTGCAGCGGCGTCCCCGCGACGGCGACCTCCCCGTCCAGCGCGACCTGCCCGGCGACCACGATGTCCCGCCCGTCGAGCACGGTGTCCACCAGGTCGACCGTCGCGTTCGCGGTGGCGGCGGCCGTCTTGGCCCCGCTCTGGTGCGTGAGCCACGGGCGCGCGACGCCGCGCAGGTCCGGCGGCCAGGTCTCGACCAGGTCGAACGCCGCCGCCACGTGGCCGGCCATCAGGCCCCCGAGGTCGCGCTTGGCGTCCTCGATCTCGGCCGCGAACCCGTCGAGGGTCCGCCCGCCTCGCAGCGCCGCGACCGCGCGCCGGCGCTCCTCGACGTCGAGCCCGCTGATCCGGACCGTCGACCACAGCGGCACGAGGTCGTCCCCGTGCTGCCCGGCCACGAACCCGCCGACCCGGTGCCGGCGCACGCCGAGCGAGACGGCGACCTCGCGCCGGAACCGCAGCGTGTCGAGCCAGGCGCCCATCCCGATCACCCGGTGCCGGCCCAGCTCGCGGGCCACCACGGCCACGCCGAGCTCCACGGGGTTGGACACCACCACGACCACCTCGTGACCCGAGCCGTGCCGGGCGATCGCGCGGGCGTACGCGGCGAAGACCTCGTGGTTCTCGGCCGCGAGCGCCGCGCGGTCGGCGACGGCGCCCGCCCGCGCCGGGGCCGTCCGGCCCGCGGTCAGCACCACGACGTCGGCGACGACGTCCTCCGGGTCGAGGGCGACGTCGATGAGCGGAGCGTGCTCGTCGTAGGCGTCGACCAGGTCGGCGCGCAGCCCGTAGGACGCACGCCCGGACGCGCCGCCCGGGCGGCCCACCAGCTGCAGCCGCGAGGTGGTCGGCAGCACCCGCCGCTCGATGAGCTGGGCGCACACCTGCCGCCCGACGTCACCCGTCGCTCCCAGCACCGCCACGTCCACGGGCCCGACCCTAGGTCACCGGGGCGGGTGGCGGACGCGCGGACGGCTCAGTCGAAGTCGAGCAGGTCCCCGAGCCAGGACTCGCGCTTCTTCTTCTTGCCGTACGGGTGCCGGGGATCGCGGCGGTCGTCGTACCGGCGGTCCTCGTACCTGCGGTCGTCCCGGTACCGGTCGTCGGGGTGGCCGGGCTCGCGGTAGCCGCCGTCGCGGTAGCCGGGCTCGCGGTGGCCGCCGTAGCCGGGCGCCGCCGGGTAGCCACCGGGTGCCGCCGCGGGGCCCGGGTCCGCGGCCACCGGGGCGGGGGCGCCGGCGGCGCGGTCGAGGATCTTGTCCAGCTCGCCGCGGTCCAGCCAGATGCCGCGGCAGGACGGGCAGTAGTCGATCTCGACGCCCTGCCGCTCCGCCATCACCAGCTCGGCCCCGTCGGTGGGACACCTCATGTCGACCTCCTCGCCCGTGCGCGCCCTCGCGGGTGCGCGTCCTGCCCCGCCCAACGGACGGGCCCGCGGCCCGGTTCCGCGCGCCCCCACGGGGCCGGCTACAGCGTGCGCTGCCAGGCGACGACCCGGTCCACGGCCTCCGCGACCACGTCCGGCGCGGACGCGAACGACAGCCGCACCCAGTCGTGCCCGTCGACGGAGTCGAAGTCGGTGCCCGGGGTCAGCGCCACCCCTGCCTCGTCGAGCAGCCGGGCGCACCAGGTCCGCGAGTCCAGCCCGGCCGCGGACACGTCGGCGTACACGTAGAACGCGCCGTCGGCGGGCGCGACGCGGGACCAGCCGAGCTCCGGCAGCCGGTCCAGCACGGACCGGCGGGACGCCGCGTACTGGGCGACGTTCGCCTCGGCGGCGGCGTACCCCTCGGGCGTGAACGCCGCGACCCCCGCGTGCTGCGCGAGCGCCGGCGGGCACAGCGCCACGTTGCCGGCGAGCGCGTCGACCGGGGCCGCGAGGTCCTCCGGCAGCAGCAGCCAGCCGAGCCGCCAGCCGGTCATCGCCCAGAACTTGGAGAACGAGTTGACCACGACGGTGCCGGTGCCGAGCGACGTCGCGGCGGTGGGGGCGCCGGCCGGGCCGGGCTCGGCGGCGACCGCGTCGGGGTAGGTGATGCCGTGGTAGATCTCGTCCGAGATGAGCCGGACCCCGTGCTCCGCGCACCAGGCCGCAAGCCCGTCGAGCGACGCGCGGTCGATCAGCGTGCCGGTCGGGTTGGCGGGGCCGGCGACCACGAGGCCGTCCACCGGGCGGTCCAGGGCCTCGAGCTGCTCGACCGTCGGCTGGTACCGGGTCTCCGGGCCGCAGGGCAGCTCGACGACCTCGCACCCGAGCGACGCGAGGATGTTCTTGTACGCCGGGTACCCGGGCCGGGCGAGCGCCACCCGGTCGCCGACGTCGAACGCGGCGAGGAACGCGAGCATGAACCCGCCCGACGACCCGGTGGTCACCGCCACCCGCCCGGGGTCGACGTCGACGCCGTACCAGGACCGGTAGTGCCCCGCGATCGCCGCGCGCAGCGCCGGGCTGCCGAGCGCCTCGGTGTACCCGAGGTCCCCGCCGGCCAGGAGCTGCACCGCGCGCTCGCGCACCACGTCCGAGGCGCCGGTCGACGGCTCCCCGACGCACAGGTTGAGCACCGACTGCCCCGCGGCACGGCGCGCGTTGGCGGCCGCGACGATGTCCATCACGGCGAACGGGGGCACCTGGGAGCGCGCGGAGACCTTCACCCGCCCCATCCTGCCCCGGCCGGTGCCCGGTGCGCCCGCGCGCGTCCGCGCGTCGGCCGCGCCTGGGCCCGCGACTCCTACGCCTTCCGGCGCGCCCACCCCCGATCCCCGGTGGCGGCGCCGGAAGGCGTAGGCCGCGCGGACCGCGCCCGCCGCGCCCGCCGTCAGGCCCGGGCGGCGTCCCGGTCGGACAGGGCCGCGCGGACCGCGTCGACCACCCCGTCGGCGGCCGCCTCGATCTCGTCGAGGCAGTGCTCGAAGTTCTCGGGGCCGCCGTACCAGGGGTCGTCGACGTCGAGCAGGTGCTCGTCGCGCGCGCCGGCCGCCCGCGGCGCCGCCGGGTCGAAGGTCCGGAACATCACCACCCGGCCCGCCACGTCCGCGTCGCCGGCGATCCGCCGCAGCGCCCGGGCGTGCGACGCGGTCATCGCCAGCACGAGGTCCCGGTCCCGCAGGTCGGCCGCCCGCACCTGCCGCGCCTCCCGCCGGGGGACGTCGTAGCCGCGCGAGGCCAGGGCCGCCCGGGCCCGGCGGTCGATCGGGTTGCCGTGCTCCTCGTCGCTGACCCCGGTCGAGTCGACGACGACGCGGTCGCCGAGACCGGCGTCGTCCAGCCGCGCGCGCAGCACCACCTCGGCCATCGGAGAGCGGCAGATGTTGCCGGTGCACACCGTCATCACGCGGTAGGGGTCGTCCGTCACGCCGGGTCCTCCCAGGGGGTCGTCGGGTCCGGCGTCCATCCTGGCACCCGGGCCGGGACCCCGGCCCGCGAGCCCGGGCGGCTCGGCTACTCAGTGCCCGCCGCCCCCGAGCGCCTCCGCCAGCCGCCCGAGCCGCCGCGCGCTGTCCGCGTTCAGCCCCACCACCTCGGCCGTCTTCCCCTTGGCGGCGTACTTCGTGACGATCGCGTCGAGCGTCGCCGCGGTGGACGCGTCCCAGACGTGCGCGTCCGCCAGGTCGATGACCACCCGCGCCGGGTCGCCGTCGTAGTCGAACTGGTAGACGAGGTCGTTGGACGACGCGAAGAACAGCGCCCCGGACACCGCGTACCGCCGCACGCCGGGGTCCTCCCCCGCGTCGAGCCGGGTCACCGTCGTCAGGTGCGCCACACGCCGCGCGAACAGCACCGTCGCGACGAGGACGCCCGACACGACGCCGTACGCGAGGTTGTGCGTGGCGACCGTGACCGCCACGGTCACGAGCATCACCGCGGTCTCGCTCAGCGGCATCCGGCGCAGGGTCGACGGCCGGACCGAGTGCCAGTCGAACGTCGCGACGCAGACCATCACCATGACGGCCACCAGCGCGGCCATCGGGATGGCCCCCACGACGTCGCCGAGCACTACGACCAGCACCAGCAGGAACGCGCCGGCCAGGAAGGTCGAGATCCGGGTGCGCGCGCCCGAGACCTTCACGTTGATCATCGTCTGGCCGATCATCGCGCAGCCACCCATGCCGCCGAACAGCCCGGACAGCACGTTCGCGGCGCCCTGGCCCCACGCCTCGCGGGTCTTGTCGGAGTGCGTGTCGGTGACGTCGTCGACGAGCTTCGCGGTCATCAGCGACTCGAGCAGCCCGACCAGGGCGAGCCCGGCGGCGTACGGCGCGATGATCCGCAGGGTCTCGAGGCTCAGCGGCACGTCCGGCAGCACCAGCGAGGGCAGGCTGTCCGGCAGCGCGCCCTGGTCGCGGACCCGCGGCACGGCCAGGCCCGCCGCGACGGTCACGACCGTCAGCAGCACGATCGCGACCAGCGGGGCGGGAACGGCGGTCGTGAGCCGCGGGACCAGGGCGATGATCGCGATGCCCGCCGCGACGAGCGGGTACACCACCCACGGCACGTCGACCAGGTGCGGCAGCTGCGCGAGGAGGACCAGGATCGCGAGCGCGTTCACGAACCCGACCATCACCGACCGCGGGATGAACCGCATGAGCCGGGCGACGCCGAGCAGGCCGAGCGCCACCTGGATCACGCCGCCGAGGACGACGGTCGCCAGCAGGTACTGCACCCCGTGGTCCCGCACGACCGGCGCCACCACCAGCGCGACCGCCCCGGTCGCGGCCGAGATCATCGCCGGGCGCCCGCCGAGGAACGCGAGCGTCACCGCCATCACGAAGGACGAGAACAGCCCGACCCGCGGGTCGACGCCGGCGACGATGGAGAACGAGATGGCCTCGGGGATCAGCGCGAGGGCCACCACCAGGCCGCCGAGCACCTCGGTGCGCAGGCGGGCGGGCGACCGCAGGGCCGAGCGGACCGACCACGAGGTGTCCGCCTCGGGGACGGCGGGGCGCCGGACCCGGGACGGGCGGACCGCGCGGGTGACGACGGGGTGCGTGCCGAGGCGGACGCCGCGGCCGGCGCGGACCTCGACGAGGCCGACGGCGTGGTCGTCGACGCGCGTCCGGGGCTCGACGGCCTCGTGCGGTGGCGGGTGGCGCCGCGGACGGCGGGGATCGCGCTCGGGGCGTTGCTGCTCGTGGGCGGGGCGGTGGCCCTGCGGTCGGCCGGGCAGCCGACGGGGGAACCGGTCGCGGTCGAGGAGCCGGCGGTGACCGCCCCGGCGACCGCGCAGGGTGACGGCGAGCCCGGTCCGGCGGCCGCCGAGGAGGCGACCGTGTGGGTGCACGTCGTCGGGGAGGTCGAGTCGCCGGGGGTGGTCGCGATGCCCGCCGGCTCGAGGGTGGCGGACGCCGTCACCGCGGCCGGCGGCGCGCTGCCCGGGGCGGACCTGACCGCGCTGAACCTGGCGGCCGTCGTCCAGGACGGCGCCCAGATCCGGGTCCCCGCGCCGGGCGAGGAGCCCCTGGCCGCCGACGACACGGGCGGCGGTGCGGGCGCGGGCGGTGGCGGTGCGGGCGGGGCCGGTGCCGGCGGTGGCGCCGTGGACGTCAACGCGGCCGGCGCCGCCGAGCTCCAGACCCTGCCGGGGATCGGGCCGGTCCTCGCCGAGCGGATCGTGGCCTGGCGGGAGGCGAACGGGCCGTTCGCGAGCGTGGACGCCCTGCTGGACGTGTCGGGCATCGGCCCGGCGGTGCTCGGTCAGATCCGCGACCTGGTGCGGGTGTGAGCGCGGACGAGGCGGTCGACGTCCGGCTGGTCCCGGCGGCACTGGCCGTGTGGGCGGCGGCGGCGCTCGCCGTCGGCGCGGCCCCGGGGGTGCTGGTGCTCGGCGCGGTGGTGCTCGGCGCGCTCGCCGTGACCCTGCTCGTCCTCCCGCGGGTCGCGGCGCGGGCGGGTGGCGCGCGGCGCCCGCCGGACCCGACCGTGCGGGTGGAGGAGCCGCGGGCAGGTGCGCGGCGCCCGCCGGACCCGACCGTGCGGGTGGACGCACCGCGGGCAGGTGCGCGGCGCCTGCTCGACCGGACCTCGCTGCCGGCGCAGGCCGGGCTGGCGCTGGGCGCGGTGGCGGTGCTGCTGCTGGCCACGGGGGCGCAGGTCCGTGCGCGCGAGGCCGGCGACGTCCGCCGGCTCGCCGAGGAGCGTGCCCGGGTCCGGCTCGTCGGCACCGTCCGGTCCACCCCGCAGGTGCCCGCGGGCGCGGGCGGCTCGGGGGGCGTGGTGCGCTTCCTGCTGGCGGCGGACTCGGTGGTCGTCGTCGATGCCGGGCGAGGCGCGGGGCTGGGCTCCCGGACGGGTGGCGGCCACGCGACCGAGCGGGTGAGCGGGCAGTCGGCCGACCTGGGCGCCCGCGCCGCGAGCGGTGCGGCCGTCGGCGGCACCCCGGCGACGCGTGCCACCGCGACGCGCGCCGCTGTCGACGTGTACGCGCCTGCCACGGCATCCGACCTGGCCTACGGCACGCGCGTCGCCGTGGAGGCGCGGCTCTCGCCGGTCCCGGACGCCGCCCGGCGGGTGATGGCGCGCGCCCGGGCGGACCGGGACCCGGCCGTACGTGCACCGCCTCCCGCCGTGCTCCGAGCCGCCGACGGGCTGCGGACCGGGCTGGTCACGACCGCAGCAGCGGTCCCCGGCGACGCGGGGCGGCTGCTGCCGGCGGTGGCGGTCGGCGACACCCGCGGGGTCGGCGACCTGGACGACGCGATGCGGGTGTCCGGGCTCGCGCACATCACGGCGGTGTCGGGGGCGCACTTCTCGATCCTCGGCGCCGTGGTGCTGGCCGTGGTCACGCGGTGCGGGGTGCCGCGGCGGTGGCGCTGGCTCCCGCTGGTGCTGGTGCTCGGCGGGTTCGTCGCGGTGGTGCAGCCCGGGTCGAGCGTCGTGCGGGCGGCGGTGATGGGCGGGGTCGCCGTGCTCGGCATCGTGGCGGGCCGGCCGGCGCGGTCGGTGCCCGCCCTGGCGTGCGCCGTGACCGTGCTGCTCGTGGTGGACCCCTGGTTGGCCCGGGACGTCGGGTTCGTGCTGTCGGTGGTCGCGACGGCGGGCATCGCCCTGCTCGCGGGGCCGCTGGCCCGACGGTGGTCCGCGCCCTCCGCCGGGCCACGGGCACACGCGACCCACGCCTCCGGGGGCCGGCGTGCCCGCCCCGGGGCCGACGAGCTCCCGGCAGCGCACCCCGTGGCGACGGCCTTCGCGGTCCCGGTCGCCGCCCAGGCGGTGTGCGCGCCGGTGCTCCTCGTGCTCACCCCGGCCGTGCCCGCGTACGCCGTGCTGGCGAACGCCGTCGCGGCGCCGGCCGTGGCTCCGGCGACGGTCGGGGGGCTGCTCGCCGCGGTGCTGGGTCCGTGGTGGCCCGCGGGGGCCGCCTGGTGCGCCCAGGGGGCGGGCGCCGCGTGCTGGTGGATCGCGGCGGTCGCCCGCACCGCCACCGGTCTGCCGGGCGCCCAGGTCGCGTGGGCGGGGGGCGCGCTCGGCCAGGTGCTCCTCGCGTGCGCGTGCGGCGCGGCGCTCGTCCTCGTGCTCCGCTGTCGGCGGGCCGTGGGACGCTAGGCACGTGCCTGCTCCCACCTCCGCCGCGCGCCGACCCGCCCGGGGCGGCGGCCGCGGGTCGTCCGCCCCCGCCGGCCTCGCGTGGGACGAAGTGGGGCTCGCCCCCGTCGTCCTGATCACCGGTCCGGAGGAGCTGCTCGCCGAGCGCGCCGCCGACCGGGTCGTGGGGCTCGCCCGCGAGCGTGCCGCCGACGTCGAGGTCACCCGGCTCGACGCCGCGGCGTACGGCGCGGGCGAGCTGACGCTCGCCACCAGCCCGTCGTTGTTCGCCGAGGACCGGGTCGTGGTGGTCGAGAACGTCGAGAAGGGCACGGACGACCTGATCCTCGAGGCGACCGCGTACGTCGCCGCCCCGCAGGACGACGTCGTCCTGGTGCTCCGGCACGGCGGCGGCCAGCGCGGCAAGCGGCTGCTCGACGCCGTGCGGGCGGCCGGGCACCCCGTGGTGGTGTGCGAGACGGTCAAGCGCGACGCCGACAAGGCGTCGTTCGTCACGCAGGAGCTGCGTCGCGCGGGCCGGCGGATGGAGGCCCGGGCCGTCCGGTCGCTGGTGGACGCGGTCGGCAGCGACCTCCGCGAGCTCGCCGCGGCGTGCGCCCAGCTCGTCGCGGACACGTCGGGGGTCATCAGCGTCGAGGTCGTGGAGCGGTACTACGGCGGCCGGATCGAGGCGACCGGGTTCCGCGTCGCCGACGCCGCCGTCGACGGCAACGCGGGGGAGGCGGTCGCGCTGCTGCGGCACGCGTTCGCCACGGGGGTCGACCCGGTCCCGCTGGTCGCGGCCCTGGCGGCTCGGCTCCGCGTGCTCGCCAAGGTCTCCGCGGTGCGGGGCCGCGGGCCGGGAGCCGAGCGCGACCTCGGTCTCGCGCCGTGGCAGGTCGACCGGTCGCGCAAGGAGCTGAACCGGTGGACGCCCGAGGCGCTCGCGTCGGCGATCACGGCCGTCGCCCAGGCCGACGCGGAGGTCAAGGGCGCGAGCCGCGACCCGCGGTTCGCCGTCGAGCGCGCGGTGCTGCGGATCGCCGCGGTCGTCCGGCGCTGACCTGGACCCCGGGTGCGGGTGACGACGCCGCGCGGCGCGCCCCGGGTGCCCGGACCGGCTAGATGTAGTGCTGCCCCAGCGCGTTGCTGCCGGGTCGCAGCAGCGGCGCGGCCGAGCGGTCGACCAGCAGGCTCCGCTCCAGCAGGTTGCCCTGGTAGAGGTCGAAGCCGAGGCGGCGCCCGGCCTTGAGCTCGGCGCTCGTCTCCACGAACTCGGCCACGAGCAGCGCGCCGTGCGAACGGGCCAGGTCGACCACGGGCTCGCCCTCGAGGTCGAGGTCCCGCGCGTCGATCTTCACGAAGTCGGCCTGGGGGAGCAGCGTGCGCTGGTCCTGGCGGGAGACGAAGCCGGCCATCGCGATCCGGAAGCCCTGCTCGCGCAGCCGGCGCACCCCGCGCAGCACGTCGCCGTCGATGCGGGTGGTGCCGGTGATCTCCACCACGAGGCGGTCGGGGCGGTTCGGCAGGTGCAGCTCGCCGGTGAGGAACGCGCGCGGGCACCGCGCGAACAGCCAGCGCCCGTGACCGACCTCGTCGACGTCCGCGCGCCCGAACGTGGCGCGCAGCACGGCGCTGGTGGCGCGCTCGTGCTGGAGCTCGCTCCACGCGCCGGCGTCGGCCGAGGTGGCACCCGGCACCCGGAACGCGAGCTCGTACCCGAAGGGATGGAGGCGGGGGGAGAAGATCCCCTGCCGCCCGACGACCACGCGCTCGGTCGCCACGTGCCGGTCCCACTCGCGGCGCAGCACATCCGGGATCGCGGCGTCGATCTCGTCCGCGAGCCGTCGCTCCACGTCGCCCTGTCCCCTGGTCATGGCATCCATGACACCACAGTCAGCGCCGCATGACACGCGTTCGGTGCTCTCACCGGGGGTGATATCGCGAGATGACGGGCCAAAGTGACGCCCGATTCACCCGATTGGGCGGAACCACAGCAGAACTGCTCAGAAGGTGGTGCGAAGCGCATCGCATCAGTCATGATCGTCGTGACAGCCAGTCAACATTCTGTGACAGGAGAACCCCCCATGCGCACCTCGATGAAGGCCATCGCCACCGCCGCCCTCGCCCTGACCCTCACCCTGGGCGCGTCGGGCGCGGCCAACGCCGCCGGCGGCTTCACGATCCAGAGCGGGGCGACCGGCTGCTGCCGGACCGTCGCCTGAACGCCTTCGGGGCGTCCCGGCTCGCTCTGCTGACGCCAGCCGCGTGCGGCGAGCCGGGACCGAGACGTGGCGGACGGGTGACAGGCTCGCCGTCACGAGTCGTCATAGGTACAGTGACACCCATGACGACCATTGCTGACCGCGTCCGCCAGGCGCGGTTGGCCGCTGGGCTCTCCCAGACGGCCCTCGCCGGAGACGCGCTCTCGCCGAGCTACATCTCGCTGATCGAGTCCGGCCGGCGTGAGCCGACCGACGCGGCGCTCGGCGTCATCGCCGAGCGGCTCGGGTCCACGGTCGAGTACCTCAAGCACGGCGACGAGGGGCCGGCCGAGGCGCGCGCCAAGCTCGCGCTCGACTACGCCCGCCTCGACCTGGTGTCGGGGGAGGCCTCGTCCGCCCGCGACCGGATCCTCGCGCTGGACCTCGAGCCGGTCACCCGGCAGGTGCGGGTCGAGGCGCTGCTGGCCCTGGCGCAGGCGCACGAGATGCTCGGCGACCTCGAGTCCGCCGTCGGCGTCCTGGAGCCCCTGCTGACGCAGGCGCGGGCCGAGCAGCACCACCTCGACGCCGCCGCCGCGGCCACGGCCCTCGTCGCCTCCTACGTGGAGTCCGGCGACCTCGGCCGCGCGATCGAGGTCGGCGACCGCCAGCTCGCGGAGCTGGAGGAGGCCGGTCTGACGGGTACCGACGAGCACCTCCGCCTCGGCTCGACGACCCTGTGGGCGTACGTCGAGCGTGGCGACCTGCTGTACGCGACGCACCGGGCGGCGGAGCTCATCCGCCAGGCGGAGTCGCTCGGCACCCCCCGCGGCCGCGGATCCGTCTACTGGAACGCGGCGCTCGTGGCGGAGCAGCGGCACGACTACGGCCTGGCCAAGCGCTACACCGAGCGCGCGCTGGCCCTGCTCGGCGAGGGCGAGATCAGCCGCGACATCCCGCGTCTGCGGCTCAACTACGCGTGGCTCCTGCTCCGCAGCGACCCCGCGGAGCCGGCCACCGCCCTCGAGCAGCTCGAGCGCGCGGCCCCCGAGCTCGAGGTCTCGGGCTCCGAGGTGGAGATGGCGCGCCTGGACGTCGAGCGTTCCCGCGCGCACCTGATGCAGGGCGACCCGGTCGCGGCCGAGACCTTCGGCCGCGCGGCGCTCGACCGGCTCGGCGACCAGCCCCGACTGGACGGTGCGGCGGCGCAGCTCGCGATCGGCGACGCGCTGCACGCCCGCGGGGAGGTCGAGGCGGCGTCCCGCGCGTACCGCTGGGCGGCCGACATGCTCGGCATGATGTCCGCGTCGCGGCAGTCCGCCGCGGTGTGGCGCGAGCTCGGCGACCGCTTCCTGGGTCACGGCGACGTGACCGGGGCGGCGCAGGCGTTCGACCGCGCGCTGCGGGAGGCGGGCTTCCGGCCGGCCGTGCCCGCGGTGCTGTGGGAGGCGTGGAGCGCGGTGGCTCAGGACTGAGCGACCGCGTTCCCCCACGGGAGGGCCACGGCCCGACCCGCACAGAGGGCGTCACCCCGCAGGGGGGGTGACGCCCTCGGCGCGTTCCGCGAGCGCGCCGCGCGCCGCGCGTGCCGCCTGCGTGGGGTGGAACGGCGAAGGGCGCCACCCCGTGGAGAGGGTGGCGCCCTTCGGGCGGGCGTGCGGTCGCGTCAGAGCGCGTTGACCGACTTCGCCAGCGCCGACTTCTTGTTGGCGGCCTGGTTGGCGTGGATGACGCCCTTCGAGACGGCCTTGTCGAGCTTCTTCGACGCGGCGACCAGCGCGGTGGTCGCGGCGTCCTTGTCGCCACCGGCGACGGCCTCGCGCACGCGGCGCACGAACGTCTTCAGCTCGGACTTGACAGCCTTGTTACGCAGGCGCGCCTTCTCGTTGGTGCGGATGCGCTTCATCTGGGACTTGATGTTGGCCACGGTGTGGACTCTCTTCGTGTGTTCGCCGGAGCGAGAGGAACAAGGTCGTAGAGGGCGCGTCCGGCGCCGGGACTGGGGCGTGGGGACACCCGCGGAGAGGAACCGGACTTGTGCCCGCCGACCCGGGCGGACACGCGACTGACAAGCCTACCAGGACAGCGGCCCGCGGACGAAGCGCGGGGTCGGGGCGGCGAGCGGGCGCGAAAGTCCTCGTCCGGGACGCGTCGTCCACCCTAGGGTGCCGCCATGACCAGGGACGCCGTCGCCGTGAACCGGCGGAGCTGGGACGCCGTCGTCCCCGCCCACCTCCTCGCCTACGGTGCGGACGGCTTCGTGGCCGACGCCCGCCGGGTCACCTCCGTCGTCCGCGACGACCTCGCCGCGCTCGCACCGCACCTGCCCGCGGGATCGCCGGCGGGGCTGGACCTGGCCCACCTGCAGTGCCACATCGGACTGGACACGCTGTCGTGGGCGCGGCTCGGGGCGCGGGTGACCGGCGTGGACCTGTCGCCGGCGTCCGTCGCGGCGGCCCGTGACCTGGCGGAGAGAGCCGGCCTCGCCGCGACCTTCCTGGAGAGCGACGTCGCGCACGTCCTCGACGTCTGCCCCGACCGGTTCGACGTCGTCTACACCGGCATCGGGGCCCTGTGCTGGCTGCCCGACCTCGACGCCTGGGCGCGGGTGGTGGCGGGGCTGCTGCGTCCGGGCGGGACGTTCTACGTCCGCGAGGCGCACCCGGTGCTCTACGCCCTCGACCCGGACCGGTCCGACGGGGCGCTGGTGCTGGCGCAGCCGTACTTCGGCGGCGCGCCGCGGCACCGCCGGGAAGCCTCGACCTATGCCGGGGGAGCGGTGCCCGAGGACGCGCGGGACACCTACGAGTGGCAGCACGGGCTCGCCGAGATCGTGCAGGCCCTGCTGGGCGCCGGGCTCCGGCTCGCGGCGATCGCCGAGCACCGGACGATCCCCTGGCCCGCGCTGCCCGGGATGGTGCCGACGGGCGACGGCAGCTGGGCGCTCCCGGACGGCGCCGACCGCCTCCCGCTGACCTTCGCCTTGACCGCCACGAAGCCCACGTGACCCCTCGCCGAGCCGTCGTCCCGTCCGGACACGACCTCACCGCGATGTGACGACCTCGGCGTGGCGGCGGCGCAGATCACGGGGTGAGGGGGCGGGCGAGCGCGGCGAGCAGAGCCGCGCGGTCGCCGGTGGCGGTCAGAGCCGGGTCGTCCGGCGTCGTCCGGCCCCACAGCAGGAGCGCGAGCGCGCGCGCCGGACCCGCGACCGTCACCGGTGCCGCCGGCCCGCCCAGCGTCCACGTCCGCCCCGCGTCGGTCGCGGCCAGCGCCACCGGCGCGTCCAGCGGCGCCATCCGTCCGAGCCGCACCTGCCGCGGCGTCATCACCGTCACCACCTCGTCGACCGTGTCGGCCCACAGCGCCGGGTCGTCGACGGGGTGCGGCACCCCGGCCGCCTCGGCGAGGTCGTGCAGGTGCACGAGGGTCTCGTGCACCTGCCGCCGGTGCCAGAACACGGCTGGCCCGGGGCCGGTCAGGGTGTGCGCGGGCGCGTCCGGGCCGAGCGCCCGCAGCGTGTCCTGCAGTACATCGGCCTGCTCCCGGTAGAACGCCCGCAGCGCCGCCGGCTCACGCGGCTCGGTCGGGTCCGCGCCGTCGTCGTCCAGGCGCCGCGCCATCGCCGCGGCCCAGCGGTGCACCCCGCCGAGGTGCAGGGCGAGGTCGGTCACGGTCCAGGGGGCGCACCTCGGCACCGGGGCGTCCGGGTCGGCGTCGGCGAGCAGGGCGGCGAAGGCGTCCTGGGCGGCGGCGAGCGCGTCGAGCAGGTCGGTCCCGGCGGCCGGGTCGGTGGTCCCGGCGGGGCGCGATCCCGCGGCGGCTCGGGTCTCGGGCGCGGGCATGGGACCATGGTGGCAGTCCGACCCTGCGAAACCGAGGGAGCACGTGTCCCCGATCCCGAGCGCCGAGCAGTCCCGGCGCATCACCCCCGCGGCGACCCCGCCCGAGCTGCTGCGCAACTTCTGCATCATCGCGCACATCGACCACGGCAAGTCGACGCTCGCCGACCGCATGCTGCAGCTCACGGGCGTCGTCGACTCGCGCGCCATGCGCGCGCAGTACCTCGACCGCATGGACATCGAGCGCGAGCGCGGGATCACGATCAAGTCCCAGGCCGTGCGCATGCCGTGGGCGCTGGGTGACACGCCCTACGCCCTCAACATGATCGACACCCCGGGCCACGTGGACTTCACCTACGAGGTGTCCCGGTCGCTGGCCGCGTGCGAGGGGGCCGTGCTGCTGGTCGACGCCGCGCAGGGCATCGAGGCGCAGACGCTGGCGAACCTGTACCTGGCGATGGAGAACGACCTCCAGATCATCCCGGTGCTGAACAAGATCGACCTGCCCGCCGCCCAGCCGGAGAAGTACGCCGAGGAGCTCGCGAGCCTCATCGGCGGCGACCCGGCCGACTGCCTCAAGGTGTCCGGGAAGACGGGCGAGGGCGTCGAGGCGCTGCTCGACCGGATCGTCGAGCTGGTCCCGGCCCCGACCGGCGACCCCGACGCCCCGGCGCGCGCGATGATCTTCGACTCGGTCTACGACACGTACCGCGGTGTCGTGACCTACGTGCGGGTCAAGGACGGCAACCTCAACCCGCGCGAGCGGATCGCGATGATGTCGACCAAGGCCACGCACGAGCTGCTGGAGATCGGCGTCATCTCGCCCGAGCCCGTCCCGACGAAGGGCCTGGGCGTCGGCGAGGTCGGCTACCTCATCACCGGCGTGAAGGACGTCCGCCAGTCGAAGGTCGGCGACACCGTCACGAACGCGAGCAAGCCGGCCACCGAGGCGATCGGCGGCTACTCCGACCCGAAGCCGATGGTGTTCTCGGGCCTGTACCCGATCGACGGCTCGGACTACCCGGTGCTGCGCGACGCGCTCGACAAGCTCAAGCTCAACGACGCCGCGCTCAACTACGAGCCCGAGACCTCGGTCGCGCTGGGCTTCGGGTTCCGCGTCGGGTTCCTCGGCCTGCTGCACCTCGAGATCATCCGGGAGCGGCTGGAGCGCGAGTTCAACCTCGACCTCATCTCGACCGCGCCCAACGTGGTCTACGAGGTGACGATGGAGGACCGCACGGTCGTCACCGTCACCAACCCGAGCGAGTTCCCCGGCGGCAAGATCCGCGAGGTGCGCGAGCCGATCGTGAAGTCGACGATCCTGGCCCCGAGCGAGTTCATCGGCGCCATCATGGAGCTCTGCCAGGGCAAGCGCGGCGACCTGCTCGGCATGGACTACCTGTCCGAGGACCGCGTCGAGATGCGCTACACGCTGCCGCTCGCGGAGATCGTGTTCGACTTCTTCGACCAGCTGAAGTCCCGGACCCGCGGCTACGCGAGCCTCGACTACGAGCCCGTCGGCGAGCAGGTCGCGGACCTGGTGAAGGTCGACATCCTGCTGCAGGGCGAGCAGGTCGACGCGTTCAGCTCGATCGTGCACAAGGACAAGGCGTACTCGTACGGCGTGATGATGGCGTCCAAGCTCAAGGACCTCATCCCGCGCCAGCAGTTCGAGGTGCCGATCCAGGCGGCCGTCGGCTCGCGGGTCATCGCCCGCGAGACGATCCGCGCGATCCGCAAGGACGTGCTCGCCAAGTGCTACGGCGGTGACATCACCCGCAAGCGGAAGCTGCTGGAGAAGCAGAAGGAGGGCAAGAAGCGCATGAAGACGATCGGCCGGGTCGACGTGCCGCAGGAGGCCTTCATCGCCGCGCTGTCGTCCGACGCGGGCGGCGGCAAGGACGCCAAGGACGCGAAGAAGAAGTGAGCCCGGCGCTCCCGGAGGGCGACGCCGCACCCGCGGACGGCGCCCTCCCGGCCTCGGTGCGCGACGGCGCCGACCGCCGCGGGTTCGGCGTGTACCTGCACGTGCCGTTCTGCACGGTGCGGTGCGGGTACTGCGACTTCAACACGTACACGGCGACCGAGCTCGGCGGCGGGGCGTCCCAGGTGGCCTACGCGGACACGGCGCTGGCGGAGATCGCGCTCGGTGCCCGGGTGACGCGCGCCGCGGGGCTGCCCGACCGGCCGGCGTCGACGGTGTTCGTCGGCGGCGGCACCCCCACGGTGCTGCCGGCGTCCGACCTGGTCCGGATGCTCGACGGCGTCCGCGGCGCCTGGGGTCTCGCGGACGACGCCGAGGTCACGACCGAGGCCAACCCCGACTCGGTGACCCCGGAGTCGCTGGCCGAGCTGGCGCGCGGTGGGTTCACGCGCGTGTCGTTCGGCATGCAGTCGGCGGTGCCGCACGTGCTCGCGACGCTGGAGCGCACGCACGACCCGCGCCGGATCCCCGACGTCGTGCGCTGGGCGCGGGACGCCGGCCTGGCCGTGTCGCTCGACCTGATCTACGGCACGCCGGGGGAGTCGCTCGCCGACTGGCGCGCCTCGCTGGAGACGGCCCTGGCCACCGGGGTCGACCACGTGTCGGCGTACGCGCTGGTCGTGGAGCAGGGCACGAAGATGGCCGTCCAGGTCCGCCGCGGCGACCTCGCGCTGCCCGACGAGGACGACCAGGCCGCGAAGTACGAGCTCGCCGACGACCTGCTCACCGAGGCCGGCCTGCACTGGTACGAGGTGAGCAACTGGGCGCGCACCCCCGCGGACGCGTGCCGGCACAACCTCGCCTACTGGCGGAACGACGACTGGTGGGGTGTGGGCCCGGGTGCGCACAGCCACGTCGGCGGCGTGCGGTGGTGGAACGTGAAGCACCCGCGGGCGTACGCGGCGCGGCTGGCCGCGGGGGAGAGCCCGGCCGCGGGGCGGGAGACGGTCGAGGACGCCTCGGCGCGGCTGGAGCGGGTGATGCTCGGCGTGCGGCTGGACGAGGGGCTGCCGGTCGAGGCGCTGAGCCCGGCCGGGCGCGCCCGGGTCGCCGGGCTGGTGGCCGACGGGCTGGTCGACGCGCGCGCGGCGCTGGGCGCCGGGGGCCGCCCGGGCCGCCGGGTGCGGCTCACGCGCCGGGGCCGGCTGCTGGCCGACGCGGTCGTCCGCACCCTCGCGGACTGACGCCCCGGCACATCCCGGGAAGACGAGTGGAAGGTCTGGCCGGACTCGCCGTGGGCGTGTCGGGCCAGACCTTCCACTCGAGGGGGTGTCAGCGCGTGGGGGTCACTTCACCAGGCGCAGGGTGAGCGGGTAGCGGTACCACTCGCCCTTGTTCACGGCCACGGCCGCGAGGATCGAGAACACCAGCGCGACGACGCCCACCACGAACGGCAGGAAGAACAGCACGCCGAACGTGATGCCGGCCAGGATGCCGGACGCGATGTAGGCGATCACGACGGTGATCTGGAAGTTCAGCGCCTCCTTGGCCTGGTCGTCCAGGTACGGGCCGCGGCCCTTGAAGACCAGCCACACCACCAGCGGGGCGAGGAACGAGAAGATGATGCCGCCGAGGTGGGCGAGCAGGGCCCAGGTCTTCTCCTCGTCCGGGCGCAGCGGGGGCTGGCCGCCGAACGGCGGCTGGGGCTGACCGCCGGCGGGCGGCTGCTGGTCGTACGACATGCGACTCCTCAGGAAGGATCTAGACGGGTACGGCGTGCGCAGCGTAGCGGTGTGACCGGGTCTTTCGTCCCCTTCTGTCCAGAATCGGGCTCCTTGACACCCGGCGGTCGCCTTCGGTTCGCTGGCCGGACGGCGATCCACCCGCCGACCAGGAGGGCACGATGACCGAGAACCCGGGCACCACCCCGCCGCGCGACGACGAGCCGCAGCAGCCGCCGTCCCCGCCGCAGCAGCCGTACGGCCAGCCGCCCTACCCGCCCCCCGGCTACGCCCCGCCGCCCCTGGGCGTAGCCGGGGGGCGGGT
>NZ_JAKRMS010000055.1 GCF_022346185.1 Cellulomonas sp. ACRRI | reverse complement strand
GTCCGGGCCGGGGGAGGGAGGGTCATGCACCCCATCCCACCACCGCGGACGCCCGCGGTCATCCCCCCGGCCCGGACCTGGGGACGACCGTCGGCGCGTCGCGGCGCCGCCCGGGTCCGCCGCGCTGCTGCGACGATGGGTTCGGCGGGAGGAGGGGCCGTGGACGAGGTGCTCGCTGCGGTGCTCGGGCCGCGTGCGCGGACGACGGCCGTGCTCGCGGGCGACGGCGGCGCGACGGTGCGCGCCGTCACGGGGCCGGGCGGCGAGCGGCTGGTGCTGAAGTCCGCGCCCGTGGGCGGCACGCCCGACCTGCTGCGGGCGGCGCGCGCGCAGGAGGCCGCGCGCCGCGCGGGGGTCCCGGTGCCCCGGACGGTCGCGGCGCGGGTGGTGGGCGGCACCCAGGTGCACGTGACCGAGCACGTCGCGGGGAGCCGGTGGTCCGAGGTGCACCCGGGCGCGGACGCCGGGAGCCGCCGGGTGGTCCTCGGTGCGCTGGTCGACGTGCTGCAGCGGCTGCGCGGCGTCGCGCAGCCGGGGTTCGGCGACCTGGGCGAGCCGCCGGCGGGCGAGCGGGACGCGCTGCTCCGGCGGACCCGCGCCCGGGTCCCCGCCGGGTGGCGGCTCCGGGCCGCCGAGCGGGCGCTCGACCGGCACGGGGCGCTGTTCGACGGGGCTCACGGGGCGGTGCTCGTGCACGGCGATCTGCACCACGCGAACGTGCTCGTGCGGCCGGCCGGCCCGGGGTGGGCGCTCGCGGCGGTGCTCGACTGGGACAGCGCGTGGGCCGGGCCGGTCGACGCGGACGCGGCCCGGGCGGCGCTGTGGGACGCGATGCCGGGCTCGCCCGCGGACGCGGACGGGGACGACCGGACCGCGGTCCAGCAGCTGCTGTGGTGTCTCGAGTACCGGGCCGGCGGGTCGCGGCACCGCGCGGACACCGGGCGGCTGGCGGCCCGGCTCGGCGTCCCGTTGTGACGGCGGGGACCGCCGGCCGCGCGCGCCGACGGTCCCCGGGGGCTCCGCCCCCTCAGCGGGTCGCGCGCCGCCGGAACAGCCAGGCCGCGGTCAGCCGCGCGACGACGAGCAGACCCGCGCACCACGCCAGGGCGACGAGCGGCTGGCCGCCCGGCGCGCCGACCAGCCACGCGCGCACCGTGTCGGTCACCGGCGTGACCGGCTGGTACGTGGCGACCACCTCGAGCACCCGCGGCATCGACTCCGGCGGCACGAACGCGCTGGACACGTACGGCAGGAACATGATCGCGAACGTGAACCCGTTGGCGGCCTCGGGGCCGGACGACACCATGCCGATGCACACGGCCGTCCAGGTCAGCGCGAGCACGTAGAGCAGCACGAGCCCGGCGGTGAGCAGCCACTCGCCCAGGCCGGCGGTCGGCCGGAACCCCGTGAGGTACGCGACGCCCACCACCAGGGCGGTCGACACGGCGTTGCGGACGACGGACTCGACGACGTGCCCGGTCAGCGCGGCGACGGGCCGCACGGGCAGGGTGCGGAACCGGTTCATCAGCCCGCCCGTCATGTCGGAGGCGACGGAGACGGCCGTGGTGGCGGCGCCGTAGCCCGCGCACAGCAGGATGATGCCCGGCACGACGTAGTCGACGTAGGCGGCCTGGTCGGTCTGGATGGCGCCGCCGAACACGTAGACGAACAGCAGCATGAGGATCACCGGCAGGGCGATGCCCATGATGAGCGTGTCGGGCGTGCGCAGCGACCGGCGCAGGCTGCGCCCGATCATCGCGGCGCTGTCCCGGAGCGCCCAGCCGCCGGCGGGCGGGCGGGTCGTGGTGCGGGCGGGCCCGACGGCGGTGGCGGTGGCGGTCACGACGCCTCCCCGACGAGCAGGGCGGCGTCGGCGGGCGCGGCCTCGGCGGGGCGGCCGGTGAGCGTGAGGAACACGTCGTCGAGGGTCGGTGTCGCGACGCGCCAGGACTCCACGGGCAGGCGGCGGGCCTCCACGTCGGCGAGGATCCGGCGCACGTCGGCGACGGACGCGTCGGTGGCCACCCGCTCGGCGCGCCCACCCGCCAGCTGCAGCTCCACGTGGGCGGCGCCGACCTGCCTCTTGAGCTCGGGCGCGGTGCCCTGCGCGATCACCCGGCCGTGGTCGAGCACCGCGACCCGGTCGGCGAGCGCGTCGGCCTCGTCCAGGTACTGCGTGGTCAGCAGCACCGTGGCGCCGCCGGACACGACGTCGCGGATGACGGCCCACAGGTCGGAGCGGCTGCGGGGGTCGAGCCCCGTGGTCGGCTCGTCGAGGAACAGCACGGCGGGCCGGGTCAGCAGACCGACCGCGAGGTCGAGGCGGCGCCGCATCCCGCCCGAGTAGGTGCGGACCAGCCGGTCGGCGGCGTCCACCAGGTCGAACAGCTCGAGCAGCGCGTCCCCGCGGGCGCGCCCGGCGGCGCGGGGGAGGTGGGCGAGCCGGGCCATCAGCCGCAGGTTCTCCCGACCGGTCAGCAGCTCGTCCACGGCCGCGTACTGGCCGGTGAGGCTGATCGCCTCGCGGACCCGGTCGGGCTCGCGGACGACGTCGTGCCCGGCGACGGTCGCGGTGCCGCCGTCGGGGCGCAGCAGCGTGCTGAGGACCTCGACGGTGGTGGTCTTGCCCGCGCCGTTCGGGCCGAGCAGGCCGAGCACCTGGCCCCTGCCGACCGCGAGGTCGACGCCGGTCAGCACGGTGGTCGACCCGTAGGCCTTGCGGAGTGCCCGGGTCTCGATCATCGGAGCGTCCATCGCCGGCTCCTTTCTGTCTACGTCGTACACGGATGGTGCGGTGTGTATGTTGTACACAGTTGATCCGCCCACGGTCAAGGAGCCCGATGCAGCCCGACGACGAGCACCCGGCCGGCCCGGACGCGCTGCCGACCCACGGCACCGCCGCGCGCAAGCACGCGGAGGCCCTGCGCCGGGACCGCGAGCGGGCCGAGCGCGCCGCTCAGAAGGAGGCCGCCCGGGCGGAGAAGGACCGGGAGCGCGCGCGCCGGGACGCCGAGAAGGCGCAGCGCGACCGCGAGCGCGCCGCCCGCGGCGCCCAGAAGGAGGCCGAGCGGCTGCGCGCCGAGCAGGAGCGCGCGGTCCGCGAGGTCGAGCGCGAGGCCGACCGCGCCGAGCGCGAGGCGCAGAAGGCGGCGCTCGACGCGCGGCTCGCCGCGCAGCGCGCCGCCCGGCAGGTCGAGCGGGCGCGGCTGCGGGCGCTCGCGGCGCAGGAGCCGGGCGACGAGGAGCCGGGGCCGGACCTCCCGCCGGGCCTCGCCGTGCTGTGGCGGCCGGCGCCCGTCGGACGGCGCGGCCCGCGGCCGGGGCTGACGCTCGCCGGGATCGCGGACGCGGCGATCGCGCTCGCGGACGCCGACGGGCTCGCGGCGGTGTCGATGGCCCGGGTCGCCGAGCGGCTCGGCGTCACCACGATGGCGCTGTACCGGTACGTGTCGAGCAAGGACGACCTGCTCGCGGTGATGCTGGACGCCGCGCTGGCGGAGGCGGTGGCCGGCGCGGGGGAGGAGGCCCCGGGCGAGGCGGATCCGGGCGACGCGGGCCCGGGCGACGCGGGCCCCGGCGGCCCGGGCCCCGGCGGCGCGCCCGCGTGGCGCGCCGCGCTCGAGCGCTGGTGCGCGGACCAGCTCGACCTCGCCCGCCGGCACCCGTGGGCCGTGCAGACCCCGGCCGCCGCCGCCCTCCCGGGTCCGGCGCGGGTGGCGTTCCTGGAGCGCGGGCTGCGGGCCCTCGACGGCACGCCGCTGAGCTGGCCGGAGAAGACCGCGGTCGTCGGGCGGCTGTCCCTGCACGTGCTCGCCGAGGGCCAGGTGGTGGCGGCCGAGGCGCAGGCGGCGCGGGCGGCCGGGGCGGCGGCGGCCGCGGGCGGCGGGGAGACCCCGGCCGGCGGGTCGACGGCGGGGCACCCCGCCCTGGTGGACTACGCGTCGCTGCTGCGCGCCGTGACGGACCCCGGCGAGCACCCCGTGCTCGCGCAGGCCCTGGCCGCCGGGGCGTTCGACGACGCCGAGGCCGAGGACGACGAGGGGCGGCCCGACTGGGGTCTGCGGCTGATGCTCGACGGCGTCGCGGCGGTGGTGGCCCGGGCCGAGGCCCGCGCGGCCGGGCGGGCACCGGACGGCGGGTGAGCACGGGCCGGCCCGTCCGTGCGTGTCGGTGGCATGGGGTTGGATGGTCCGCGTGCTGACGGTAGCGACTGCGAACGTGAACGGGATCCGGGCCGCCTTCAAGCGGGGCATGGCCGGCTGGATCGAGGCCCGGCGGCCGGACGTCCTGCTCCTGCAGGAGGTGCGCGCCTCGGACGAGATCCTCGCCGACCACCTCGCCGCGGGGGAGTGGCACCTGGCGCACGAGGCCAGCGAGACGAAGGGCCGCGCCGGCGTCGCGATCGCCTCGCGGCTGCCGATGCGCGCGGTGCGGATCGGGATCGGC
Source organism: Cellulomonas sp. ACRRI (assembly GCF_022346185.1). Taxonomy (GTDB): domain Bacteria; phylum Actinomycetota; class Actinomycetes; order Actinomycetales; family Cellulomonadaceae; genus Cellulomonas. Next base: position 20,487 of record NZ_JAKRMS010000055.1, on the reverse strand, counting down.
ACCGGCGTGCCCGCCGACAGCGGGCGGTGGGTCGAGGCGGACCTCGAGCTGCCGGCGGCCGACGGCGCGGAGCAGCGGGTGCTCACGGTCGTGTCCGCCTACGTGCACTCGGGCCAGGCGGGCACCCCCAAGATGGACGAGAAGTACGCCTTCCTCGACGTCATGACCAAGCGGCTCGCGGAGCTGGCGGGCGAGGGCGCGGACGTCGTCGTGGCGGGGGACCTCAACATCGCGCACCGCGAGGTCGACATCAAGAACTGGCGGGGCAACCGCAAGGCCGCGGGCTTCCTGCCCGAGGAGCGCGCGTACCTCGACACCTGGTTCGACGAGCAGGGCTGGCGCGACCTGGGCCGCGAGCACGGCGGCGAGGGCCCCGGCCCGTACACCTGGTGGTCCTGGCGGGGGCAGGCGTTCGACAACGACTCGGGCTGGCGGATCGACTACCAGCTGGCGACGCCCTCGCTCGCCGACCGCGCCCGGAGCGTGGAGATCGACCGCGCCGCGACGTACGACGCCCGGTTCAGCGACCACGCCCCGGTGGTCGTCACGTACGACGTCTGACGCGCGCCGCAACGGTGCGCCCCGGGGCCGGTGCCCCGGGGCGCGCGCGGTCACCCGCCGTGCGCCGCCTCCCAGGCCGCCGACGGGGAGTCCGGGTGCCCGCCGTGCATGGACACGACCGCCCCGGTCGCGTCGGCGGTGAGGTACGCGTCGTAGTAGTCGTCGCTGAGGGACAGGTGGAACTCGACCGGGGTGGTGACGTTCACGTCCGTCGCGCGCCGGACGAGCACCCCCGCCCCCTGCGGGTCGGCGATGCCGGTGAGCTCCGGCAGCTGCGCCACGAGCGGCTCGACGAGCGACCAGTCGACCGTGGTGACGTCGAACAGCTCGTCCGGCAGCTCCGCGGGGTCGGGCTGGATGGTGGCGGCGCCCTCGCGGGTCGCCTTCCCGTCGCGCCAGTTGTACTGGTCCGTGGTCGGGGCGCCCGGCGTGGTGGGCGCCTCCGAGACGACGTACTCCCGGTACATCGCGAGCTCGGTGAACTGGGTGCCGCCGGCGACCGCCACCAGGTCGTCCACGACCTGCCGCGTCTGCGCCGCCACGAACACGTCGTACACGGGGGGCGCTTCGGTCTCGACGACCTCCTGGGCCTCGGCGCGGACCTCCTCCAGGGGCGTGCCCTGCACGAGGTCGAGCGCCGCGTCCCGGACCGGCCACACGCGGGCGCCGAACCCGACGAGCGCGACGACGAGGAACAGCACGGCGGGGATGCGGAGCAGGCCGCGCCGGTCCCGTCCCGGCGCCGGGGGCGCCTCCCAGACCGGGGCCTCGGGCAGGCCGCCGACGTGCGTGTCCCGGTCGGCGATCTCCTGCCAGCCGGCGGGCGGCGGGTCCAGCAGCGCGACGTCGGGCCGCTCGGCGTCGAGCTGCGCGACCACCACGACGGCGCCGCGCTGGAGGCCGGGCAGCCGCCCGAGGTTGACGACGGTCCGGGTGGTCGTCGTGTACGCGGGGCGGGTGCGGGACGCGACGACGAGCCGGATCTCGCACAGCGGCTGGTCGTTGATCGAGGTCCCGGTCGCGCGGGTCTCCAGGACCTTCGCCAGGCTGACCCGGTTCTCGCGGAGCGCCGCCTCGACGTCCTGGGGCCGCGCGGACCGCGAACCGGCGAACGACCGGCCGATCGAGGTGATCACCATCAGCGGGACCATGATCCCGAGCGAGGCGCCGAACGCCCACTCCCACCCGTCGTCCAGGCCGGCGACGCGCAGGGCGACTGAGGCGACGAAGAACCCGATCACGGCGGACAGCAGCAGGCGGATCACGGACCCCACTCTGCCCAAGATGCCCGAAGCAACTCAAACCGGGCATCCTCCTGACGTGCGGGAACGCGTCATTCCGGCGCCGGCGCCCCCGGCAGCTCGCGCATCCGCAGCAGCGGCGACAGCAGCACCGGCAGGGCCGCCAGGACCGAGCCGGCGGCGGCGACCCAGAGCGTGGGCGTCGCGCCGTAGGAGTGCCCGAGCCAGCCACCGAGCAGCCCGCCGATGGGCGTCGTGCCCCACACGATGAACCGCACCGAGGCGTTCATCCGGCCCAGCAGCGGCGGCGGGCACACCCGCTGCCGGAAGCTCACCTGCGCGACGTTGTAGACCACGACGGCGAAGAAGAACAGCGCGCCGCCGGCGATCAGCGTGGCCTGGGGCGGGAACGGCAGCACCGCGGCGAGCGGCGTGAGCGCGGCGCCCGGGGCGAAGGCGAGCGCGGACAGCGGGATCACCCGGCCCTCGCCGAACCAGCGCACCAGCCGGTCCGACGCGACCGCGCCGAGCAGGCCGCCGACCGCCGACGCGGACAGCACGGTGCCGTACGCGGCCTCGTCCAGGCCGAGCGTCCGCAGCGCGAAGATGACCGTGACGGCCCCGGCCGCCGCGGTGAACAGGTTGCCGATCGCGGTGCAGGCCACGATCCGGCGCAGCAGCGGCTGCCGGACGACGAACCCGAAGCCCTCCGCGATCTCGTCCTTGAGCGGGCGCCGGTGCTCCCGCGGGGGCAGCTCCTCGACCTTCCGGATCCGGGACAGCGCCAGGGCCGACACGAGGTAGGTCACCACGTTGACCGCGAGCAGCACGGGCGCGACCACCACCCGGAGCAGCGCGCCGCCGAGCGCGGGGCCCGCGACGCCCGCGACCGACTGGGTCGCCTGCAGCTTGGCGTTGCCCTCGCCGATGTGCGCGAGCCCGACGAGCCCCGGGACGTACGACTGGTGCGCGACGTCGAAGAACACGGTGGCGACGCTCATCACCAGCGCGCCCGCGTACAGCACCGCCATGGAGGCGTGGCCGGTGAGGGACAGGACGACCACGGCGGCGAGCGTCGCCGCGCGCACCAGGTCGGCCGTGACGAGCACCCGGCGCTTGCGCATCCGGTCGACCCAGGCGCCGGTGGGCAGGCCGATGACCAGGAACGCGGCGGTCTCGGCGGCGGTGAGCAGGCCCATCTGCCACTCGGTGGCGTCCAGGTCGCGCACCGCGAGCACCGGCAGGGCGATGCTCGTCAGCTGGAAGCCGAGCTGCCCGAACGCGTCGCCCACCCAGAGCCGGCGGAAGTCCGGGTGCCGGGCGAGCGAGCGGCGCTTCGCGGGCGGGTCCGGTGCCGCGGGGCCGGCGGCGCCGAGCGGTGGTCCGGCGGGGGCGGGGGTCGACATGGCTCCAGGGTGGCGCCACTGATTGGGAAAAGTCAATCGGTTGCTAGGATCGCGGCATGGCCCCGACCCCGCACCGCGACCCGGACCCGCAGTGGGCGCCGCCGGCGCCGGACGGCGGGGGCGGCCCGGACGCGGGGGCCGACCCCGCCGAGCTCGACGCCGACGCGCGCGCCCTCGCCTCCTCGCTGCGGCTGCGCATCCTGCGGATGTGCCTCGACGACGCGCTGACCAACCGCGAGATCGCCGACCGGCTGGGCAAGAACCCCGCGACGGTGCTGCACCACGTCCGCACCCTGGTCGACCGGGGCTTCCTCGCCGCCGACCCGGTGCGCCGCGGCGCGCGCGGCTCCCGCGAGGTCCCGTACCGCGCCACCCGCAAGTCCTGGCGCGCACCCGACTTCCCCGGCAAGTGGCAGCTCATGCTGTCCACGTTCGTCGAGGAGGTCGCGGAGGCGGACCCGGACTCCGTGCGGATGACCCGGCTCGGCGTGCGCCTGAGCGCCGACGAGCACGACGAGCTGATGTCCCGGGTCGACGCGTTCTTCACGGAGCTGGCCGAGCGCCGCCCGACCCCCGGCGGCCGGCCCTACTCGGTCCTGTTCGCCCTGCACGAGGACGCGGGCCGCCTCCCGCGGCAGTAGCGGGCCCCCGCGCGCGTCAGGCCGCCGGGGCGCTCGCGGTCGCGACCAGGAACGCCGGCGCGTGCAGCCCCTCGGCCGCGAACGCCGCCGCGACGGCCGCCGCCACGGCGTCGACCTCGCCCGCCCGCACCAGGGCGATCGCGGAGCCGCCGAAGCCGCCGCCGGTCATCCGGGCGCCGAGGGCGCCCGCCTCCCGGGCGGCCTCCACCGCCACGTCGAGCTCCCGGCAGGACACCTCGTAGTCGTCCCGCAGCGAGGCGTGCGACGCGTCCATCGGGGCGCCGACCTCCTCGACCCGGCCGTCGTCGAGCAGTCCGACGAACTCCTCGACCCGGGCGATCTCGGTGACGACGTGCCGGACGCGGCGGACCAGCACCTCCACCTCGTCGCGGCCCTCGCCGACCGGCCCGGTGCCGTGGGCCAGCGCGGCGAGCGCGTCGCCGAGCCCGTCCAGGTCGATCTCGCGCAGCGTCGCGATGCCGAGGCGGGAGGCGGCCTCCTCGCACGCGGCGCGCCGTGCGGCGTACTGCCCGTCGACCAGCGCGTGCTCGGCCTTGGTGTCGATCACGAGGAGCGCCAGGCCGTGGGCCGACAGGTCGAAGGGCACGTGCCGCGTGGACCCGTCGCGGCAGTCGAGCAGCAGCGCGTGGCCGGCGCGGGCGCGGAGCGACACCGCCTGGTCCATGCCGCCGGTGCTCGCGCCGGCGATCTCGTTCTCCGCGCGGATGCAGGCGTCGGCGAGCGCGGCGCGCCCGGCGTCGTCGGGCTGGTCCGCGGTGCCGGCGAGCCCCAGTCCGAACAGCGCGTCGAGCGCGACGGCGGCGGCGCACTCGAGCGCCGCCGAGGAGGACAGGCCCGCTCCGTACGGCACGCAGGAGTCGACCGCGATGTCGAAGCCGCCCACCGCGTGCCCGGCCTCCCGCAGCGCCCAGGCCACGCCGACGACGTAGGCGGGCCAGCCGCCCACGGTGCCGGGGGCGACCTCGGGCAGCGCGACCTCGCGGACGCCGGTGCTCTCCTGCGCCGACACCAGGCGAACGGTGTCGCCGTCCGTGCGGCGCACGGCCACGTACGTGCGGTGCGGGAGCGCGAACGGCAGGCAGAGCCCGCCGTTGTAGTCGGTGTGCTCCCCGATGAGGTTGACCCGGCCCGGTGCGGACCAGGTGCCGTCCGGCTCGGCGCCGAACCGCTCGGCGAACAGCGCGCGCACGCGCTCGGCCCCGGCGGCGGGCTCCCAGGCCCCGACCCAGACCGGGGTGGTCTCGTGCTGCTGCTCCATGCGGGTCATCGCTCCTCGGGCTGGTGGTCGGTCGGGGTGAGCAGGGTGCAGCCGGCGTCGGCCAGCACCGCCCGGGCGGGCTCGGGGAGGCCGGCGTCGGTGACGACGACGTCCACCTCCTCCAGGGACGCGATGCGGGCGAGCCCGACCACGCCCCACTTCGTGTGGTCGGCGAGCACCGTCACCGCGGCGGCGCAGCGCAGCAGCGCGCGGTCCGTGGCGGCCTCGGCGAGGTTCGGTGTCATCAGACCGGACTCGTCGAGCCCGTGCACGCCGAGGAACAGCCGGTCGACCCGCAGCGTCGCGAGCGCGGTGTCGGCGACGGGCCCGACGAGCGCGTCGGAGGGCGTCCGGCTGCCCCCGGTGAGGATCACGTCGAGCCCGGCACCGCCGGGCGCGGCCGCGGCGTCGTGCAGGGTCCGGGCGACGGGCAGCGAGTTCGTGACGACGGTCAGCGGGCGCAGCGCCGGGTCGGCGGCGATCCGCTGCGCCAGCAGGTGCACGGTCGAGCCGGCCGACAGCGCGACGGCCTGGCCCGGCTCGAGGGTGCCGGCGGCCAGGGCCGCGATGTCCCGCTTCTCGGCGGTCGCCCAGGTGCTCTTCTCCGCGAAGCCGGGCTCGTCGGTCGGGCGCCCCGCCCCGCCGTCCGCGGCGACGGCACCGCCGTGCACCCGGCGCACCAGACCGGCGCGGTCGAGCTCGGTGATGTCGCGGCGCACGGTCATCTCGGAGACGTCGAGCTGCTCCACGAGGTCGGCGACCCGGACGGCCCCGTGGGCGCGCACCTCCGCGAGGATGCGGTCCTGACGCTGGCTGGCGAGCACCGCGACAGTATCCACCAGGACCGCACAGGAACCAACACGCCGAGGTCGGTCGGCGGTCAGCCGTGCTGCAGCGCGCCGTCGGGCCGCAGGAGCCGTGCCGCGGACCGGAGGGACGCCCACGGCACGACGCCGGTCTCAGGCGGCCGCCGGGGCCGGGGCCGACGGGAACGCCCGGGCGTACGCCTCGGGCCCGTGCCACCGCTCGACCCACGCCTGGTGCGGCACGAGGACCCAGAGCAGCGGGTAGAGGAGCACCGGCGTGCCCGGGAGCAGCACGAGCACGATCAGCGCGAGCCAGCGCATCGGCCACGCGCCGATGCCCACCCGGCGGGCGAGCCCCGCGCACACCCCGCCGAGCACCCGGCCCTCCTGGGGCCGGACCAGGCCGTGCCGCCACATGAAGCCGTAGATCCCGTCCATCGTCATCTCTCCCTCGGTCGGTTGCGATGTCGAGAACACTGCCGGGAGGCCGGGGTGCGGCACATCGGGGGTCGACCCGGGACCGCCCCTGAGATCGCCCGGCCCCGGGTCGGCCGGAGGGGCGACGGGGCGGTCGCGTCGCGGCACGCGCGGCTCGGGCGCACGGACGACCGGGGTCCGCCCCCGGGCGGACGGCGAGCGGGCGCGCGGGGGTCCGGGTCCGACCGGGGGCGGGTGCCGGTCGGACCCGTGGTGGGACGACCGGGTGGCGTCAGCGCCCGACGGGCGTGAGCCCGAGCGACCGCCCCGCGAGCCCGCGCGACCGCGCGGTCAGCGCCGAGGCCACCCCGCGCAGCGCCACGGCGGCGGGGGAGTCCGGGTCGGTGAGCACGACGGGCGTGCCGCCGTCGCCGGCCTCGCGCAGCCGGATGTCCAGCGGCACCTGGCCCAGCACGGGCACGGTGGTGCCGGTCGACCGGGACAGCCCCTCGGCCACGCGGGCGCCGCCGCCGGAGCCGAACAGCTCGAGCCGCGACCCGTCGGGCTGCTCGAGCCAGGCCATGTTCTCGACCACGCCGACCACGCCCTGCCGGGTCTGGGTGGCGATGGACCCGGCCCGCTCGGCGACCTCGGCCGCGGCGAGCTGCGGCGTCGTCACGACGACCAGCTCCGAGCCGGGCAGCAGCTGCGCGACGGAGATGGCGATGTCGCCGGTCCCGGGCGGCAGGTCGAGCAGCAGCACGTCGAGATCGCCCCAGAAGACGTCCGCGAGGAACTGCTGGAGCGCCCGGTGCAGCATCGGGCCGCGCCACACGACGGGCTGGCCCGGCGGGACGAACATGCCGATCGAGATGACCTTGACCTCGTGCGCGATCGGCGGGAGCAGCATCTCGTCGACCCGGGTCGGCGGCTGGGTCACGCCGAGCATCCGCGGGATCGAGAAGCCGTAGATGTCGGCGTCCACGACGCCGACCCGCAGGCCCTCGGCGGCCATCGCCACCGCCAGGTTCGCGGTCACGGACGACTTGCCGACGCCGCCCTTGCCGGACGCCACCGCGAACACCTTGGTCAGCGAGGTCGGCTTGCTGAACGGGATCACGGGCTCGGCGCCGCCGCGCAGCCGCTCGGTCAGCGCGGCGCGCTGCTCCGGGCTCATCACGCCGAGCGCCATCCGCACGTCCGCGACGCCCTCGACGGCCTGCACCGCCGCGGTGACGTCCCTCGTGATGGTGTCGCGCAGCGGGCAGCCGGCGGTGGTCAGGTCGATGCCGACCGTGACGAGCGCCCCGGCGGCGGGCGAGGTGTCGACGTCGACCGACCGCACCATGCCGAGGTCCGTGATCGGCCGCCGGATCTCCGGGTCGACCACCCGGGTGAGGGCCTCCCGCACGGCGGCGGCGACGGCCTCGGGATCGCGGGTGTCCAGGGCGGGCGACATGTCGTCCATCGTAGGCGCGGCCGCGGGCGGCACCCGGGACCGGGTCCCGGGACTCAGCCGGCGGGGGTGCGCCCGCGCTCCTCGGCGGTGGCGCGGCGGTCCCGGTCGCGCGCCCGGTCCGCGCGCCCGCGGTCCACCCGGTCCCGTGCGGCCGGGTCGCGAGCCGCGTCCGCGGCGTCGTCCTCCGCGGCCTCCCGCTCCTCGACCAGCTCCTCGAGGAGGTTGCGCAGCTCCGACCGCACGAAGTCGCGGGTGGCGACCTCGGACAGCGCGATGCGCAGCGCCGCCATCTCGCGGGCCAGGAACTCGGTGTCCGCCAGGTTCCGCTCCGCGCGCTGCCGGTCCTGCTCGGCCTGCACCCGGTCGCGGTCCGTCTGCCGGTTCTGCGCGAGCAGGATCAGCGGCGCGGAGTACGACGCCTGCAGCGACAGCATCAGCGTGAGCGCGGTGAACCCGTTCGCGGCCTTGTCGAACCGCAGCGCCTCCGGGCCCCAGGAGTTCCAGACCAGCCAGGCCGCGCAGAACAGGCTCAGCCAGAGCAGGAACCGCGGGGTGCCCATGAACCGGGCGATCCCCTCGGAGACCTTGCCGAACGCGTCGTCCTCGAGCTTCGGCAGGAGGCTGCGACGCGCGGTCTTCGGGGTGTCGAGACGGTCAGCCACGGCGGCCTCCCCTCGGGGTCGGGCCGCCGCGGGCGGCGCGCACGGCGGGCACCTCGCCCGTCGGGACGGGCTGCACCTCCTCGTCCGTCTCGCGCCAGTCCTCGGGCAGCAGGTGGTCGAGCACGTCGTCGACGCTGACCGCGCCGAGCAGGCGGCGCTCCTCGTCGACGACGGGGATGGCGAGCAGGTCGTAGGTCGCCAGCCGGCGGGTCACCGCGAGCAGGGGCGCGTCGGCGGGCACCGGGTCGATGTCGGTGTCGACCAGGGCGCCGATGGCCTCGTGCGGGGGCTCGCGCAGCAGGCGCTGCAGGTGCACGACCCCGATGAACCGGCCGGTCGGCGTCTCCAGCGGCGGGCGCACCACGAACACCATCGACGCCAGGGCGGGCGTCAGGTCCTTGCGGCGCACGTGGGCGAGCGCCGCCGCGATCGGCGTCTCGGGGCCGAGCACCACGGGCTCGGTGGTCATCAGGCCGCCCGCGGTGTTGTCCTCGTACGCCAGCAGCCGGCGGACGTCCCGCGCCTCCTCGGGCTCCATCAGCGCGAGCAGCTCGGCCTGCTGCTCGTCCGGGAGCTCGCCGAGCAGGTCGGCGGCGTCGTCGGGCTGCATGGCCTCGAGCACGTCGGCGGCGCGGGTGCGCTCCAGGTGCGACAGGATCGCGACCTGGTCGTCCTCCGGCAGCTCCTCCAGGACGTCGGCCAGCCGCTCGTCGTCCAGCGCGGCCGCGACCTCCATCCGCCGGGTCGACCCCATGTCGTGCAGCACGTCGGCCAGGTCGGCCGGCTTGAGCTCGTCGTACTGCTGGAGCAGGAGCGCGGCGCCCTGCGCGTCGGCGGCCGTGCGGGCGAGCCCGGCGATCTCGTCGATGTCGAGCAGCTCCGGCACGCCGCGGCGGCGCAGCAGGCCCCCGCGGCCGGTGTCCTTGCGGACGAACACCTTCGCCACCAGCCAGTCGCCGTTGCGCTGCCGCTCGATCGCCACGTCCTCGACCGTGGCCGCCCCGGAGCCGTCGGCCAGCTGCACGGCGCGGTCGAACAGCTCGCCGACGACCAGGGTCTCGAACGGGCGCTGCTCGAACCGGCGCATGTTGACCAGGCCGGTCGAGATGACCTGGCCGGCGTCGATCGCGGTCACCCGCGTCAGCGGCAGGAACACGCGGCGCTTGCCGGGCACCTCGACGACCAGGCCGACCGCGCGGGGGGCGCCCTTGGGGCGGAGCAGCACGACGACGTCGCGCACCCGTCCCACCTGGTCGCCGATGGGGTCGAAGACGTTGGTGCCGGCGAGGCGCGCGACGAAGACTCGGGTCCCGGTGCCGCTCACGGTGGTCAGCGTAGACGCCGGGCCACCGGGCAGCGCGCCGCGACGCGGGTGGTCCGGCGGCGGCCGCGCGCCGGGCGCGTCCCTGGCCGGAGGCTGGACGCGGGCCACGAAACCCCTGCGTACCGGCCGTGCCGCCTGGCGCCGGGGGCCTCCGGGGGGCGAGGATGGACGCATGTCGTTCTCCGGCGGTGCCCGCATCCCCCAGACGCCCACCCTGCCCCAGGGTGAGACGGTCGCGTCCTACGGCACGTACCTCGAGGCGCAGAAGGCCGTCGACCACCTCTCCGACCACGAGTTCCCGGTCCAGATGGTGACGATCGTCGGGACCGACCTGCGCATGGTCGAGCGCGTCACCGGCCGCCTGACCTACGCCCGCGTCGCGATGGGCGGCTTCGGGTCCGGCGCCTGGTTCGGCGTGTTCATCGGCCTGCTGTTCCTCATGGCCGGCGGGTCGTCCGGCATCCTGCTCGCCGCCGTGCTGTTCGGCGGCGCGGCGGGCCTGCTGCTCGCGGTGCTCGTCTACGCCACCAGCCGCGGCAAGCGGGACTTCACCTCGCAGAGCCAGATCGTCGCCGCGCAGTACGCGGTGCTGTGCCGGGCCGAGCGCGCGCACGACGCCCGGCAGATGCTGCGCGAGGTCGGCGGCGTCCGGGTCGGCGCGGCCACCCCGGTGCCGCCCGCCCACCCGATGGGCGCCCGGCCGTCCGACCCCTCCGCGGCGTACCCGCAGGCGGCGCCCGGCCAGCCGGGCGCGCCCCAGCCGCCGGCCGCCCCCGGGCAGCCCCCGACGCAGCCGCGGTACGGCCAGCTCGCGCCGCAGCCGCCGGCGGAGCCCCGCTACGGGCAGCTCGCGCCGCAGCCGCCGGCCGCCGCCCCGCAGCCGCCGGCGTCGCCGGAGCCCGGGCAGCCCGGACCCGAGAAGCAGGACTGACGTCCGACGGCCCGGGTCCCCCTCGCGCGAGGGGGACCCGGGCCGTCGTGCGTCCGCGGGTCAGCGGGCCAGCAGCTCCGCCATCCACGCCTCGACGTCCTCCGGCCGGCGGGGGAGCGCGGCCGACAGGTTCTCGTTGCCGTCCGGCGTCACCAGCACGTCGTCCTCGATCCGCACGCCGATGCCGCGCAGCTCCTCGGGCACCCGCAGGTCGTCGACCTGGAAGTACAGCCCGGGCTCGATGGTGAACACCATGCCGGGCTCGATCACGGCGTCCAGGTACATCTCGCGGCGGGCCTGCGCGCAGTCGTGCACGTCGAGGCCGAGGTGGTGGCTCGTGCCATGCACCATCCACCGGCGGTGCTGCTGGCCCTCGGGCGTCAGCGCCTCGGCGGCCGGGACGGGCAGCATGCCCCACTCGTCCAGGCGGGCGGCGATGACCTCCATCGCGGCGGCGTGCACGTCGCGGAACCGGTTGCCCGGGACGGCGACCGCGAACGCGGCGTCGGCGGCGTCCAGCACGGCCTGGTAGACCCGGCGCTGCGCCTCGGTGAACCTGCCGTCCACCGGCAGCGTGCGGGTGACGTCCGCGGTGTAGAGCGAGTCGACCTCGACGCCCGCGTCGATCAGCACGAGCTCGCCCGCGCGGACCTGCCCGTCGTTGTCGGTCCAGTGCAGCGTGGTGGCGTGCGGGCCGGCGGCGGCGATCGTCTCGTACCCGACGTAGTTGCCCTCGACCCGCGCCTGGGACAGGAACGTGCCCTCGATGACCCGCTCGCCGCGGCGGTGCGCGACGGCCTCGGGCAGCCGGCGGACGACCTCCGCGAAGCCCTCGGCGGTCGCGGCGACGGCGCTGCGCAGCTCGGCGACCTCGTGCTCGTCCTTGACCAGCCGCAGCTCGGACAGCGCCTCGACCAGCGCGGCGTCCCGCTCCCCGGCGTCCTGCGCCGCGCGGATCTCCTCGACCACGGCCTCGACGGCCTCGTCCACCCCCGGCACGAGCAGCACCCGCACGCCGTCGGCGCCCGCGTCCTTGGCCAGCGCGTCGCGCAGGTCGTCGCTGTGGGCGGTCGTGATCCCGGTGACCGTCGCCATGTCCTCGAGCGTCGGGCGCGGCCCGACCCAGAACTCGCCGTACCGGGCGTCCGAGAAGAACTCCTCGGTGTCCCGGCCGGCGAGCGGGCGCATGTAGAGCACGGCGTGGTGCGTCGACCGGCCGCCGCCGGGCAGCTCGTCGCCCTCGCCGTCGGCGGCGGGGTGCAGCACCAGGACGGCGTCGGGCTCCTGCTCGGCGCCGAGGCCCGTCAGGTGCGCGAACGCGGAGTGCGGGCGGAACCGGTAGTCCGTGTCGTTCGACCGCACCTTGTACGCACCGGCCGGGACCACCAGGCGCTCACCCGGGAACGCGGCCGCCAGGCGCGCGCGGCGGGCGGCGGTGAACGGGGCGGCGTCGCCGGGCACCGCGCTGCTCGCGGGGCGCTCGGCCCAGCCGGAGGTGACCCAGTCGAGGAACGCGGCGGACTGGGGACGCTGGCTGCGGTTCGAGCCGCGGTCGGCGAGGGTCTGCTCGCCCTCGGCGGGCTCGGACAGGGCGGGCGCGGGGGTCTCGGGCGTGGGGTCGGTGGCCATGGGTCCAGTCTGGCACCGCGGCCGGCCCCGGGGGCCTGTGCGCAGGTCCGGCCCCTACCGGTGAGTAGCCTTGCGCGGTGCGCATCGACCTCCACACCCACTCGTCGGTCTCCGACGGCACCGAGACCCCGGGGGAGCTGGTCGCGTCGGCCGCCGCGGCCGGGCTCGACGTCGTCGCGCTGACCGACCACGACACCACCGCCGGCTGGGCCGAGGCGTCCGACGCCGCCCGCCGGCTCGGCGTCGCCCTGGTCCCCGGCACCGAGGTGTCCGCCCTGTCGCGCGGCGTCAGCGTGCACCTCCTGTCGTACCTGCAGGACCCGGCCGCCCCGGCGCTCGCGGGCGTCATCGCGCAGACCCGCGACGCGCGGCTGCACCGCGGCCGCGCGATCGTCGAGCGGCTGTCGCAGGACCTGCCGATCACCTGGGACGACGTGCTCGCCCAGCAGCAGCCCGGCACCGTCGTCGGCCGCCCGCACATCGCCGACGCGCTGGTGGCGCTGGGCGTCGTCCCGGACCGGACCGCCGCGTTCGCCGACCTGCTGTCCGCCCGCGGCCGGTACTACGTGCCCTACTACGCGCCGGAGGCGGTCGAGGCCGTCGAGGCGGTGCTCGCGTCCGGCGGCGTGCCGGTGTTCGCGCACCCCGGCGCCGACGGGCGGGGGCGGGTGGTGCCCGACTCCGCGATCGAGGAGCTCGCCGAGGCCGGCCTGGCCGGGCTCGAGGTGCACCACCGCGACCACACGCCGGAGCAGCGCGCCCGGCTCGCCGCGCTCGCCGACCGGCTCGGGCTGCTCGTCACCGGGTCGAGCGACTACCACGGAACAGGGAAGGACAACGTGCTCGGGGAGAACACGACCGCGCCGGAGGTGCTCGCCGAGATCGAGCGCCGGGGGCGCACGGCGGTGGTGCGCGCATGAGCGCCGTGCTCGACTGGCGACTCCTCTCCGAGGTCTTCATCACCCTGTTCGTCATCATGGACCCGCCCGGGACCGTGCCGATCTTCCTCGGCCTCACCGGCACGATGACCCGGCAGCAGCGCAACCGGGCCGCCCGGCAGGCGATCTTCGTGGCGTTCGGCGTCGTGCTCGCGTTCGCCGTGTTCGGGCAGAGCCTGCTGTCGTACATGCACATCTCGCTGCCCGCGCTCCAGGCCTCCGGCGGCCTCCTGCTGCTGCTCGTCGCGATGGAGCTGCTGACCGGCAAGTCCGAGGAGCCGCAGCCGTCCGGGAACTCCAAGGTCAACGTCGCGCTGGTGCCGCTCGGGACGCCGCTGCTCGCCGGGCCGGGCGCGATCGTCGCGGTCATGGTGTTCGTGCAGCAGAGCGACGGGACGCTCGCCGACTGGGTGGCGATCGCGGTGGGCATCGTGCTGGTGCACGTGTGCCTGTGGCTCGCGATGCGGTTCGCGGGGGTCATCCACCGGCTGCTCGGCGACTCGGGGACGACGCTGGTGACCCGGATCGCGGGCCTGCTGCTGGCGGCGATCGCGGTGCAGCTGGTGGCGGACGCGGTGACGGCGTTCGTGAAGGCGGCGTAGCGCCGGGTGCCGGCGCGGTCGCGTTCATCACCGAGTGCCCGGGCGGGCGTCGCGCTCGGGGCGGCGAGCGCCGGTCGTCGGCGGGGTGCCGCCCGGTCGCCGTCGGGCGCCCGCGGGGTGAGGATCGGCGCGTGAGCACCCCCACCTCGTCCCTGCGCGGGCGGCTCGGCGACGAGCTGTTCGCCCGCGTCGCCGGCCCGCGCGGCCCGCAGGTGCGCGACCGCATCCACCTCACCCCCGGCCCGCGCTGGTTCGGCCCGGACGACGCGATCCGACGGGTGCACGGCGACGCGTCGATGTTCGTCGGCGGGCTGACCGCGCTCCTGCTGCAGTCCTGGCACCCGCTGGCGATGGCGGCCGTCGCGGCGCACTCCGGCTACCGCGGCGACCCCTGGGGCCGGCTGCAGCGCACCAGCACGTTCCTCGCGGTCACGACGTTCGGCACCGCGGAGCACGCCGAGCAGGCGGTCGCGACGGTGCGGGCGATCCACGAGCGGGTCACCGGGGTGACCGAGGACGGCGAGCCCTACGCCGCCTCCGACCCGCACCTGCTGCGTTGGGTGCACATCACGGAGGCGCACGCGTTCCTGACCGCGCACCAGCGCTACGGGGCGCGGCCGCTCGACGCCGCGGGCTGCGACGCCTACGTGGCGCAGTCGGCGCGGGTGGGGCGCGCGCTCGGGGCCGAGGACCTGCCCGAGACGGCGGCGGGGCTGCACGCGGCGCTCGACTCGTACCTGCCCGAGCTGCGCGGGACGCGGCAGGCGCGGGAGGCGGCCGAGTTCCTGCTCGCCGACCCGCCGCTGCCCGTTCCGGTCCGGCTGCCGTACGGGGTGCTGGCGGCCGCGGCGATCGCCGGGCTGCCGCGGGCGGCGCGCGCACCGCTCGGGCTCCCGGACGTGCCGTGGCTGGACGCGACGCTCGCCCCGGCGGGCGGGCACGCGATCACCCGCGTGATCCGCTGGGCGCTGGCGACGACCCCGGCCCCGCCGACGGCCGACGCCACGCCGGCGTAGCCCGGTCGCGGGCGCCGAGGTCGAGCGTTTGCCGCTGAGACCCCCGCGGAACCCCTCGACCTCGCCGGAACCCCTCGACCTCGGCGCGGAGCGGAGCGTGCCGGGACGGGCGAGGGCGCCCCGGCCGGGTGGCCGGGGCGCCCTCGTCGTCGTGCGTCGGGAGGCTCAGGCCTCCGCGGGAGCGGCCGGGGCCGACTCGCCCTCGCCGCCCGGGCGGCCGCCGCGGGTGCGCCGGCGGTTGCGGCGACGGCGCGGGGCGGCGCCGTCCTCGCGGCCCTCGGCGGGGCCGGTGGTCGACTCGGCGGGCCCGGTCGAGCCCTCGGCCGCCACCGCGTCCCCGGCGTCGGAGCCCGGGCCGCCGCGCCGGCGGCTGCGGGAGCGCCCGCCCTCGCCACCCTCGGACCGCGCGCCGCCCTCGGACCGCCCGCGGCCCTCGCCGCGCCCGCCGTCGCGGGAGCCCCCGCGCCCGCCGGAGTCCCGGCCGCCGCGGCCGCCGTCGCGCGGCCCGGAGTCCCGGCCCGAGGAGTGCCGCTTGCCGGTCTCGCCCAGGTCCTCGAGCACCTCGGCGTCCAGGCCCTCGCGGGTCCGCTTGGAGCGCGGCAGGCGCCCGGTGGTGCCCTCGGGGATGCCGAGGTCGGTGTACAGGTGCGGCGACGAGGAGTACGTCTCCTGCGGCTCCGGGAAGCCGAGCTCCAGCGCCTTGTCGATCAGGCCCCAGCGCGGCACGTCGTCCCAGTCGACGAACGTGACCGCGGTGCCCTTGTTGCCCGCGCGGCCGGTGCGGCCGGTGCGGTGCAGGTAGGTCTTCTCGTCCTCGGGGCACTGGTAGTTGATGACGTGGGTGACGTCGTCGACGTCGATGCCGCGGGCGGCGACGTCGGTGGCGACCAGGACGTCGACCTTGCCGTTGCGGAACGCGCGCAGCGCCTGCTCGCGCGCGCCCTGGCCGAGGTCGCCGTGCAGGGCGCCGGCGGCGAACCCGCGCTCGACGAGCTCGTCGGCGACCTTCGCGGCGGTGCGCTTGGTGCGGGCGAACACGATGGTCAGGCCGCGGCCCTCGGCCTGCAGGATGCGGGACAGCACCTCGACCTTGTCGAGCGCGTGCGCGCGGTAGACGACCTGCTTGATGTTCTTGACGGTCTGGCCCGCGTCGTCCGGCTCGCTGGCGCGGATGTGCGTGGGCTGCGTCATGTAGCGCCGGGCCATCGCGACGACGGCGCCCGGCATGGTGGCCGAGAACAGCATGGTGTGCCGCGAGGCGGGGGTGCGGGCGAGCAGCTTCTCGACGTCCGGCAGGAAGCCGAGGTCGAGCATCTCGTCGGCCTCGTCGAGCACGACGCACTTGATGCGGGACAGGTCCAGGTGGCCCTGGTTCATCAGGTCGATCATGCGGCCCGGGGTGCCGACGACGACCTCGACGCCGCGCTGCAGCATCTCGATCTGCGGCTCGTACGCGCGGCCGCCGTAGAGCAGGGCGATGCGGACGGAGCGGCGCTTGGAGGCCGTCTCCAGGTCGCCGGCGACCTGCACCGCGAGCTCGCGGGTGGGGACGATGACGATCGCCTGCGGCTTGCCCGGGGCGGGGAGGGTGTCGAAGCCGTCCTCGCCGGGGGCGACGACGCGGTGCAGCAGCGGGACGCCGAAGCCGAGCGTCTTGCCGGTGCCGGTCTTGGCCTGGCCGATGATGTCGTGGCCGGACAGCGCCACGGGCAGGGTCATCGCCTGGATGGGGAACGGGGTGCTGATGCCTGCGTCGGCGAGCGCCTGGACGATCTCCGGGCGGACGTCGAAGTCCGCGAAGGTCACGTCGGCGGCCTGCACGGAGGCGGCGGTCGGGGTGTCGATGGTCTCCACCGCCACGTCCTCGGGCGCGAGGGCGTCGGTGGTGCTGGGGTCGGTCGAGGTCACGGACTGCTCTTCACTCGTGAAGGTGGCGTGCGGCGCGTCGCGACCCGCGAGGGGGTCCGCGACGGGCATCGCCACGGGTGGTCCGGCAGCCGATCGTGCAAGTCAGTCGAGAGCGGGCCGGGCGCCGTGGGCGCCGCGGTTCGCTCGGCGCACCGTGGTCGGGACGACCGGGCAACCGATGAACACGTCCGATGATACGCGCAGGGCCGCCCGCACCGCCGGGAGGCGGTGGCGGGGGCGGCGCGCCGGGCGGCCCGGAGACGCGCCCGGGCGGCCCGGCGGCGCGGCGACGGGCGGGACCGGCGGCGTCAGCCGCGGACGGGCGCGGACGGGGCGGGCTCCGCCGCGGCGTCCCCGGGGACGCCCGAGGCCGGCTCCGCGGCGGGCCCGGCGGCGCGCACCGCGGCCGCGAGCCGCCGCTGCTGCGTCGCCGCCACCAGCAGCGCGACCACGGTCGTCGCCACGGTGACCGCGAACGCGGCGGTGTGCCCGGAGGCGTCCGCCAGGCGTCCGGCGATGCTCGACCCGAGCGCGTAGCCGACGCCGGTCGCCGAGGCGAGGGCCGTCATCGCGGCGCCGGTCCGCCCGGCGGGGACGACGCGCTCGCCGAGGGAGAACACGCCGATCATGTACGGCGCGACCGCGAAGCCCAGCACGGCGACGGCGGCGGTGAGCGCGGGCAGCGAGTCGACCAGCAGCAGCGGCCAGGACAGCGCGACCAGCGCGCAGGCGGCCACCAGCACCCGGCGCTCGTGCCCGATCCGGGCCGGGATGAAGGCGGTGCCGATGCCGGCCGCGGCGCTGCCGACGCCGAGCACCGCGTGGATCAGGCCCGCCAGCCCCGGCTGGCCCGCCTGGGTGGCGAGGACGGTGGTGCCGGTCTGGGTGGCGCCGAACAGCACGCCGACCGCGGCCTGGGCGACGACCAGCACCGCGAAGGCCGGGGTCAGCAGGCGGCCGGCCGGGCGCGCGTGCGGCCCGGTCGCCGTGCGGCGCGCCGTGGGGTGCAGCGCGAACGCGGTGCCGAACACGGCGAGCAGCACGGCGGCGGTGACCAGCGCGCCGGCGGGGGACAGCCACACGGCGACGACGCCGACCAGCGCCGGGCCGATCGCGAACGAGGCCTCGTCGACGGCGCCCTCGTAGGAGAAGGCCGCGTCGACCAGCCGGCGCTGCTCGTGGCCCGTGCCGGCGGTGATCGGCCGCCAGCGCACGCGGGCGAGCGGGCCGACCTGCGGCAGGGCGAGGCCGGTGACCGCGGCGACCGCCACCAGCGCGGCCCCGCCCGCCCCGGCGTGCGCCAGCAGGGTCAGCGCGGCGAGCGACGCCGCGCCCGCCAGCGACTGGACGAGCACGACGGGGCGCTGGCCGAACCGGTCGGCGAGCCCGCCGGCGACCGGCGCGCCCACGGCGTTCGCGACGGCCAGCGCCCCCGCCGCGAGGCCGCCGAGGCCGTAGGCGCCGGTGGCGGTGGAGACGAGCAGCAGCGTGCCCAGCTGGGCCATCGCCATCGGCAGGCGGCCGAGGAAGGCGACGACGACGTAGGCCGGACCGGCCAGGCGGAACAGGCGCGCGTAGGCGTTCAGGGCGGACACGAGGGACCCTCCGGGTGCACGAGACGGGCGACGCGCCTCCCCGCCTCCAGGTCGCGTCCGGTGTCCCTCAGCTCCGACCATCCTAACCGCGGGCCCAGGGGCCCGGCGAGAGCCGACCGGGGGTGGCGGCGCTACCCTGGGCGGATGACCGAGGTCGCTCACGACACCCAGCAGCAGGCCCCCGAGGCCGCCGACACCGTCGAGCTGCTCGGGCTGGTCGCCCATCTGCAGCACGTCGCGTTCAACCGGCTCGCCGAGGACGCGCGCGTCGCCCCCAGCACCGCCCAGCAGCTCGAGCTCAGCCGCCTGGCCGCCGCCGCGGTCGACCGCCGCGACCGGGTGCTCGCCCGCGTCGTGGAGCTCGGCGGCGAGCCCGAGCGCTGCCTGGGCGCCTACGCCCGGCTGCTCGAGGACTTCGACTCCCGCACCCAGCCGAGCACGTGGTGGGAGCGGCTGCTCCGCTCCTACGTCGCCGACGGGGTGTCCGACGACTTCTGCCGCATCGCCGCCTCCGCGGTCGACGACCGGTCGCGCGCGCTGCTGCTCGAGGTGCTGGACGACGCCGCGCACGCGAACCTGGCCGTCGGCGAGCTGGAGGCCGCCGGGGCGCACGACGAGGTGCTGGTGTCCCGGCTCGCGCTGTGGGGCCGCCGGCTGGTCGGTGAGGCGCTCGGCGTCGTGCAGCAGGCCATGTCCGCGCACCCGGGCCTCGGCCGCCTGGTCACCCGCCGCGAGGCGGAGGCGCGCCGCGCCGCGCAGGAGCCGGCCGCCGCGCCCGCCGTCGAGGACGAGGCCGCCGCGCCGGGCGCCGACGGCACGGCCCCGGCGAAGCTGTTCGGCGAGCTGACCGCGGAGCACACCCGCCGCATGTCCCGCCTGGGCCTGACGGCCTGAGGACCCCGCGCGCGGGAAGACCCCGCGCCCGGGAGGACCCCGTCCCCGCGGCCCCGTGCACGACGACGCCCCGCACCGGATCCCGGTGCGGGGCGTCGTCGCGTCTGCGGGTGGGGCTCAGATCGCGCCGAAGCCGACGCGGCCCTTCGACTCCGTGCCGATCTCGACGTAGCCGATCGAGGCGGACGGCACGATCACGCGCCGGCCCCGGTTGTCGGTCAGCTCGAGCACCGGCTTGCCGTTGAGGGCCTCGGTGACGGCGGTGGTGACCTCGTCGGCCGTCTGGTCCGACTCGATCACCAGCTCGCGGGGAAGGTTCTGCACACCGATCGTGATGTCCACGCTTCGTCGTCTCCTCGTCCGTGGTGTCGCTGCCCGGTCATCCTAGGCCGGGCGGGCGTCCGCCGGACCGTCGAGCGGCCCGCGTTCGCCCTGGGTGGACACGTCCTGCGGTCCGGGACCGGGCTCGGCGCCCTCCGGGACGAAGCCGGCGACGCCGCCCCACGCGAGGCGCGCGACCAGCGTGGCGGTGTCGCGCGCGGAGCTGCCGTCCGGCGACCGCAGCCGCCGGGTGGCGGCCGCCTGGGCCATCGCGGCGACGGACGGCGCGAGCAGCGCCGCCGTCTCGGGCGGCACGCCCGCCACCTCGGCCAGGACCGACTGCAGGCGGCGGGTGATGGTCGCGGTGGCCCGCTCGACCCGGGCGCGGACCTCGAGGTCGTGCCGGACGTCGGACTCGAACAGCAGGGCGGAGGACTCCCCGGCACCGTCCACGAAGTCGACGTACGCGCGCACGACCCCGGTGAGGATGGCGCGGGCGTCGTGCGGGCGGACCTCGCCGGGCGGGTGCGTCGCCGCCGCCGCGTCGACGGCGGACAGCAGCTCGTCCCCGCGGGCGTCGACGACGGTGAGGTACAGGTCGAGCTTGGACGGGAAGTGCCGGTACAGGACCGGCTTGCTGACCTCGGCGCGGTCGGCGATGTCGTCCATCGAGACGTGGTGGAAGCCCTCGGACGTGAACAGCTCCTGCGCGATCGCCAGCACCTGCGCGCGGCGGAGCGCGCGGGGCATGCGCGCCGGGCGTCCTCGGCCGGTCGGGGGCTGGTCCATCGGGCGATGATAGCCACGGCCCGGGGGCGCTCAGCGGGGTGTCCGCGGGCAGGGGCGAGGGGGTGCGC
>NZ_JAKRMS010000054.1 GCF_022346185.1 Cellulomonas sp. ACRRI | reverse complement strand
GTGTTCTGCGCGCGCACCATCGCGTCCCGCGTCGCCCCGATCCGCTCGTCGACGTTCCGCTGCACCCGCCGCGCGACCGCCCCGGGCCCTGCGCCGCCTCAGCGCGTCTGCGCCACCCAGGCCCGGTGCATCGCCGCGTACACGCCGTCGTCGGCCACCAGGTCCTCGTGCGCGCCGAACTCGACCACGCGACCCGCGTCGACCACGACGACGAGGTCCGCCGCCTCGGCGGTCGACAGCCGGTGCGCGATCGTCACCGTGCTCCGCCCGGTGGTCAGGGAGTCCAGCGCGCGGGCGATCCGCACCTCGGTGGCCGGGTCGACCGCCGAGGTGGCCTCGTCCAGCACGAGCAGGTCGGCGTCCGCGAGGTACGCGCGGGTCAGCGCGACGAGCTGCCGCTCCCCCGCCGACAGCGCCTCCCCCCGCTGGCCGACGGGCGTGTCCAGCCCGGACGGCAGCTCCGCGACCCAGTCGGTCAGCCCGAGCTCGGCCAGCGCGGCGCGCAGCCGGGGCTCGGCCTCGGCCGGGCTCGGGGCCGCGTGGTCGTCGCCGTCGCGCAGGCCGTAGACCAGGTTCTCCGCGAGCGTGGCGTCGAACAGGAAGCCCTCCTGCGGCACCATGACCACCCGGCGGCGCAGGTCCTCGGTGCGGACGGTGCGCAGGTCGGTCCCGTCGAGCAGCACCGCGCCGCGCGTGGGGTCCATCAGCCGGGTGACCAGCTTGGCGATCGTCGTCTTGCCGGAGCCGGTGGCGCCGACGACGGCGACCGAGCGGCCGGCGGGCAGGCGCAGGTCGACGTCGTGCAGCACGGGGGGTCCGTCGGGGTAGGCGAAGCCCACCCCCTGCAGCTCGACCGCGGCGGGGCCGCGCGGGGACGGCACGCCGCGCGGGCCGGGGTCGGCGACCTGCACGGGCGTGTCGATGATGCCGAGCACCCGGCGCCAGCCGGCGACCGCGTTCTGCAGCTCGTTCAGCACCTCGGTCGCCTGCTGCACCGGTCCGGTGAACAGCTGCACGAGGAACAGGAACGCGAGCAGCTTGCCGACGCTGAGGTCCCCCGCGACGCCGAGCGCCGTGCCGGCGACCACCACGACCGCCAGCACGAGGTTCGCGACCAGCACGCCGGAGGAGAACACCAGCGACACCGTGTTCTGCGCGCGCACCATCGCGTCCCGCGTCGCCCCGATCCGCTCGTCGACGTTCCGCTGCACCCGCCGCTGCACGCCGTACGCCCGGATGGTCTCCGCGCCGACGACCGCCTCCGACACCGCACCGAGCATGGCGCCGACCCGCTCGCGGACGGTGGTGTAGGCGACGTTCACCCGGCGCTGGAGCGGCCGGAGCGCGAGCACCAGCGGGCCGAAGCAGAGCCAGACCAGGACGGTCAGCTGCCAGGAGTACACCGCCATCAGCACCGTCGCGACGAGCACCTGGAGCGTGGAGACGAGCAGCATGATGCCGCCCCACTGCACGAACATCGAGATGGTGTCGACGTCGGAGGTCACCCGGGACACCAGCGACCCGCGTCGCTCGGTGTTCTGGGTCAGCACGGACAGGTCGTGCACGTGCCGGAACGCGCGCACGCGGAGCTGGGCGAGCCCCGCCTCGCTGGCGCGGAACAGCCGCACGTTGACCAGCGCGGAGCACAGGCCGCCCGCGACCAGCGCGACCGTCGCGGCCAGCACCAGCGTCACGACGCGGCGCACGTCGGGCCCGCCGTCGGCGAGGATCCCGGTGTCCATCACCTGCTGCACGGCGATCGGGACGACCACCTTGCCCGCGGCGGCGAGCGTCGCGAGCACGAAGGTCAGCCCGATCCCCTGCACCAGCTGCGGCGACACCTCGATGCCGCGGCGCAGCGTGCCCATGACCCCGCGGTGCGTGCCGCCCAGGCCGGCCTGCGCCTCGGCCTGCTGCTCGGCGCTCATCGGGCCCCCTCCGCGTCCAGCTCGTCCTCGTCCTCGCGCTCCAGGTCGGCGCGCTCGTCCGCCGCGGCCGCCTCGGCGTCCAGCGCCTCGGCCCGGCGCGCCGCGCGCCGCTCGGACTCCTGCTCGTACGCGGTCGCCAGGTCGGCGTAGCCGGGGTCCCGGGCCAGCAGCTCGGCGTGCGTGCCGTGGTCGACCACCCGGCCGCCGGCCAGGTGCACCACCTCGTCCGCGAGCAGCACCGAGGACATCCGGTACGCCACCAGCAGCACGGTCGGCCCGCTCGCGTCGCCGCCGGCGTGCGCGCGCAGGCCGGTCAGGATGTCCTGCTCCACCCGGGGGTCGACCGCGGAGGTCGCGTCGTCGAGCACGAGAAGCCGGGGCCGGCGCACCAGGGCGCGCGCGATCGCCAGCCGCTGCCGCTGGCCGCCGGACAGGTTCGAGCCCCGCTCGCCGAGCCGCGCGTCGAGCCCGCCGGGCAGGTCGCGGACGACGCCGTCGACGCGGGCGAGCCGCAGCGCGGCCCACACCTCGTCGTCCGACGGCGCGTCCGGGTCGTCGGGGTCGCGCAGCGTGACGTTGCCGCGCACGGTGTCCTCGAACACGAACGTCTGCTGGCCGACCAGCACGACCTGGTCGGTGAGGTCCCCCGGCACCAGGTCGCGCACGTCGGTGCCGTCGACCTCGACGGTGCCGGTGCTGGGGTCGGTGAGCCGCGGGACGAGCGACACCAGCGTCGTCTTGCCGGCGCCCGTCGGACCGACCACGGCGACCACCCGGCCGGGCGCGACGTCCAGGTCCACGCCGCTGAGCAGCGGGAGCGGGCCGGCGGGCCCGGGGACCTGCACGCCGACTCCGGACAGGCGCAGCGCGGCCCCGCCCCCGCCGGCGCGCGCCAGCGGCCGCGTGCCGGGCGCCAGCTCGCCCTCCGCGTCGACCACGCGCGCCACGCGCTCGTGCCCGACCAGGCCGCGCGGCAGCTCGCCGAGGACCCAGCCGAACGCGCGCACCGGCACGGCCATGAGCGTGAGCAGGTAGGCCGCGGACACGATGTCGCCCGTGCCGACCGCCCCGGCCTGCACCCGCCAGACGCCGACCAGCAGCACGAGCAGCGTGCCGAGGTTCGGCAGCATGTCGATGACCGGGTCGAAGTAGGCCCGCACGACCCCCACCCGCACGTTCGCCTCCCGGAGCTGCCCGGCCCGCTCGGCGAACCGGCGCTCCTCGCGCTCCTCGGTGCCGAGCGACTTGACCAGCAGCGCGGCCTCGAAGCTCTCGTGCGCGATGTCGGCGACCTCGGCGCGCAGCTGCTGCGCGCGGGTCGCGGCCGGGGACATCCGGCGCTGGAAGACCAGGTTGGCCACCACGGCGGCCGGCAGCACGGCCATCGCGGCCACGGCGAGCCACACGTCGGTGCTGAACAGCGCGACGGCGGCGACGCCGATCATCACGACGACGCCGAGGGCGAACGGCAGCGGGTTGAACACGCCCGTGGCGGCCTCGACGTCGGCGGAGGCGTTGGACAGCAGCTGGCCGGTGGGGTGCGCGCGGTGCCACGTCATCGGGAGCCGCAGGTACTGCCGGGTGACCGCACGGCGGTGCATCGCCTGCTGGTCGGCCACGCCCATGCCGGCGAAGATCCGCCGGCCGGCGACGGCCGCGGCCAGCGAGACCGCGACCAGGGCGAGCACGCCGCCCGCGACCCAGATCCGCCCGCGCGCGTCGGGGTCACCGCCGAGCGCCGGGACGACCACGCTGTCGGTCGCCCACCCCAGCACCCGGCTGATCGCGACGGTCAGCGCGCCGTACGCGGCCGAGGTGCCGATGGCCAGGACGTACGTCCGCGGCTGGGAGGCGATGCCGCGCCCGAGCAGCAGCAGGGAGCGCCGCAGCACCGACCCGGTGAGCATCGCCGGACGGGGCGTGGTGGAGCGCGCGGGCACAGCACGGCCTTTCACGAGAGGAGGTGGCGGCGCCGTCGATCCTCTCACGGGCCACCCACAGGTGAGACGGCTGGGTCGCACCAGGTGAGACGACGGCCCGCCCGCGGCGACCCGCGCCGGGAACGCCGACGGGCCGGCCACCCGGAGGTGGCCGGCCCGTCGGACCGGTGGCCGGGCTGCGCGCCCGGCGGTCGGCTCAGTTGCCGGTGAGCTTCTCGCGGAGCGCGGCCAGGGCCTCGTCCGACGCGAGCGTGCCGGTCGCCTCCTGGGCCGGGGCCGAGGAGTACGAGGAGGAGGAGGAGGACGACGACGAGCTCGAGGCGGCGGCGTCGCCACCACCCTGAGCGGCCTCCGCGTCGGCCTGGACGGCGTCCAGGACCTGCTTGCGGTGCGCCTCCCAGCGCTCGTGCGCCTGGGCGTACTGCGCCTCCCAGGTCTCGCGCTGGGACTCGTAGCCCTCGAGCCACTCGTTGGTGGTCGGGTCGAAGCCCTCGGGGTACTTGTAGTTCCCCTCCTCGTCGTACTCGGCCGCCATGCCGTACAGCGCGGGGTCGAAGTCCTCGGAGGTCGGGTCGAAGCCCTCGTTCGCCTGCTTGAGCGACAGCGAGATGCGGCGGCGCTCCAGGTCGATGTCGATGACCTTGACGAACACGTCGTCGCCGACCTGGACGACCTGCTCCGGGATCTCGACGTGGCGCACGGCCAGCTCCGAGATGTGCACGAGGCCCTCGATGCCGTCCTCGACGCGCACGAACGCACCGAACGGGACGAGCTTGGTGACCTTGCCGGGGACGACCTGGCCGATGGCGTGCGTCCGGGCGAAGGCCTGCCACGGGTCCTCCTGCGTCGCCTTCAGCGACAGGGAGACCCGCTCGCGGTCGAAGTCGACGTCCAGGACCTCGACCGTGACCTCCTGGCCGACCTCGACGACCTCGGACGGGTGGTCGATGTGCTTCCAGGACAGCTCGGAGACGTGCACGAGCCCGTCCACGCCGCCCAGGTCGACGAACGCGCCGAAGTTGACGATCGAGGACACGACACCGGGGCGCACCTGGCCCTTCTGCAGGGTCTGCAGGAAGGTGGAGCGGACCTCGGACTGCGTCTGCTCGAGCCACGCGCGGCGCGACAGGACCACGTTGTTGCGGTTCTTGTCGAGCTCGATGATCTTCGCCTCGATCTCCTTGCCGACGTACGGCTGGAGGTCGCGGACACGACGCATCTCCACGAGGGAGGCCGGGAGGAAGCCACGGAGGCCGATGTCGAGGATGAGGCCACCCTTGACCACCTCGATGACGGTGCCGGTGACGACGCCGTCCTCCTCCTTGATCTTCTCGATCGTGCCCCAGGCGCGCTCGTACTGGGCGCGCTTCTTGGACAGGATCAGACGACCCTCCTTGTCCTCCTTCTGGAGGACGAGGGCCTCGACCTCGTCACCGACCTTGACGACCTCGCCCGGGTCCACGTCGTGCTTGATGGACAGCTCGCGGGACGGGATGACGCCCTCGGTCTTGTAACCGATGTCGAGCAGGACCTCGTCGCGGTCGACCTTGACGATGGTGCCCTCGACGATGTCGCCGTCGTTGAAGTACTTGATCGTGGCGTCGACCGCGGCGAGGAAGTCCTCGGCCGAGCCGATGTCGTTGACCGCGACCTGCGGGGTGCCGGGCTTGGCGGGGGTGGAGATGCTCATGTAGGGATGGGCTCCGATGCGGACATGAAGTAGTGGGAACAGGTTCGGCGGGGCGCCAGACGGCACGCGACACCGGCGAACACCTTACCCGCCGTGACGACAGCGGGTCAAAGGCGCCCGGGCGCCGCGGTGACGGCCGCCCGGGCGCTCGCGCCGCGGCGATCCGCGGCCGCCCGGGGCGGTCAGGCGAGCGCCCGGACCACCTGGAGCAGCTCGGCGGGCACGCGCTTGACCTTGCCGGCGATCTCCTGCAGCGGCACCAGCACGACCTCGTCGCCGCGCAGGGCGGTCATGACGTCGGTCTCGCCGCGGCTGACCGCGTCGATCGCCGCCACGCCGAACCGGCTGCCGAGGATCCGGTCGGCCGGGACCGGGCTGCCGCCGCGCTGCACGTGGCCGAGGACGGTCACGCGGGTGTCGAACCCGGTGCGCTGCTCGATCTCCGCCTTGACCCGCGCGGTGATCGCGCCGGCGACGATCTCGCCGAACTGGCCGACCGGCGCCTCGTAGGACATCGAGGTGCCCTCGGCGGGCACGGCGCCCTCGGCCACGACGACGATCGAGAAGTTCGCGTGCGCGCGGTGCCGGTGCTTGAGGAACTTGATGACCTTGTCGATGTCGAACGGCTCCTCGGGGGCCAGCACGACCTCGGCGCCGCCCGCGATGCCCGCGGTGACGGCGATCCAGCCGGCGCTGCGGCCCATGACCTCGACGATCATGACGCGGTTGTGCGACTCCGCCGTGGTGTGCACGCGGTCGATCGCCTCGGTCGCGATCCCCACCGCGGTGTCGAAGCCGATGGACCGGTCCGTGCCCCACACGTCGTTGTCGATCGTCTTGGGGATGGCGACGATCTTCACGCCCGCCTCGGCGACCTTCGACGCCGCGTGCAGCGTGCCGTCGCCGCCGATGCAGATCAGCGCCTCGATCCGCTCGGCCTCCAGCGTCGCGAGCACGGCGTCCAGGCCGCCGTTCGACGAGTGCGGGTGGTACCGCGCGGTGCCCAGCAGGGTCCCGCCCACCGGCAGCACGTTGCGGATGTGGCTGCGGCTGAGCGGGATGATGTCCCCGTCCACGACGCCGCGCCACCCGTTGCGGAACCCGATGATCGAGTGGCCGTACTCCCCCTCCCCGCGCTTGACGACGGCGCGGATGGCCGCGTTCAGACCGGGGACGTCGCCCCCGCCGGTGAGCAGTCCGACACGCACGCTGAGGTCTCCTTCTGAGATGGGGTGGCCGCGGCGCCCTCGCGCGGCGTGACCAGGCTAACCGTGCGCGTCCCGGCCCCCCGTGAGCCGGAGGTCCCGGGCGATTCGTCCGGCTACCGTCGTGGCTGTGACCGACAGCACCGACGACAGCGCCCGCGACCGGCTCGCCGCGGCCGGCTACCTCGACGTCCCGGCCGCCGCGACCGAGGGCGCCGGACGGCGCTGGTGGGACGCGAACGCCGGCGAGTACCTCGACGAGCACGGCGCGTTCCTGGGCGACGACGACTTCCTCTGGTGCCCCGAGGGGCTGCGCGAGTCCGAGGCGGGGCTGCTGGGCGACGTCGCGGGGCGGCGGGTGCTCGAGGTCGGGGCCGGGGCGGCGCAGTGCTCGCGCTGGCTGGCCGCCCGGGGCGCGCAGGCGGTGGCGACCGACGTGTCCGGCGGGATGCTCGCCGCTGCCCGCGAGCTCGACCGGCGGCTGGCGGGCGACCCGGCCCGCGAGGCCGGTCCGGTGGCGGGGCGGGCGGCGACGGTGCCGCTCGTGCAGGCCGACGCCCGGGCGCTGCCGTTCCCCGACCGGTCGTTCGACGTGGTGTTCACCGCCTACGGGGCGATCCCGTTCGTGCCCGACGCCCGCCGGGTGCACGCCGAGGCGGCGCGGGTGCTGCGGCCGGGCGGCCGCTGGGTGTGCTCCGTGACGCACCCGGTGCGCTGGGCGTTCCCCGACGACCCCGGCGAGCGCGGGCTCACCGCCGACCGGTCCTACTTCGACCGGCGGCCGTACGTGGAGCGGGACGAGCAGGGGCGGGTGCTGTACGCGGAGTACCACCGGACGATCGGCGACCACGTGGCGGACCTGGTCGGGGCGGGCCTGGTGCTGGACGGGATCGTCGAGCCCGCCTGGCCGGACGAGAACGACCGGACGTGGGGCGGCTGGAGCCCGCTGCGCGGCCGGCACCTGCCGGGCACGGCGATCTTCGTGGCGCACCGCCCGGCGTAGCGGCTCCGCATCCGCCGAGGTCGGCGGTTCCGTCCACCGGCCGGGGTGCGGAACCGACGACCTCGGGCGGAACCGCCGACCTCGCGGACCTCAGTGCCCGGCGGCGTGCCAGCTCTCGCCGACGCCGACCGACACGTCCAGCGGGACCGACAGGTCGTACGCCGACCCCATCTGGGCGCGGACCAGCGCCTCCACCGCCTCGCGCTCCCCCGGGGCGACCTCGAGCACGAGCTCGTCGTGGACCTGGAGCAGCAGCCGGCTGCCGAGCCCCTGGGCGTCGAGCTCGGCCTGCACGCCGAGCATCGCGAGCTTGATGATGTCCGCCGCGGACCCCTGGATCGGGGCGTTCAGCGCCATCCGCTCCGCGGCCTCGCGCCGGACCCGGTTGTCGCTCGTGAGGTCCGGCAGGTACCGCCGCCGCCCGAGGATGGTCGCGGTGTACCCGGTCGCACGGGCCTCGTCGGCCACGCCGGTCAGGTAGTCGCGCACGCCGCCGAACCGGTGGAAGTAGTCCTGCATCAGCGCGGCGGCCTCGGACACCTCGATCTTCAGCTGCTGCGACAGCCCGTACGAGGACAGGCCGTACGCGAGGCCGTACGACATCGCCTTGATCTTGGACCGCTGGGCGCTGGTGACCTCGTCGGTCGGCACGCCGAACACCCGGGACCCGACGTAGGAGTGCAGGTCCTCCCCCGCGGTGAACGCCTCGATGAGGCCCTCGTCGCCGGACAGGTGCGCCATGATCCGCATCTCGATCTGCGAGTAGTCCGCGGTCAGCAGCGTCTCGTAGCCCTGGCCGACCACGAACGCCCGGCGGATCTGCCGGCCGGCCTCGGTGCGGATCGGGATGTTCTGCAGGTTCGGGTCGGTGGACGACAGCCGCCCGGTCGCCGCGATCGTCTGCTGGAACGTCGTGTGGATCCGGCCGTCGGGCGCCACCGAGCGGAGCAGCCCCTCGACCGTCTGCCGCAGCCGGATGGCGTCGCGGTGCGCGAGCAGGTGCTCCAGGAACGGGTGCCCGGTGCGGGCGAACAGGTCGGCCAGCGCGTTGGCGTCGGTGGTGTAGCCGGTCTTGGTGCGCTTGGTCTTCGGCATGTCGAGCTGGTCGAACAGCACCTCCTGCAGCTGCTTCGGCGAGCCGAGGTTCACCTCCCGCCCGATCGCGTCGTACGCCTCGCCCGCGGCGCGCTGCACCGCGGTGTCGTACTCCTTCTCGAGCGCGGACAGGTAGCCGGCGTCCGCGGCGATGCCGACGTGCTCCATGCGCTCGAGCACGCCCTCCAGGGGCAGCTCGACGTCGCGGAGCAGGTGGTCCGCGCCGCGGTCCACGAGCTGCTCGCCCAGCACGTCGACCAGGTCGAGCACCGCGGCCGCGCGCACGGCGCCGCGGGTGCCCTCGGAGGAGCCCTCCAGGTCGAGGTCGAGCGCGCCCTGGCCCGCCTCGTCCGCGACCGCGCCGAGCTCGCGGCGCAGGTAGCCGATCGCGAGGTCGGACAGGTCGTAGCCGCGGCGGTCGGGCTGCAGGAGGTACGCGCCGAGCTCGGTGTCGAACTCGACGCCCGCCAGGGTCAGCCCGCGCCCGGCGAGCGCGTGCCACGCCTCCTTGGCCGCGTGCAGCGCCTTCGGCTGCGCCGGGTCGGCGAGCCACGCCGCCAGCGCCGCCTCGTCGGCGGGGGCGATCTGCGCGAGGTCGTACGCCACGGCCTCGCCGCCGGCCACGAGCGCGACCCCCCAGGCGTCGCCGCCCGCCGGGGACGCCGAGCCCTGCACGTCCACCGCGGTGCGCGCTCCGGCGTGCCGCTCGAGCCACGCGGCCAGGCCGCCGTCCACCGGCGTCACGACGACCGGGCCCTCCGCGGGCCCCGCCACCTCCCCGGCGCCGTCGTCCTCGCCCGGCAGCATCGCGAACAGCCGGTCGCGCAGCGTGCGGAACTCCAGCTCGTCCAGGATGGTGTGCAGCGCCTCGCGGTCCCACGGCCGCGCGACCAGGTCCTCCGGGCCCAGCGGCAGCTCCAGGTCGTCGAGCAGCCGGTTGAGCTGGCGGTTGAGCAGCACCTGGTCGAGGTTCGCGCGCAGCGACTCCCCCGCCTTGCCGGTGATCTTGTCGACGTTGGCGACGACGCCCTGCAGGCCGTCGTACGTGGTGATCCACTTGGCGGCCGTCTTCGGCCCCACGCCCGGGACGCCGGGCAGGTTGTCGGAGGACTCGCCCACCAGCGCCGCGATGTCGGGGTACCGCTCCGGCGGCACGGCGTACTTGGCCTCGACCGCCTCCGGCGTCATCCGCGCGAGCTCCGAGACGCCCTTGACCGGGTAGAGCACGGTGACCCGCTCGGTCACCAGCTGCAGCGAGTCGCGGTCGCCGGAGCAGATGAGCACGTCCATGCCCTCGGCGGCGCCCTGGCGGGCGAGGGTGGCGAGGATGTCGTCGGCCTCGAAGCCCGGCTTGTCGAGCGTCGGGATGTGCATGGTCGCCAGGACCTGCTTGATGACCTCGACCTGGCCGCGGAACGCGTCCGGGGAGGCGGAGCGGTTGGCCTTGTACTCCTCGTACTGCTCGGTGCGGAACGTGGTCCGCCCCGCGTCGAACGCGACCGCCACGTGGGTCGGCGCCTCGTCCCGCAGCAGGTTCGCCAGCATCGACACGAACCCGAACACCGCGTTGGTGGGCTGGCCGGTCGAGGTGGCGAACTTGTCGACCGGGAGGGCGAAGAAGGCCCGGTAGGCCATCGAGTGGCCGTCGACCAGGAGGAGTCGCGTCGCGTCAGTCACGGGTGCCAACCTATCGGGCATGGCTGACACCGACCTGCCGCCCGCCGCCGCGACCCCCGCCGCCGACGGCGCTCCCCTCGGCACCCACGTCCCGCCCGGCACGCTCATGGAGCGCATGGGCATCGAGCTGCAGGAGGTGTCCGCGGAGCGCGCGGTCGGCACCATGCCGGTCGCCGGCAACGTGCAGCCCTACGGCCTGCTGCACGGCGGGGCCTCGGCGGTGCTGGCGGAGACGCTCGGCTCCTACGCCGCGAACGCGCACGCGGGGCCGGACCGGCGTGCGGTCGGGATCGAGCTCAGCTGCACGCACCACCGGTCCGCGACCGAGGGCGTGGTGACGGGGACCGCGACCGCGGTCCACCTGGGCGGCCGGGTCGCGACCTACGACGTGGTGGTCTCGGACCCGCGCGGCCGGCGGGTCTGCTCGGCGCGGCTCACCTGCATGCTGATCGACGCCCGGCCCGCCTGAGCGGCCTCCGTCACCGTCGCGGCGCGTCCGGCACGGGCGCGCCGCCGGCGGGCGATCAGGTCGTCGAGCCCCCCGCGGGCGGGCCGGCGACCGGGCTGCGGGGCGTCCGCCGAGAGCCGGCGCTGCAGCACCTCGGTGCTGACCACCCGGTGCGCGGCCGCCGGGGCGAACCCGAGGCGCGCGAGGAACCGGTGCATGCCGCGGGCGCCGGGCAGCGGCACCGCGAGGACGTCGGTCGCGCCGACGCGCCGCGCCTCGTCCACCACGCCGCCGAGCAGCGCGTGCCCGACCCCGCGGCGCCGGGCGCCCTCCGCGACGTACACCGCCTCGATCGACACCGTCACCTCGTCGGTGAACAGGCTCGGGCCCACGATCCGGGCGAGCACCAGGCCGCAGAGCTCGTCGTCGAGCGTCCCCACCAGGCCGACGGCGCCGGGCTCCGCGACCAGGGCGCCGATCTGGTGCCGCAGGCGGTCGGCGTCGTCGGTGCACAGCTGGGAGCCGACGAGCGACTCGGAGCGCGCCGCGAGGCTGAGGGACACGAGGACGTCGAGGTCCTCGGGGCGAGCGGGTCGGACGGCGACGGGCGAACGCACGGTGCGACGACCTCCTGGACTACTCGGACGGCGCGGCGACACCGGTGTCACCACGATCCTGCTGCGCCCCCCGCGGCATCGCCCGATCATGGCGCACCACCAGGGCGTCTGCCTAGTCGCGACGGGACCCCCGGGACGGCCCGGCGGACGGAGACGCAGGTCACGGCGGGGCACTGTGGGCCTTCTCACCCCTCCGGGTGAACGCTGCGCCGTCCGGGGGGCGGGCGCCCGCCCCCCGGGAGGTCACCGGTCCGTGACCGACGTGACGAACGTCTCGAACACGATCGAAACGGGCCGGAAACGCAGCCTCCCTACTGTCGCGCCATCTCGACGCCGCCCGACCTGGCGCGAGCCCGCTGCCGACGGCCTCACGGCCACGACCGGACGGAGGACCAGGTGCGCCGAGCCGCGACCAGGGACCGTTCCACCGCCGGGGCGCTCGCCGCCCTCGGCGTGCTCCTCCTCTCGTTGTTCTTCCTGCTCGCCGACCCGGGGACCGCCCGGGCCGCGAGCGCCGGGTGCGCCGCCGACGCCGCCACCGGCTGCATCAACGGCACGATCCGCACCGCCGACCAGCAACCCGCGGTCGGCGTCGTCCTGGACGTCGACGGACCCGGCGGCGCGAGCAGCGCCACCACGGACGCCGAGGGCCGCTGGACGGTCGCGGTCACCGCCGCGGGCGAGTACACGGTCACGCTGGACGTGGCGACGCTGCCCGCCGGCGAGACGCTGCGCGACCCCGCCGGCAACCCGCGCACCGTCACGGTGGCGCTCGGGTCGTCCACGGGGGCGCTGTTCCCGCTGGGCGCGCCACCCGCCGGCGGGTCGGGCGGGTCCGACGACGCGGGCGCCGACCCCGAGCCGGGCAGCACCGCCCCGGCCGACGGCGAGGTCGGCGCGCCGACCGGGTCGTCCGACTCCGGCTCGTTCTCCTGGGGCCGGCTGGCGCAGCAGGCGAGCAGCGGGCTGGTGTTCGGCGTGCTGCTCGCGCTGGCCTCCGTCGGCCTGTCGCTGATCTACGGCACCACCGGCCTGTCCAACTTCGCCCACGGCGAGCAGGTCACGCTCGGCGCGATCGTCGCCTACGTCGCGGTGCAGTCGTTCGGGCTGCCGCTGCTCGTGGCCGGGGTGATCGCCGTGCTGGTCGGCGCGGCCTCGGGCTGGGTCCAGGACGCCGGGATCTGGCACCCGCTGCGCAAGCGGCGCGTCGGCACCACCCAGCAGATGATCGTCACGATCGGCCTGTCGATGGCGCTGCAGTACACGTACCAGTTCTTCTTCGGCGGCGGCGCGCTGCGCATCGTCACCACCACGCCGACGATGGTCACGCTCGGGCCGGTCCGGATCAGCGCGACGTCGCTGTGGTCCCTGCTGATCGCCGCGGTCGTGCTGGCCGGCGTGGCGTACTTCCTGCTCGGCACGCGGGTCGGCCGCGCCACCCGCGCCGTGTCGGACAACCCGGCGCTCGCCGCCGCCTCCGGCATCACCGTCGACCGGATCGTCCGGCTGGTGTGGATCCTCGGGGCGGCGCTGGCCGCGCTGGGCGGCGTCCTGATGGGCCTCTACCTCAACGCGACCTCCTGGAACATGGGCGGCGCCCTCCTGCTGCTGATGTTCGCCGCGGTCACGCTCGGCGGGCTCGGGCAGGCGTTCGGCGCGCTGGCGGGGTCGATCGTCATCGGCCTGGTCGTCGAGATGTCGAACCTCGTGATCCCGAGCGACATGCGCTACGCCGGCGCCCTGCTCATCCTCATCCTCGTCCTGCTGCTGCGGCCCCAGGGCATCCTCGGCCGCGCCGAGCGGATCGGTTAAGGAGCCGACATGGACTGGTCCCGCATCCTCGTCAACGTCGCGGGCGAGATCTTCGCCCCGACCACCGCGGCCTACGCGCTCGCCGCCATCGGCCTGAACGTGCACTTCGGCCTCACCGGCCTGCTGAACATGGGCCAGGCCGGGTTCATGCTGCTCGGCGCCTACGGCTTCGCGATCTCGACGATCGCCGGCTGGCCGCTGTGGGCGGCCGTCCTCGTCGCGATCGCGTGCGCCGCCGTGTTCGGCCTGCTGCTCGGCATCCCGACCCTGAAGCTCCGCGGCGACTACCTGGCGATCGTCACGATCGCCGCCGCGGAGATCGTCCGGCTCGTCGGCCGGTCCACCGCGCTCACCGAGCTGACCGGCGCCTCGTCCGGCCTGCGCGGCAACTCCTACAAGGACACGTTCCAGGACGCGTCGCCGTTCCCGGACGGCACGGTCGCGCTCGGGCCGTTCGAGTACGCGATGAACGCGTCGAACTCGTGGTGGGTCCGGATCGTCGGCTGGGCCGTCGTCGCGCTGGCCTGCCTGCTGATCTGGCTGCTCATCCGCAGCCCGTGGGGCCGGGTGCTCAAGGGCATCCGCGAGGACGAGGACGCCGTGCGCTCGCTCGGCAAGAACGTCTACTCGTACAAGATGCAGGCGCTGGTGCTCGGCGGCGTGATCGGCGCCGTCGCGGGCATCATCTACGTCCTGCCGCGCGCCGTGCAGCCCGACTCCATGGGCCGGCCCATGACGTTCTTCGTCTGGACGATCCTGCTGCTCGGCGGCGCCGCGACCGTGTTCGGGCCCGTGCTCGGGTCGATCATCTTCTGGGTGTCGCTCATGCTCATCAAGTCGGTCATGCGCGTCGGGGTCCCCGAGTCGATCATGCGCACCGAGCAGATCGAGCAGTTCGGCTGGATCGTCGTCGGCGTCACGCTCATGCTGCTGGTGATCTTCCGACCGCAAGGCATCCTCGGCGACAAGAAGGAGCTGGCGATCGATGTCCGCTGACCTCCCCCGGGGCCACGTCCCCCCGCCCGTCCCGCACGCCACCACGACGACCGGCCGGGACCGCGTCACCGCCGACCTCGCGCACGTCGCGCACACCCCCGGCGTGCCCAAGCCCGACGCGATCGTCGTCGCCGACCAGGTCACCCGGCACTTCGGCGGCATGACCGCCGTCGACGTCGGGCACCTCGAGGTGCAGCGCGGCGCGATCACCGCGCTGATCGGGCCGAACGGTGCCGGCAAGACGACGCTGTTCAACCTGCTCACCGGGTTCGACAAGCCGTCGACGGGCACCTGGTCCTTCGAGGGCCGGTCGCTGTCCGGGGTGTCGGCGGCGCGCGTCGCCCGGTCCGGCATGGTCCGCACCTTCCAGCTCACCAAGGCGCTGTCGCGCATGACGGTGATCGAGAACATGCGCCTCGGCGCCACGAAGCAGTCCGGCGAGAACCTGTTCACCGCCCTCGTCCCGCCGCTGTGGAAGGCGCGGGAGAAGGAGATCACCGAGCAGGCCGAGGAGCTGCTGGTCCGGTTCAAGCTCGACGCCAAGCGCGACGACTACGCCGGCTCGCTGTCCGGCGGCCAGCGCAAGCTCCTGGAGATGGCGCGCGCGCTCATGTCGAAGCCCACGATGGTCATGCTCGACGAGCCGATGGCCGGCGTGAACCCCGCCCTCACCCAGTCGCTGCTCGGGCACATCCAGGCGCTGCGCGAGGAGGGCACCACGGTCCTCTTCGTCGAGCACGACATGCACATGGTCCGGCACATCTCGGACTGGGTGGTCGTCATGGCCGAGGGCAGGATCGTCGCCGAGGGCCCGCCCGAGGACGTGATGGCCGACCAGGCCGTCATCGACGCCTACCTCGGCGCGCACCACGACACCGACCTGGGCGACGACGCGCTGCTGGACGACGGCAGCATCGAGCAGCTCGAGGCCGAGGAGCAGGCGAACCAGGCGGCGGCCGCGGCGGCCGCCTCCCCGACGACCGAGGAGGGCTCGCGATGAGCACCGCCGTGCAGGGATCCGACTCCTCGACCGTCCACCGCGGCGCCCCCGCGGGCGAACCGCTGCTCGCGGCGACGGACCTGGTGGCCGGCTACGTGCCGGGCGTCAACATCCTCAACGACTGCAACCTGGTCGTGCACCCCGGCGAGCTCGTCGGCATCATCGGCCCGAACGGCGCCGGGAAGTCGACGCTGCTCAAGGCGCTGTTCGGGCTCGTGACCATCCGGTCCGGCTCCGTGGTGCTGAAGGGCGAGGACATCACGAACCACCGCGCGGACTCCCTGGTCCGGCGCGGCGTCGGGTTCGTGCCGCAGACGAACAACGTGTTCCCGTCGCTGTCCATCCAGGAGAACCTGGAGATGGGGCTCTTCCAGGCGCCGAAGCGGTTCGCCGAGCGGTTCGACTTCATCGCCGACCTGTTCCCGGTGCTCGGCGAGCGGCGCAAGCAGCGCGCCGGGTCGCTGTCCGGCGGCGAGCGGCAGATGGTCGCGATGGCGCGGGCGCTGATGATGGACCCGTCCGTGCTGCTGCTCGACGAGCCGTCCGCGGGGCTGTCCCCCGTGCGGCAGGACGAGACGTTCCTGCGGACCCGGAAGATCAACAAGGCCGGGGTGTCGGTGGTGATCGTCGAGCAGAACGCCCGGCGGTGCCTGCAGATCTGCGACCGGGCGTACGTGCTGGACCAGGGGTCGAACGCGTACTCCGGCCCGGGTCGCGAGCTGATGCACGACCCGAAGGTGATCGAGCTCTACCTCGGCACGCTCGCCACGGACGTCGAGGCCGCAGCGGCGGACCGCCCGCCGGCCGCGCCGGCCGCGCCCCCGGCACCGCCGGCGCCGCCGGGGCCGGCTGCGGAGGCCCCGCCCGCCCCGTGAGGCTGTCGGCGTCGCGAGTGGGCAACCGACACGTCGAGTGAGCATCCGGCGGATGCACAGTCGACGTGTCGGTTGCCCACTCGGCGTCGTACGCGGACGCACACCGGCTTTGCCCTGCACCAGCTTCGCGAGGTCGCCGACGTCGCCCACGAACCCGAGCGCGATCTCCTCCGGCGTCCACGCACGGCCGTAGCGCTCGGCCTCCCACATGGCGTAGCGCGCCCGCACGGCGCGCGCTTCCGCTTGCATCTCCTGGAGCTCCATCGACCCATGCTGGCGCACCGCGCAGCCGTGACGGGCGCGTTCCGCGGCGCGCGAGTTCGCCGGTTGCGCGCGAGTTCGCCGGTTGCGCGCCGCCCCCTGGCGCGGAACCGGCGAACTCGCGGTCGGCGTCAGGCGTGCACGTGGTCGTGCGGGTGGGCGTGGCCGTCGGCGTGGTCGTGACCGTGCTCGCCGTCGTGCACGTGGTCCGCCTCGTCCCCGTCGAACGGGGGCATGCCCAGGCGCGCGCGGACCTCGGGGCGGCGCAGCGGCGGCACCGTCGCCGGCGGGCGCCGGCGCTCGGGCAGCTCGTCGAGCAGCCGCGTCACGATGGCGGCGATCTCGTCGACCGCCCGGTCCAGCGGCTCGGCCGTCGCGGCGCTCACCGACTGCACGCCGGTGACCTTGCGGACGAACTGACGGGCCGCGGCCACGATCTCCTCGTCGGTCGCGGCGGGCTCGAGGCCCCGCAGCGTGGTGATGTTCCGGCACATGCCGACCACGGTAGGTCGGCGCCCGGTTCCCGGGAAGACCCGGGCGCGTCAGCCGGCCGAGGGGTGCACGATCTGCTGCACGGCCCACCGGTTGCCGTCGGGGTCGGCGAAGAACAGGAACCTCCCCCACGGGAAGTCCTGCACCTCCCCCACCTCGAGCCCACGGCCGGTCAGCTCGTCCCGCGCGGCCTCGATGTCCGCCACGACGAGCTGCAGGCCCTCGACGGAGCCGGGCGGCATCGTGGTCAGCCCGGTGCCGATCGCGATCGAGGCCCCCGACCCGGGCGGCGTGAGCTGCACGAACCGGATGCCGCCGCCGACCTCGTGGTCGTGGTCGAGCACGAACCCGGCGCGCTGCGTGTAGAAGTCCTTGGCCCGGTCCACGTCGGAGACGGGCACCTGCACGAGCTCCAGTCGGTAGTCCATGCCCGGACGCTACGCCCGACCGCCCACACGGCCCTCCCCCGCCGCGGACGACCCGCCCGGTCCGCAGGGGCCCCGGACGGCAGGGGGCCCGGGACGCCGCACGCGCCCCGGGCCCCCTCCGGGCGGCCGGTCCCCTGCTCCGGCCACCCTGAGTCAGGTCGTGGTCACTCCTCGACCGCGCCCTCGACCGCCTTCACCCAGACGTTCTTGTTGTCGGCGCCGTACTTGTACACCCCGATGAACGCGGACGACGGGTCGTTGTCCTCGTTGAACGGGCCGATGCCGGCCTGGCCGACGTACTGGATGTCCTCGCCGGCGTCGAGCAGCTCGACGCAGTCCGCGTACGTGGTGCACTCCTCGCCGCCGTCGGCGCCGGAGACCGCGGCGAGGTTCGCCTGGATCGTCGGGCCGTCGGTGGCGCCGCCCTTGACCGCCGCGAGGGCCGCCAGGATCGTCGCGTCGTAGGACTCGGGGCCGTAGGCGTAGTCGGTGAGCGCCGGGTCGACGCTCTTCAGCCGCTCCTGGAACTCGTCGCTCGGGAACGCGCCGGGGATGGTGCCCTGCGCGCCCTCGAGGGTGCCCGGGTCGAAGTCGGCGGAGTAGTCGGCGGTGTTGCCGTCGACCATGTAGATCGTCGACGGGTCGACGCCGGCGGCGACGAGCTCGGGGATGATCTGCTTGGTCTGCTCGAAGGCGAGGACCACGACGGCGTCGGGGCTGGTCGCCATCAGCGCGGTGACGTCGGTCGCGAAGCTGCTCGCGGCCGGGTCGAACTCCTCGCCCTCGTTGCCGTAGACGACCGTGGCACCCGCCGCCTCGACGGTGGACTTGAGGACGTCGCGCAGCGAGGTGCCGTAGTCGTCGTTGAACACCAGGACGCCGATGTTCGCGTGCCCGTCGCCGGTGATGAGGTTGCCGAGCGCCGCGCCCTGCACGGTGTCCGGCGGGGCGGTGCGGAAGTAGAAGTCGGAGTAGCCCGACAGCGAGGTCGCGGTGTTCGCCGGGGAGATCTGCACGATCTCGGCGCCGGTGATGTCGTCGATGACGTTGAGCGTCACGGACGAGGACGCGGCGCCGACGATGACCTGGACGTCCTGCGAGATGAGGTCGGTGACCGACTGGGTGGCGACCTCGGCGTGGTCGGCGTCGGAGGAGTCCGCGTGCACGACCTCGACGTCCGCGCCCAGCACGCCGCCGGCCTCGTTGATCTCCTGGACCGCGAGGTCGACGCCGGCGACCTCGGGCGGGCCGAGGTAGGCCAGCGTGCCGGTCTGCGGCAGCAGCGTGCCGACGATCAGCGGGCCGGCGGTCGCGCCGTCACCGCCGCCGGTCTCCTCGCCGCCGGCCTCGTCGTCGCCGCCGGCGCACGCGGTCAGCACGAGGGCGACGGCACCGGCGAGGGCGGCCGCCTGGACGGCATGTGTCGTACGAGTCATGCGTGGTACCCCTGTCGATGAGGACGACCGGCCGGGTGCCCCGGCCGGGTGCGGAGGCCCTGCCCGACCACCGGCTGGGCGCGAAGGTATGCGCCCCGTGTGTCGCCGGTGTGTCGTGCATGTCACACCCGGGGTCGTTGCCGGATCGTGACGTTCCCGCGCGATCGCGCGGGCGGGCGCGCCGCTCCCCGGACAGCACGAGGCCCGGCCCACCGTCCGGTGGGCCGGGCCTCGGGGAGACTCAGGACGCGGGGATCAGGAGGCGCCGCCCACCTGGTCGATGACGGCGTCCGCGACCTCGCGCATGGTGAGCCGGCGGTCCATCGAGGTCTTCTGGATCCAGCGGAACGACTCCGGCTCCGTCAGGCCCATCTTGGTCATGAGCAGGCCCTTGGCGCGGTCGACGCGCTTGCGGGTCTCGAACCGCTCGGCGAGGTCGGCGACCTCGGACTCGAGCGCGGTGATCTGGGCGTAGCGGGAGATGGCGATCTCCACCGCGGGCAGCAGGTCCGCCGGGCTGAACGGCTTGACGACGTAGGCCATCGCGCCGGCGTCGCGGGCGCGCTCCACGAGCTCGGTCTGCGAGAACGCGGTGAGCAGCACGACCGGCGCGAGGTGGGCCTTGGCGATCCGCTCGGCCGCGGAGATGCCGTCGAGCACCGGCATCTTGACGTCCATGACGACGACGTCCGGCTTGAGCTCGGTCGCGAGGGCCACGGCCTGCTCGCCGTCACCGGCCTCGCCGACGACGTCGAAGCCCGCCTCGCGGAGCGTCTCGACGACGTCCATCCGGATGAGGGCCTCGTCCTCCGCCACGACGGCGCGGCGGGCGGGCCTGCCGGACGCCTCGGGCGCCTGCTCGGCCGCGCGGGCCTGCGGGATGTCGAGGTCGAGGGTGGGGTCGGCGGCGTTCTCGTCGCCGCTCGGCGTCGCGTCCTGGGTGCTCACGAGGAGAGATTCTAGGACCTCGACGGCTCGGGACGCGTCCCCGGGCCTGTGAATCGCGGCACCCCTACCGCACGGTAGTGTTTGGGCCCCCCGCCGAGCGGCCCACCGCCGTGCGCGCAGGCCTCTCAGCCGGCCCGGCCGACCCAGTCCGCCAGCAGCGCCCCCAGCACCTCCGGCCGCTCGTGCGGCAGCGCGTGCCCGGCCCCGTCGACCACCGCCAGCGTCGCCCGCGGGTAGCGCTCCAGCAGGGCCACCGCGCCCGCGTAGCCGACGAACGAGTCCCGGCGCCCCGCCACCACCAGCACCGGGCCGCGGTACGGCGCCGCGCCGGGCGCGTCCAGCCCGGTGATCTCCCAGCGCTGCCCGATCCGCGCGTTCGCCCCGGCGTCCGCGAGCGCCGCGCCCGGCTCGACGAACCGCCGGTACCGGTCGAGCATCTCGGGCGTCTGCACGACGAAGTAGCCCCGGAACTCCGCGTCGCCGAGGTCGTCGTCCCGGACGACCGGATCGTGCGCCGGGACGGCGTGCCCGCCGGCGACGAGCGGGCACACGAGCGCCAGCC
This sequence comes from Cellulomonas sp. ACRRI, assembly GCF_022346185.1. Classification (GTDB taxonomy): domain Bacteria; phylum Actinomycetota; class Actinomycetes; order Actinomycetales; family Cellulomonadaceae; genus Cellulomonas. Next base: position 4,529 of record NZ_JAKRMS010000054.1, on the reverse strand, counting down.
CGGCGACGAGGTCCGGCCGGCGCGCCGCGATCCCCCGGGCGTCGTGCGCGCCCGCGGAGTGCCCGGCCAGCAGCACCGGCTCACCGCCCGACACGTCCTCGACGAACCCGAGCAGCACGTCGAGGACGTCGTCCTCGGTTCCCAGCGCGGGTGGCGCCGGCGTCCGGCCGTGCCCCGGCACGTCCGGGTACACGCGCCGCAGACCGCCCACCGCGGCGAGCGGCCCGTCGAAGCACGCCTCGGGCTCCCGGTGGTCGACCCCGGCACCGTGCAGGACCACGACGGTCCGGCCGGAGCCGTGCGCGACGTGGTGCACCGTCACCCCGTGCGCCGTCGGCACCATGCGCCCACCCCCTCAGCGGAGCACGACCACCCCGCCGTCGCCCTGCCCGTACAGGATGCCGCCCTGGGTCCACACGCTGTCGACCCCCGGCGGGAGCGGGGTCGCCCAGGCCCGCCCTCCCGACGTGAGCCGGTAGGCGGCGAGCACCGGGACCCCCGACTCCGGGTCGCGCTCGACCCGGAGCAGGTGCACCCCGTCGGTCATCAGCCGGAAGTCCCGGAGCATCGCGCCCTCGGTGCGCCACCGCTCCTCTCCGGTCTCCGCGTCGACCGCCCAGACGGTCGTCGCGCCGCTGCCGTGGGGCCGGGTTCCGGCGGCGGTCCGTCGGCGTCCTCCAGCAGCACCTCGGCCATGCCGCCCGCCCCCATACGCCCACTGTAGGGGGGCGGGACCGGGCCGGCCGGGCGTTCGCGGGGCCGGTCCGGGGACGACGCAGCGCCCGGGCACGAGGTGCCCGGGCGCTGCGTGTCGCGGAGCGGACGACGGGATTCGAACCCGCGACCCTCACCTTGGCAAGGTGATGCTCTACCACTGAGCCACGTCCGCACGGCCTCGTCCTCGGCCCGACCGGGCCGCGAGGCGAGATAGGACAGTACAGGGCGCGCGGGGCTTTCGCGAAACCGCGATGCGCCGCCGGCGGCACCTCAGGGGGTCGCGCGGGGGCCGCCGATCGCCGCCAGCCGCTCGACGAGATGGACCGCCGACGGCCCCTCGACGGCCACCTCCTCGGCTCCCCCGGGCACGTCGAGCTCCAGGATCTCCAGGCCCGGCGCGACCCGCAGCGCGTCCCCCCGCCCGGTGCGGCGACCAGTCCGGCGCACCCCGTCGACCGCCAGCCGGACCGGCGCCCGGCGCAGCGGCCGCATCCCGGCCACCAGGCGCACGACGGTGAGCCCCGCGTCGCCGACGTCGAGCCGGGCGCCGACCCAGCGCGGGCCGAGCCCGGTGCCGCCGCCCGCCGACCGGACCGACGCCTCGAAGCGCCCCGCGCCGGCCCCCGCCGCCGCCCGGCGCCGCCGGACGCGGGTCGCGGCGGCGTCCCCGACCACCGCCGCGACAGCGATGGCGCCGCCGATCGCCCACGCGGACGCGGGCTCCTCGTGGAGGACCCACCGAGCCGCCGCGGCGGCCACCGCGGCGGCGAGCACGCCGGCGATCAGCACGGCGAGGACGGTCGAGCGGCGAGACCCCATCGGACCAGCATGGCGGTGGCGGGCCGTCGGCGTCCGGCGAACGGCATCCCGATCCCGGCCGGCCGACGACCGCGCGGGCGTAGCCTGGACCGCACCACCACGGCCCGGGACGGGAGGACGCACGTGCTCGACGCGCTGCTGACGCTCCTCCGCGACGTCCCCGCCTCGCTCGCGGTGCTGCTCGGCACCGGGACGCTGACGTCGGTGCTGCTGCTCGTCGGCGCGACGGCCTTCGCGGCCGCCGCGCTGTCGCTGGTGTCCCGCAGTGCCCGCGCCCTCGTGCTCGTCGCGGCACCCGCGCGCGGCGTCCGCCGGGTGGCGGCGGCGCTCGAGCGGCGACCGGCCGCGGCGCAGAGCGACCCGGACGCGCCGGGGCGCGCCCGCCCGCGGGCACCCGGCCTGCTCCTCGGCTGATCACCCCCGCCGCCGCAGCCCGACCCGTCCGCTCCGCGCCCTCGTGCGCCCGGTCGCGGCCGCCCGGCCGTGCGCGGACGGGGCTGATCGGCGAACGCCTCCCCAGCCGTTCGACCGAGGACCCCCACCATGGACCCGCTCGCCCTGCCCCCCGTCGCCGCGGTGCTCGACGCCGCCTACCGCGCCCTGATGGGCCTGACCCACCTGCTCGAACCGGTCGCCGGGACCGGCGCCGCGGCCGCCGTCGTCGTCCTGGTGACCCTCGCGGTCCGGTCCGCGCTGATCCCGGTCGGCGTCGCCCAGGCCCGGGGCGAGCGCACCCGCGCCCGCCTCGCACCCCGGCTCGCCGCGCTGCAGCAGCAGCACCGCGACGACCCCGCCGCCCTGCAGCGCGCCACGATGGCGCTCTACGCCGAGGAGGGCACCTCGCCGTTCGCCGGCTGCCTGCCGGTGCTGGCGCAGGCGCCGGTCGTGGGGGTCGTGTACGCGGTGTTCGTGCACCCGCGGATCGCCGGGCACGGCAACGACCTGCTCGGCCACACGCTGCTCGGGGTGCCGCTCGGCGACAGCCTGCTCGGGTCGCTCACGGGCGGCACGGCGACCGTGGCCACGCTCGCGGTGTTCGGGGTGCTCGTCGCGGCGATCGCGGCGGTGGGCGAGCTGACGCGGCGGTCCGTGGCTCCGGGCGGGGCCCTGGCGTCGTCGCCCGGGCCCGCCGTCGACCCGGCCCCGGCCGGTGCTCCGGCGAACCCGCTCGCGGCCCCCGGGATGCAGCGCGTCCTCGGCGCCCTGCAGTTCCTCACCGCCGCGGTGGCGTGCGTGGTGCCGCTCGCGGCGGGCCTGTACCTGCTGGTGACCGTCTGGTGGACCTACGCCCAGCGGCTCGTGCTGCGTCGACGGTTCCCGCTCGACGGCTCGGCTCGCTGACGTCGGACGGTGTGGGGTGCCCCGAGTGGGATTCGAACCCACACTGGATCGGGTTTGAGCCGATTGCCTCTGCCGTTGGGCTATCGGGGCGCCGCACCAGGCTACCGGCGCGCGCCCGGGCCTCCCGACGCCCCGGCGCGCCCGGGCCGGCCGCGCTCGGCCTACGGTTTCCGGCGCGGCCCACGTCGATCGGGGTGGGGCGGGCAGGAACCCGTAGGCGGGTTGGCGGGCGCCGCTCCCGGCACCTCGACCACGCGGCCACCCAGGGGTGCCCGCGACGCACCACTCAACCGGCCCGGGGGCGTGCTGCACTGGCGCGGTCCCCCGGTCTGAGGGGTCCGCGGGGACCCGGCGGCGGGGCCCGGGGCAGCACACCCGGTCCCGCCGCCACCGCGCCTCACCCCCCGGCCGCGACCCCCGCGTCCGCGGGCACACGCTCCGGCGCCGGCAGCACGCCCGCCCGGGCCAGCGACCCCAGCCACGCCAGGCTCGGCTTCGGGGTCCGGGCGAACGTGGCCCGGTCGACCGCGACCAGCCCGAACGTCGGCCGGTACGACCCCCACTCGTAGTTGTCGAGCAGCGACCAGTGCAGGTAGCCCCGCACGTCGCACCCGTCCTCGACGGCCGCGGCGAGCCCGGCGAGCGCCCCGGTCGTGTAGGCCACCCGCCGGTCGTCGTCGTCCGTCGCGATGCCGTTCTCGGTCACGAGCATGGGCACCCCGCCGGTCACGTCGCGGGTGTGCCGCAGCGCGTGCCCGAGCGCCGCCGGGTAGTACTCCCAGCCGATGAGCGTCCGCTCCACGTCCGCGGGGTGCTCGACCGGGCCGTCCGGGCCGATGACGGTGCGCAGGTAGGCCTGCACGCCCACGAAGTCGTCGTCGCGGGACTGCTCGAGGAAGAAGTCCTCCCGCCAGTACGCCCAGGCGTCCCGGACCTCCTCCGCCCCGGGGAGCGCCTGGTAGTCCTGGTTCGCCACCGACCAGCCCGAGCGCACGTGCCCGAGCCCGCGCAGCACCTCGACCGCGGCGTGGTGCGCGGCCGCGATCACCCGGGACGCGTGCGGCGACGGCCCCGGCCAGCTGACGCCGACCTCGGTGTCGATCCGGGCGTCGGCCTGGTTGACCATCATGTTCGGCTCGTTGATGGTCACGACCCAGCGCACGTCGTCGAGGATGGTCGCGGCGGCCTCGGTGTACCGGCGGAACCGGTCGACGACGTCGGGGGCGTACCAGCCGCCCTCGTGGTGCTGCCAGGCCGGCACGGTGAAGTGGTGCAGCGTGACGACCGGCTCCACGCCGCGGTCCCGGCAGGTGTCGATCATCCGCCGGTAGTGGTCGAGCTGGGCGCGGGACACCTCGTCGCGGGCCGGCTCGATCCGGGCCCACTCCAGGGAGAACCGGTAGGCGGTCAGGCCGGCGTCGGCGAGCAGCCGGATGTCCTCGGGGTACCGGTGGTACGAGTCGCAGGCGTCGCCGGACACCTCCTCGACGTGCGTGCCGGGCTGGTGCTCCAGCAGCCAGTTGCTCGCGTTGGTGTTGCCGCCCTCGACCTGGTGACCCGCGGTGGCGGCGCCCCAGAGGAAGCCGTCGGGCGCGGGGACGGAGTCGGGCAGGGGCGGGGTGGTGCGCGAGGTCATGCGGGGTGTCCTTCCG
>NZ_JAKRMS010000053.1 GCF_022346185.1 Cellulomonas sp. ACRRI | reverse complement strand
GTCCGGGGTCGCCGGGGCGGGCCTGCACCACTCGTCCTCCGTCCGGTCGTCGGTGTGCGTCGAGCCCGGCCGCCGGGGGCCGAGGCTCCTTGCCATGCTAGACGGGCAGGGGCTCCCCGCGTCCGGTGCGCGCCCGGCTCCGGGCCCCGGTGAGGGCCCGTGCCCCGGCGGTCACGAGCGCCCGATCCGGCGCAGCACCGGGGCGGCGAGCGTGCGCAGCTCGTGCACGCGGAGCAGCACCAGCACGCCGACGTAGACGCCCGACATCACGACGGCGCCGAGGACGCAGGCGAGCACGGCCCGCCCCCAGGTGTCCACGGGTCCGAGCAGCGCGAGCACGCCGAGGCCGGCGCCGGCCGCGAGCACCCCGCCGGCCGCCGCCTTGGCGTGCAGGACCAGGACGCGGCGCCCGTCGAAGCCGCCGAGCCGCCGGTGCACGGACACCAGCGCGACGCCGGCGCCGACGGCGTAGGACACCGCCATGGAGAGGCAGGCGGCGGCGACCCAGTACCGGTCGTCGAGGGTGGCGCGCCCGAGCTCCGTGCCGCCGACGACCACGGCGGCCATGAGCACCTGCACGGGCACCATGGACCGGGCGTCCTCGTAGGCGTAGTACACGCGCTGGCAGAGCGACCAGATGCCGAAGGCGACGAGGCCGAGCACGAGCGCGACCACGGTGGTCGCGAGCGCGTGGACCTGCTGGTCCGGCGTCCGGGGGAACAGCGCCCGGCCCAGCGGGTACGCGAGCACCGCGATGCCCGTCGTGGCGAGCACGGTGAACACGCCGACCGTGCGCAGGCCCAGCGACAGGTCGGACCGGACGGCCGCGGTGTCGCCGGCCGCGGCCCGGCCGGACAGCCGGGTGAACAGCGCGGTCGCGAGCGACACCGTGACCAGGGAGTGCGGCAGCATGAAGATGAGGAACGCGCGGTCGTAGACCGCGTTGCCCGCGGCGCCCGGCGTCGCGACCGAGCTCGCGACCACGCTGATCCGCCAGACGCCGACCTGGCCGACGAGCAGCCCGAGGAACGTCCACGTCGCCACCCGGCCCGCGTTGCCCAGGCCGGAGCCGCGCAGCCCCCACCGGGGTCGGTACCGGAACCCGCTGCGGTACAGCGGTACCAGCAGCACGAGCGCCTGCACCACGATCCCCAGCGTGGCGGCGCCGCCGAGCAGCGCGGTCTGGCCGGCCGTCCAGTCGCCGACCTCGGCGCCGTCGGTGCTGCGGCCGAACACCTGGGCCAGCAGCAGCAGCCCGGCGATGAACACGACGTTGTTGACGACGGGCGCCCACATGTACGGGCCGAACGAGCCGCGGGCGTTGAGCACCTGCCCCAGCAGGGAGTACAGCCCGTAGAAGAACACCTGGGGGATGCACCAGAACGCGAGCGCGGTCGCGAACCGGGTGACCTCCGGGTCCGGGAACGAGGAGTAGAACGCGACGAACAGCGGCGCGGCGGCGGTGAGCACGACGGTGAGCCCGCCGAGCAGCACGATGCCCACGGTGAGCAGCCGGTCGACGTAGTGCTGCCCGTCGGCGCGCTGGTACGCGCGGACCACCTGCGGCACCAGCACCGCGTTCAGCACGCCGCCCGCGATCAGCAGGTAGAGCGTGTTCGGCAGCTTGTTGGCGACGGAGAACGCGTTCGCCACCTCGCCGGTGACCCCGATCGCCCAGCCCAGCAGGGCCGTGTTGACGACGCCGAGCACGCGGGAGGCGGCCGTGCCGGACGCCATGACGAGCGAGGAGCGGCGCAGGCCCGGGGTGCGGGTGGCGGTGGCGCCGGCCGGCGCGCCCGGCCCGGCGTCCGTGCCGGCGCCGGCCGTCGCGCCCGCGGCGGTGCCGTCCGGGTCCGGTGCGCCCGCGTCGGGGGCGGGGGAGGTCATGGGTGGTCCTGTCGTGAGGGTGGTGCGTCGCCCGGGCGGGCCGCGGGCGACGGCTCGGGGTCGCCACCGGCGGTGCCGTCGGCGTCCCGGACGACCCGTGCGCCGCGGCGGGCGGTCTGCCCGCGGCGCACGGTGCGCCAGATGCCGAACGCGAGGGCCAGCGCCAGCAGCACGCCGACGACGACGCCGCCGACGCTCTCGATCGTCGGGGCCACCCGCGCGGAGAACTCCTGCGGCGTGGCGAGCTGGCGCCCGGTCTCGGACACGAGGGAGACGTCGACCGTCACGTCGCAGTTCGCGCTCGCGCGCAGGGTCATCGTCACCGTGGTGTCGGCGTTCGGCGCGACCTCGGTCACGGGCGAGCGCGCGGTGTCCAGGCAGGCCTTCTGCGGGCGGAGCTCGACCCGGACCCGGGCCGGCTGGTCGAGCCTGCTGCGCACGGCGACGCTGATCTGCGCGGAGCTGGAGATGACGGTGAACTGCTCGTTGAGCACCACCTCGAGCCCGGACTGCCGGCGCTGGGACTCGGCGATCGCGTCGTTGATGGCGGCCGCGCGGCCGTCCGGGTCCGCGCGCCAGGCGACGGCCAGGGGCGCCACGAGGTCGGCGTCCAGGCCCGTCAGCAGCGCGGCCGGGTCGGGGACCACGGCGGCGAACTCGCTCGCGGACCGCCACTGGGCCGCGAGCGCGTTCACCCACGCGGGCGTCAGCTCGGCGTCCGAGCGCTGCGACGCCGGCAGCGCGGCGCGCTCGGCCCCGTCCCCGTCCGCGCGGCCCGCCGCGTGCGCGGTGAGCATCTCGGCGACCGTGGTGGTCTCGACCCAGGGTGCCGACCCGAGGGCGGCGAGCTGCGCCTGGGTGACCGCCGCCGAGGGCTGCCAGTCACGCGGTGTCGTGGCGAGGACGTACGTGCTGCGCGCGTCGTCGGACCGCGCGAGCACGGCCGTCTCGGCGAGCACCCGCTGCGCCGCCGTGGCCGCGGTGACGCCGGGCTGGGAGGTCGCGGGGTCGGACAGCAGCTCCGAGAGCGTCGGGTCCGGGACCAGCGCGGTGACGGAGCCGGCCGTGGTGCCGACCGTCGTGGGCGAGCCGGGCTGCTCGGAGTCCTCGGCCGGCATGGCGTCCGGTCCGACCACCAGCGGCGTGCCGGGGTCGGACTGCGCGGCGCGGGCCGCGGTGACCAGGTCCGGCACGTCGTCCGCGGTCCAGAGCACGGGATCGGCGTCCGCCCACAGGTCCGCACCGGCCTGCGACGTGACGCCACGGGCCAGCGCGAGCAGGTCGGCCGTCCCGTCCGCGGCGCCGGCGTGCGCGACCGCGGCCAGGTCGGGGTCGGCCCAGGGCAGGCGCAGCACCTCGCGGTCCGCGGCGGCGCCGGTCAGCGCGGACAGCCACGCCTGGTCCGCTCGCGAGCCGGTGGCGGCGCTGTCCACCAGCGCCGGGTCGACCGCCCAGGAGACGAACGGGTGCTCCCCGGTCGCCTGGAGCAGCTTGCTGAGCCGCCCGCCCGCGGCGGTGAGCGCCGCGAGCCGGTCGTCGGTACCCGCGCCGTCGTCGCCGCTGCCCGTGGCGCCCTCGCCCCCGGTCGGGGTCGGCGTCGGGGTGGGCGCGGCGCCGTCGGCCGTGCCGTCGGCGCCCTCGTCGTCGAGCGACGGGTCGGTCGCGGGCCCGACCACCGCGGAGAGCACGCCGACCTGCGCGGTCGGCAGGTCGGTCGCGGAGTTCCAGATCAGGTAGGAGCGGTCGAGCCCCACCCGGGTGCGGCCGTCGCCGACGTCGAGGGTGAGGCCTCGCGGGCCCCAGGCGTCGTCGGTGCGCAGCAGCCCGATGTCCGCCGCGGGCACCGTCACCTGGACGGTGGCGCTCGCACCGGGCTCGAGCGGCGCGTCCAGCTCGGTCGTCGCTGCGACGTCCCCGATGGGGCTGGCGTCGCCGGCGTCGGCCCACGCGGCCACCTGCTCGCGGGTGGACATCCGGTAGCGGTAGACGCGGACGGACGCGCGCGGGGACTCGACGACCTCGTCGCCGTCGTTGCGCAGCGTCGCCGTGACCGTCAGGTCGTCGCCGGGCCGGAGAACCTGGGGCGCGACCGCGGTGATCGCGACGGAGACCGGCAGGTCGTCGGTGGACGGGGCGGCCGGGACGACGGGGGCCGCGGCGGCGGGCCCGGCGGCGGGGAGCGGGGTGGCCGGCGCGGCGCCGAGCGCGGGCGCCCCCGAGAGCGCGACCACGCAGGCGGCCAGGACCGCCGCCGTGACCGCCCGTGCGCGCCCCGCCGTGCCGCGCAGCCTCATGCCTCGCCGACGAGGACCACGTGGGCGGCCTCGGCCAGTCGTCGCTCGTTGGGGTACGCGAGCCGCCCCGGCAGGTCCACCACCGGTACCCACGCCACGTCCTCCGCCTCGCCGTCCGGATCACCCTCGACGGTCAGCTCGCCGCCGACCGCCCCGAGGAGATAGTGGTGCACCATCTTGTGCACGCGTCGGTCGTCCCCGGTGAACCAGTAGTCGATGACCCCGAGGCGCCGCACGATGCGGCCGACGATGCCCGTCTCCTCGGCGATCTCGCGGACGGCGGCCTGCTCCGGCGTCTCCTCGCCCTCCAGGTGCCCCTTGGGCAGGCACCACTCGAGCCGGCCGGCCCGGTTGCGGCGCGCGATCACGGCGGCGACGTGCAGCCCGGCGTCCAGGCGCACCACGAGGCCGCCCGCGGAGGTCTCCTCCACGACGGGCAGGTGCGGGTGCCGCGGCCGGGTCGCGCGGGGGTCGATCCGCAGCGCGTGACCGCCCGGCGGCGCGGGGACGCCCTGCGGGGGCAGGGCGCGCGCGGGCTCGGGCATGCAGGCCACTGTAACGACTCCGTCACGGCCCCCGGACGGACTCGGCGTGGAGGACCTGTGCGTGCCGAGCGGCGGCGGAGCCGCTGCGGGACCGCGGCGCGACCGCCGCGGGACCGTCGGGCGGCGGTGCGCGCGGGGGCGGGGACCCGGCACCGGGACCCCCGACGGGGCGGGGTGCCGCGCCGATCTGGCAGGCTTGGTCGTCGTGCCGTCCGACGACCTGAGCCCCCGTACCGCGCCCGACGAGTCCCCGGGCGCGGCGGGCGCGCCCGCGCCCGTGGGCGCGGGGACCGGCGTCGACGCCGAGGCGCTGCTCGCCCTGCAGAAGCGCGCGCTCGGCGTGATCGCGGGGCTGGCCCCCGCGGCCCTCGAGCTCGGCGACCTGTTCCGCGCGGCCGGCCACGAGCTGGCCCTGGTCGGCGGGCCGGTGCGCGACGCCTTCCTCGGCCGGCCGAGCGCCGACCTCGACTTCACGACGTCCGCCACACCCGACGAGACCGAGCGGATCCTCGCCGCGTGGGGCGACGCGCACTGGGACATCGGACGGGCGTTCGGCACCATCGGCGCGCGGCGGCACGGGCGCCGGGGCACCGAGGACGTCGTGGTCGAGGTGACCACCTACCGGACCGACGCGTACGACCCGTCCTCCCGCAAGCCCGAGGTGGCGTTTGGCGACTCGCTCGAGGGCGACCTGTCCCGCCGCGACTTCACCGTGAACTCCATGGCCATCCGGCTCCCGGACCTCACCTTCGTCGACCCGTTCGACGGCCTGCGGGACCTGGCGCGCGGGGTCCTGCGCACCCCGGTCGACCCGCGCCAGTCGTTCGACGACGACCCGCTGCGCATGATGCGGGCCGCCCGGTTCGCCGCGCAGCTCGGGTTCCACGTGGAACCGGCGACGCTCGCGGCCGCGACGGACATGGCGGACCGGGTGGCGATCGTGTCGGCCGAGCGGGTGCGTGACGAGCTGGTCAAGCTGCTGCTGTCCCGGCAGCCTCGACCGGGTCTGCGCGTGCTCGTCGACACCGGCCTGGCGCAGCAGGTGCTGCCCGAGCTGCCCGCCCTGCGGCTCGAGATCGACGAGCACCACCGGCACAAGGACGTCTACGAGCACTCGCTGACGGTGCTCGACAAGGCCATCGCGCTGGAGACGGGTCCCGACGGCGCCGTGCCCGGGCCGGACCTCGTGCTGCGGCTGGCGGCGCTGCTGCACGACATCGGCAAGCCCGCGACCCGCCGGTTCGAGTCGGGCGGCGGCGTCTCGTTCCACCACCACGAGGTCGTGGGCGCCAAGCTCGTCGCCAAGCGGCTGCGGGCCCTGCACTTCGACAAGGCGACGGTCCAGGCCGTCGCGCGGCTGACCGAGCTGCACCTGCGGTTCCACGGGTACGGCGAGGGCACCTGGACGGACTCGGCGGTCCGCCGGTACGTCACCGACGCCGGCCCGCTGCTGGAGCGGCTGCACCGGCTGACCCGGTCCGACTGCACCACCCGGAACGTGCGCAAGGCCCGCCGGCTGTCCGAGGCGTACGACGACCTGGAGGAGCGGATCGCGCGGCTCGCGGAGGCGGAGGAGCTGGCGTCGATCCGGCCCGACCTCGACGGCACGCAGATCATGGCGGCTCTCGGCATCGCGCCCGGCCGCGAGGTGGGCGAGGCGTACAAGCACCTGCTCGAGCTGCGCATGGAGCACGGTCCGCTGGGGGAGGAGCGCGCCCGCGCGGAGCTCGCGTCCTGGTGGGCGACCCGCCAGGGCTGACGCGCGCCCGTGCGCGTGCGCGGGACGGGGCGCGAGCGGGGTCAGGCGGGGACCGGGACCTCGGCGGGCTCCGTGGCGCGGGTGCGGTAGACCAGCGCGGTCGCCAGGTAGCCCGCGGCGATCAGCGCGAACACGGCGGGGGACCACCCGGTGTCCGGCAGCGCCACCGCGGCCAGCGCCGCCGCGCCCACGAACGCCGCGTTGAACAGCACGTCGTAGAGCGCGAAGGCGCGGCCGCGGAACGCGTCGGCCGTGTCGCGCTGCACGATCGTGTCGACGGCGATCTTCGCGCCCTGCGCCGCCAGGCCCAGGACCAGCGACCCCGCGAGGACCGCCGGGTAGGCGACCGTGAAGACGAGCAGCACCTGGGTCGCCGCCGCGAGGAGCAGGCAGACCGTGATCCAGCCGTGCGGCCCGATGAGCGGCGACACCACCGGCGTCACGACGATGGCCAGCGCGAACCCGACGCCGGTGACCGCCGCCACCGTGCCGAAGGTGACCAGGCCGGCGCGCGCGTCGGCGGGGTCGGAGAGCAGGTTGCGGGAGATGAGCAGGCTCGCGATGAACACGGCCCCGTAGAGGAACCGGTGCACCGCCATCACCCCGAGCGCGCGGGCGGGGGTGCCGCGGCGCACCAGGTAGCGGGCGCCGTCGACGAGGCCGCGGGCCAGCGTCCCGAGGGCCTGGCGGAGCTCGGCGGCGTCGGCCCGGACGTCGGGCCCCAGCCGGTCCTTGCCGAGCCGCGTGGCCAGGAGCGACGCGACGGTCATCAGCACGGCCGCGGCCAGGAGCGAGGCGACGTCCTGGGTCCCGCCGTCGGGCAGCGCGAGGCTCAGCAGGAACCCGATACCCCAGCCGACCCCGGAGGACACGGTCCCGAGCGTCGGGGTGATCGAGTTCGCGGTGAGCAGCAGTGGACCGGCCACGACGCGCGGTTGGGAGGCCGACAGGGCCGACAGCAGGAAGCGGTTGACCGACAGCGTCGCCAGCGCCAGGACGTACACGGCGGGCCCGACGCCGGCCGTCGCCATGACGAGCGCGACGACGATCGTCAGCCCGGCGCGGACCAGGTTGCCCACCAGCAGCACCTGCCGCCGGCGCCAGCGGTCGAGCAGGACTCCCGCCCACGGCCCGACCACCGTGAACGGCAGCAGCAGCACGGCGAACGCGGCGGCGACGCCGGTGGCGGTCGTAGCGTTCTCCGGCGAGAAGAAGAAGAGCGTGGCCAGGCCAGCCTGGAACAGGCCGTCCGAGCACTGGCTGACCAGGCGGACCGTGAGCAGCCGCCGGAAGTCCACCAGGGGCCACAGCTGCTTCAGATCGGAGACCACCTGCACCCCGACAGGCTAGCGGTGCCCCCGCCTACACTCGGCGGACCCCCGGAACCGAGGAGACGCATGACCACCGACCCCCAGGACGCCGCCCCGCTGCCGGAGGGCTGGCACCTCATCCCGCCGGAGACGCTCGGCACGCCGGGCATCGCGTTCGCGGCGGCGCACGAGACGCCGGACGCCGGCTTCACCGCCAACGTCACGGTGGGGGTCCAGCGGTCGGCGGACCCCGGCCTCGTGGTGGCGCTCGGCGCCGAGGCGGTCCGGGCGATCGAGGCGACCGAGCAGGACGTCGTGGTGGCGCGCCGCGAGCAGCGCGGCGACGCCGCCGTCGCGCAGGAGGTGCACTTCACCACGACCGTCGACGGCGGGGCGGTGCCGATGACGCAGGTGCAGGAGTTCGTGGCGGTCCCGGTCGGGGACGGCGGCCCCGACCGGGTGTGGACGGTGTCCGCCACCGCGACCCGGGCGCAGGCCGAGGCGCTCGCGGACGGGCTCGCGACGCTGCTCGACCAGCTGCGCGCGGAGATCGCGGGGGGCTGAGGCACGCGGAAGGGCCCGGCACCGTGTGGTGCCGGGCCCTTCCGCGTGGTCACCCTGCGAGCAGCGCGCCGTCCTGGAGGATCAGCGCTCGATCCTGCGGTCGCGCTGATCCTGCGTTCGGGATCAGCGCTCGATCCTGCGGTCGCGCTGATCCTGCGTTCCGCTACGGGCGGGTCACTCGCTGCGCTCGCGCCCCACCCTCCGCTGCACTCCGGATCAGCGCTCGATCTCGCCGCGGATGAACTTCTCCACGAGCTCCCGGCCGTGCTGGTCCTCGTGCTGGACCGGCGGGGACTTCATGAAGTAGGTCGACGCCGACAGGATCGGGCCGCCGACGCCGCGGTCCAGCGCGATCTTCGCGGCGCGGACGGCGTCGATGATGATGCCGGCCGAGTTCGGGGAGTCCCAGACCTCGAGCTTGTACTCGAGGTTCAGGGGCACCTCGCCGAACGCGCGACCCTCGAGGCGGACGTAGGCCCACTTGCGGTCGTCGAGCCAGGCGACGTAGTCCGACGGGCCGATGTGGACGTTGCGGTCGTCCTTCTTGCCGGCCAGCGGGCCGTCCTCGAGGTTCGAGGTGACGGCCTGCGTCTTCGAGATCTTCTTGGACTCCAGGCGCTCGCGCTCGAGCATGTTCTTGAAGTCCATGTTGCCGCCGACGTTCAGCTGGTACGTGCGGTCCAGGATGACGCCGCGGTCCTCGAACAGGCGGGCGAGCACGCGGTGCGTGATGGTCGCGCCGACCTGGGACTTGATGTCGTCGCCGACGATCGGCACGCCGGCCGCCTCGAACTTCGCCGCCCACTCGGGGTCGGAGGCGATGAACACCGGGAGCGCGTTGACGAAGGCCACGCCCGCGTCGATCGCGGCCTGGGCGTAGAACTTGTCGGCCTCCTCGGAGCCCACCGGCAGGTAGGAGACGAGGACGTCCACCTTCGCGTCCTTGAGCGCCTGGACGACGTCGACCGGCTCCGCGTCGGACACCTCGATCGTCTGCGCGTAGTACTTGCCGATGCCGTCGAGGGTCGGGCCGCGCTGGACGGTCACGCCGAGCGGGGGGACGTCGGCGATCTTGATGGTGTTGTTCTCGGACGCGACGATCGCCTCCGACAGGTCGAAGCCGACCTTCTTGGCGTCGACGTCGAACGCCAGGACGAACTCCAGGTCGGAGACGTGGTAGTCGCCGAACTGCACGTGCATGAGGCCCGGGACCTTGGTGCTCGGGTCGGCGTCGGCGTAGTAGTGCACGCCCTGGACAAGCGACGAGGCGCAGTTGCCCACGCCCGCGATCGCAACGCGGATGGCGGTCATCCTCGCTCCTTCTGAGGGGGTTGTGCCGCGACGATGGAGTCATCCTCGACAGCGTTCGTGCGGGGGTCGGCCGGCCGGCCGGCACCCCGGGGACGGGCGCCGCGGTTGCTGCGCTCGTGGTCGATGAGGTCGTCGAGCCAGCGGACCTCGCGCTCGACCTGCTCGAGCCCGTGGCGCTGGAGCTCGAGGGTGTACTCGTCCATGCGGACGCGGGTGCGGGACACGGAGTCCTTGATCAGCTCCAGCCGCTCGGTCATCCGGGTGCGCCGGCCCTCGAGGATCCGCAGCCGGGTCTCGGCGTCGGTCTGCCCGAAGAACGCGAACCGGAAGCCGAAGTTCTCGTCCTCCCAGGCGGCGGGCCCGGAGGACGCCAGCACGTGCTGGAACTGCTCCTTGCCCTCCGCGGTCAGCTGGTAGACGATCCGGGCGCGCTTGCCGGCGAGGCCGTGCGCGGGGGCCTGCTGCGGGTCGGACCCCGCGATGAGGCCGCGCGCGACCAGCGACTTGAGCGCCGGGTACAGCGAGCCGTACGACAGCGCGCGGAACGAGCCGAGCAGCAGGTTGAGCCGCTTGCGCAGCTCGTACCCGTGCATCGGGGAGTCGTGGAGCAGGCCGAGGATGGCCGACTCGAGCACGTCCGAACGTCCGCGCACCGTGGCCTCCCTTCCGGCTGTCCGCATCGCGATGTATCGAGTTGATACATCGGGGAGGGTAGGACGAACCGGGTGATCCGGGCAACACCCGGGCGTCGACCGGCGTGGCGCGCGCGGTCCCCGGCGGTTCGTCGCGCAGGTCACGTGCTCGCGGGGGGTGCGGCTGCCAGGATGCTCATCGGGCCGGGAAGCCGGGCGGGGGGCCTCGTGGCGATCGTGTGGAGGTCGCCGGGAGGGGTCGCCCGCCCGCGGGCGGGCCACGGACGCTCGCGCATACTGATCCGGGCCCGGACGGCTCCCTGCCCCCGGCCCTCCCCCCAGCAGTCCACAGGAAGGCAGTGCCTTGGCAGGCTCGAACCGACGGTCCTCGGCGGCCGCCGCTCGCGGTGCCGCCGCGTCCGGCGGACGGCGGCGGATCATCGACTACCCCCGGCGGGGCTACCGCGGTCTGCACCGCTGGCTGCCGTCGTGGCGGTTCGTCGTCGGCGCCGTCACCGGCTTCGTCTTCCTGTGCCTGGGGCTCGCGGTCGCGGCGTACGCGCTCACCGACGTGCCGGCCCCCGACGAGTTCGCGGAGGAGCAGGCGTCCACCGTCTACTTCGCCGACGGCACCACGGAGATCGGGACGTACCCCGGTCCGAACCGCACCCTCGTGGACTACGAGACGCTGCCCGCCCACGTCGGCGAGGCCGTGGTGTCCTCCGAGGACCGGACGTTCTTCGAGAACTCCGGCGTCTCGATCACCGGCATGGCGCGCGCGTTCTGGAACAACGTCCGGGGCGGGGCGACGCAGGGCGGCTCGACGCTGACCCAGCAGTACGTCGAGCGCTACTACGTCGGCGAGACCACGGTCAGCTACGTCGGCAAGGCCAAGGAGGCCCTGCTGGCGATCAAGATCGCGCAGTCCGAGACCAAGGAGCAGATCCTCGGCCGGTACCTCAACACGATCTACTTCGGCCGCGGCGCGTACGGCATCGAGGCCGCCGCCCAGGCGTACTTCGGCAAGCCCGCCGCCGAGCTGTCCGTCTCCGAGGCCGCGCTGCTGTCCGGCATCATCCCGTCGCCCGGCAACTGGGACCCGGCGGTCAGCCCGGACAAGGCCGAGCAGCGCTGGAACGGCGTGCTCGACGGCATGGTCCGGGACGGCTACCTGACCCAGGCCGACCGGGACGCCCAGACGTTCCCGCCGACGATCGAGTACACCCAGAGCGACCGGCTCGGCGGCACGAACGGCTACCTGCTGAACTACGTGAAGCAGGAGCTCGTCGCGACCGGGACCATCACCGAGGACATGCTCGAGCGGCGCGGCCTCAAGATCACCACGACGATCGAGCCGCAGGTCCAGCAGGACGCGGTCGACTCGGTGGTCAAGCTGCTCGACCAGGACGACGACATGTACGAGCACGCCAACGGCGAGATCCCCTCGCCCAACCTCAAGGTCGGCGTGGTCTCGATCGACCCCGCGACGGGCGGCATCGTGTCGATGTACGGCGGTCGCGACTTCCTGGCGGACCAGGTCAACCGCGCCACCCGCGGCACCCAGCAGGCCGGCTCGACGTTCAAGCCGTTCACGCTGATCGCCGGGCTGGAGAACGGCGTCCCGCTCACGAAGTCCTACCCGGGGTACTCCCCGCAGGAGTTCGGGGACTGGAAGGTCAACAACTTCGGCTTCGAGGACTTCGGCACCATCGACCTGGTCAAGGCGACCGAGCAGTCCGTGAACACCGTGTACGCCCAGCTGAACCTCGAGGTCGGCCCGGAGAAGACCGCCGAGGTCGCCCAGCGCGCCGGCGTGAAGTCGCCCGTCAACAGCCAGCCGTCGAACGTGCTCGGCACCGACGCGGTCACCACGCTCGACATGGCCTCGGCGTACGCGACGATCGCCGCCCAGGGCGTCTACCACAAGCCGTACATGGTCGCGCAGGCCACCTACCCCGACGGCGACGTGGCCTACTCCGGCCAGACGCAGCCGGTCCAGCAGTTCGAGGCCGACGTGATGGCCGACACCACCTACGCGATGACCCAGGTGGTCGAGAAGGGCTCCGGCCGGGCCTACGTCAACCCGCTCGACCGCCCGATCGCCGGCAAGACCGGCACCTCGAACGACAACAAGTCGGCGTGGTTCGTGGGCTTCACCCCGCAGATCGCCACCGCGGTGTCCCTCAGCCAGGTCGGCGACAACGGCAGCGACCCCGTCACGATCACCCCGTGGGGTGAGGACGCGTCCGGCCGGTCGCTGACGATCAACGACCGCGGCATCACGGGCGCGACCTGGCCAGCCGCGGTCTGGGCCGACTACATGGGCAAGGTCTTCCAGGTCGAGAAGTACGCCCCGGTGGTCGACTTCCCCGAGCGCGCCAACGTGAACCGCGCCGCGGCGCCGACGTCCACGCCCACCACGCAGGCCCCCGTCGAGACCCAGGCGCCGGAGCCGGAGCAGCCGACGACGGTCGCGGTGCCGTCCGGGCTCACCGGGCAGCTCTCCGGCGACGCCCAGGCCGCGCTGCAGAACGCGGGCCTCGTGCCCTCGGTCGTCGAGGAGTTCAACGCGGCGGCCGCCGGCACCGTCCTCGGCGCGAGCCCCGGCGAGGGATCGCAGGTGCCCCCCGGGTCCACCGTGACCCTGCGGGTGTCGAAGGGGCCGCAGCCGCAGCCCCAGCCGACGCAGCAGCCGACCCAGGGCGCCGGCCAGGCCGGCAACAACGGGCAGGGCGGCAACAACCAGGCCAACCCCGCCCCGGGCACCGGCGGCTGAGCCGCAGGCACCCGGACCCGCACCGTCCACGCGGTCGGGCGGCCCCGCGGGGTCGTCCGACCGGGTAGACTGGTGCGCTGCTGTGCCCACCCGACCGTCGCCATCGACACCACGGGCCCGGGGGCAGCGACGCAACGACACCCTCCTGCCACGGAACGACCGTGGCCGCCGAGACCAGAGGAGGTGGGTATGAGCCTGCGTCAGTACGAGATCATGATCATCCTCGACCCCAGCATCGACGAGCGCACCGTCGCCCCGTCGCTCGACAAGTACCTGTCGGTCGTCAAGACCGACGGCGGCTCCGTCGACAACGTGGACATCTGGGGCCGTCGCCGCCTGGCGTACGACATCAAGAAGAAGTCCGAGGGCATCTACGCCGTCGTCGACTTCTCCTCGACGTCGGACACCGCCAAGGAGCTGGACCGTCAGCTGGGCCTGAACGAGGTCGTCCTGCGCACGAAGGTCCTCCGCAAGGAGTCCTGACGCGTCAGACCGCGCGCGTACCGTGCGGGACACCCCTTCGACGAGCATCGACGAGAACGAGGAGCAGGCATGGCTGGTGACACCACCATCACGGTGATCGGGAACCTGACCGCCGACCCGGAGCTGCGGTTCACGCCGTCCGGCGCCGCGGTCGCGAACTTCACCGTGGCGTCCACGCCGCGCACGTTCGACCGCCAGAGCAACGAGTGGAAGGACGGCGACACGCTGTTCCTCCGCTGCTCGATCTGGCGGGAGGCGGCGGAGAACGTCGCCGAGTCGCTCACCAAGGGCACCCGCGTGATCGTCAGCGGCCGCCTCGTCCAGCGGTCCTACGAGACCCGTGAGGGCGAGAAGCGCACCGTCTACGAGCTGCAGGTCGACGAGGTCGGCCCCTCGCTCCGCTACGCCTCGGCCAAGGTCACCCGGACCCAGCGGTCCGGTGGAGGCGGCGGTGGGTTCGGCGGCGGCGGTGGCGGCGGCTTCAACGGCGGTGGCGGCGGTGGCGGGTTCAACGGCGGCGGCCAGTCCGCGCAGCAGGACGACCCGTGGGCCACGCCCGCGGGCGGCGGCGGCGCGGGCGGCTACTCCGACGAGCCCCCGTTCTGATCGAGCACCGCTGACCGCCAGGTCGGCACCGGCGCGACGCGCGCCATCACGAACATCCCATCCCGGGGCATGGCAACGCCCCGGGCTCCGTACGTAGAACAAGGAGCACCACGATGGCCAAGGCCGTTGTCCGGAAGCCCAAGAAGAAGCAGAACCCGCTCAAGGCGGCGAAGATCGAGTCGGTCGACTACAAGGACACCGCCCTGCTGCGGAAGTTCATCTCCGACCGCGGGAAGATCCGCGCCCGCCGCGTGACCGGCGTGTCCGTCCAGGAGCAGCGCGCGATCGCGCGGGCCGTGAAGAACGCCCGCGAGATGGCGCTCCTGCCGTACTCGTCGTCGGCTCGCTGAGAAGGAGCAACAAGATGGCCAAGCTCATCCTGACCCACGAGGTCACGGGCCTCGGCGCTCCCGGCGACGTCGTCGACGTCAAGGACGGGTACGCCCGCAACTACCTCGTCCCGCGTGGTCTCGCGACCGCGTGGAGCAAGGGCGCGGAGAAGGAGATCACGGCGATCCGCCGTGCTCGCAAGACCCGCGAGATCGCGACCCTCGACGAGGCGCGCGCCGTGCGCGACTCGCTGCAGGGCAACCCGGTCACCGTCGCGGCGAAGTCCGGCGACGCCGGCCGCCTGTTCGGTGCGGTCACGACCGCCGAGATCGCCGAGGCCGTCAAGGCCGCCGGCGGCCCGTCGATCGACCGCCGCAAGATCGAGGTCGCGCAGCCGATCAAGGCGACCGGCGAGTACGCGGTGCAGGTCCGCCTGCACCCGGAGGTCTCCGCGAAGCTGACCGTCAAGGTCGTCGCGGCCTGACGCCACGCGCCAGCGCGCACCGCGCCCCCGTCCCGATCCCCGGGACGGGGGCGCGGTCGTCTCCGGGGGTGCGGGCGGCCCGGTGCGCCTCGCGCGTGACGTGCCGGAGATCCGTCGCACGGCCGAGGCGCCCGGGTCCCGGGTCGGCCTACCGTCGAGGCATGTCGGACGAGCGCGCACCCGCCCCGCCGGACGAGCCGGGCGGTCCCGGGTCCGTGCCCCCGCGGGAGCCGGCGGAGGACCCGGCCGGCGGCCGAGCCGCCTACCTGCCCATCGGGATCGTGTTCCTCGTGCTCGGCCTGTCCGGGCTGCTCAACGACTCGATGCGGTACGCGGCGTTCGCGTTCTTCCCGGTCGGCGTGGTGTTCCTCGTCCTCGCGATGCAGGGCAGCTCCGACGAGACGGCCGACCAGGAGGCGCCGCCGCGCGCGCCCTCGGCGGACGACGACGGGCCGCCGCGGGCCTGATCTCGGCCGCGGCCTGCCCGGCGGTCCCGCGGCGCCGGCCGTCGCGCGCCCCGACCCCTGGCAGCGCCCGGTCGGAACCCTCAGGCCCCGGTGACCATCCAGGTGTCCCGACGGGCGCGCAGGCCCGTCGTGACCGCGCGCGAGAGCATGAACACCCCGGCGAACGCCGCCCACAGCCACGCCAGCCCCGCCCAGCCGTCGGGCGCCCAGGCGCGCACCGCCAGCGCGAACGGCGCGTAGACCACGAGCGTCACCATGCCCGCCGCGGCGAGGAACCGGCCGTCGCCGGCCCCGATCAGCACCCCGTCCAGCACGAACACCCAGCCGGCCATCGGCATGAGCACCGCGGCGACCGCCAGGCTCAGGGTCACCGCGTGCCGCACGTCGGGGTCCGACGTGAACAGGGCGGACAGCCACCACCCGAGACCGCCGGTGACGACGCCGAGCACCGCGCCGGCGCCGACGCCCCAGGCCAGCGTGCGGCGGAGCAGCGCGCGCACCAGCCCGGTGTCCCCGGCACCGAGGGCGTGGCCGATGAGCGCCTGCGCCGCGATCGCCAGGGCGTCCAGCGCGAAGGCCACGAAGCCCCAGATCGCGTTGACGACCTGGTGGCCCGCCAGCGCGACCGGTCCGAGCCCCGTGGCGACCCACACGGTCAGCAGGATCGCCGCGCGCAGCGAGAGCGTGCGGAGCAGCAGCGGGGTGCCGGTCCGGACGCCCGCGAGGATGCCGCCCGGCGCGGGCCGCAGCGACGCCCCGGCGGCCCGCGCACCGCGCACGACGACCACCGTCAGCACGACCCCCATGCCCACCTGCGTCGCGGCGGTGCCCGCGCCCGAGCCGGCGATGCCGAGGTGCAGGCCGTAGACGAGCACGAGGTTGAGCACCGCGTTGACGGCGGCACCGACACCGGCGACCACCAGAGGGGTCTTCGTGTTCTGCAGGCCTCGCAGAGCGCCCGTGGCCGCCAGCACGACCAGCATCCCCGGCAGGCCGGGCGCCGACGCCCGCAGGTAGAGCACCGCCTGGTCCGCCACCTCGCCCGTCGCGCCGAGCGCGCCGACGGCCCACGGGGCGACGAGCACCGCGACCGCCGCCAGCAGCACGCCGAGCCCGGCCGCGAGCCACAGGCCGTCCACGCCGACCTGGAGCGCTCCCGACCGGTCACCGGCCCCCAGCCGCCGGGCGACCACCGCCGTCGTGGCGTACGCGAGGAACACGCACAGGCCGACGACGGTCACCAGGAGGGTCGAGGCGAGCGAGAGCCCGGCGAGCTCCGTGGTGCCGAGCCGCCCGACGATCGCCGAGTCCACCAGCACGAACAGCGGCTCGGCGACCAGCGCGCCGAGCGCGGGCACCGCGAGACCGAGGATCTGGCGGTCGACGGTGGACGGCATCTGTCCGAGGCGTGAAATGGCGGCCAACAACTTCTCCGTCCACATGGGTTCACGGTGTTTGCGCCGGTGAGAACGCCCTGCTCAGAGGCGTGCCCGGCTTCATCCACACCTGTGTCCACGACCTGTGGACATCTCGCGGCGTGCGTCCACAGCCTTCCACAACGTCGTCCCCACCCCCTGTGGACGTCTCGCTCGACGGACGGTCCCCGCGGGCCCTAGCCTCGCGTCGGCGCGCGCACCGGACACGGTCGCCCGCCCTCCCCGGACGTGTGGGTGGGCGGTGCTAGAACGGGTGTTCGACGGCAGTCGCCGGGGGACGAGCGAAGGTGGGGCGGGCAGCAGCGTGACGATCGAGGAGCTCGAGTACGGAGCCCCCGCGGGGCAGGGCCGCGCGGCGTTCGACCGGACCCCGCCGCAGGACCTCGACGCCGAGCAGAGCGTGCTCGGCGGCATGATGATCTCGAAGGACGCCATCGCGGACGTCGTCGAGGAGATCCGCGGCAGCGACTTCTACCGCCCGGCCCACGAGGCGATCTACGACGCGATCCTCGACCTGTACGGCCGCGGCGAGCCCGCCGACGCCGTCACCGTCGCGGACGAGCTCACCAAGCGCGGCGAGATCGGCCGCGTCGGCGGGGTGCCCTACCTGCACACCCTCATCTCCATGGTGCCCACCGCGGCGAACGCCGGGTACTACGCCCGCATCGTCCGGGAGCGCGCCGTGCTGCGCCGCCTGGTCGAGGCCGGCACCCGCATCGTCCAGCTCGGCTACGCGACCGACGGCGGCGACGTCGAGGAGATCGTCAACAACGCCCAGGCCGAGGTGTACGCGGTCAGCGACCGCCGCACCACCGAGGACTACCACCGCCTCGGTGAGGTCGTCGCCGGCACCCTGGACGAGATCGAGTCCGCCGGCCACCGCGGCGAGGGCATGGTCGGCGTGCCGACCGGGTTCGCCGACCTCGACCGGCTGACCAACGGCCTGCACCCCGGCCAGATGATCGTCATCGCCGCCCGGCCCGCCATCGGCAAGTCGACCCTCGCGCTCGACTTCGCGCGCGCCGCGTCGATCAAGCACCAGCAGGCGTCGGTCGTCTTCTCGCTCGAGATGAGCCGCTCCGAGATCACCATGCGCCTGCTGTCCGCCGAGGCGCGCGTGCCCCTGCAGAAGATGCGCAACGGCACCATGGGCGACGACGACTGGCAGAAGCTCGCGCAGATCCAGGGCAAGCTCACCGAGGCCCCGCTGTTCATCGACGACTCGCCCAACATGTCGCTCATGGAGATCCGCGCGAAGTGCCGGCGGCTCAAGCAGAAGCACGACCTCAAGCTCGTGATCATCGACTACCTGCAGCTGATGTCGTCCGGCAAGCGCGTCGAGTCCCGCCAGCAGGAGGTCTCCGAGTTCTCGCGTGCGCTCAAGCTGCTCGCCAAGGAGCTCGAGGTCCCCGTCATCGCCCTGTCGCAGCTGAACCGTGGCCCGGAGCAGCGCACCGACAAGAAGCCCGCGATGTCCGACCTGCGTGAGTCCGGGTCCATCGAGCAGGACGCCGACATGGTGATCCTCCTGCACCGCGAGGACGCCTACGAGCGGGAGTCCCCGCGCGCGGGCGAGGCGGACCTGATCGTGGCCAAGCACCGCAACGGCCCGACCGACGTGATCACCGTGGCGTTCCAGGGGCACTACTCGCGGTTCGTGGACATGCAGGCCTGACAACGGACCGTCGGCTGCCGCGACGTCGAGCGCACGGAGCGGGAGGGACGCGGTCGGCGCGGGTTGTGTACAGGCGTACACATAGGTTGTACGTTCGTACCCCTCAGCCCGACCACGCGCCACCGAACCCGGAGACCTCCCCACCGTGTACTCGCTCCTCCTGGCGGTCATCTACGTCGCCTTCGTCAGCCTCGGGCTCCCCGACTCCCTCATCGGGGCCGGCTGGCCGGTCATGCACCGGGACCTCGGCGTCCCGGAGGCCTCCGCCGGCATCGTGACGATGATCATCGCCGGTGGCACGATCCTGTCCAGCCTCGGGTCGGAGCGCGTCACGCGCCGGTTCGGCGCCGGCGTCGTCACGGCGGTCAGCGTGGGGATGACCGCCGCCGCGCTGGTCGGGTTCTCGGTCTCCGGCTCGTTCTGGATGCTCTGCCTGTGGGCCGTCCCGTACGGGCTCGGCGCCGGTGCCGTCGACGCCGCGCTGAACAACTACGTGGCGCTGCACTACGCCGCGCGGCACATGAACTGGCTGCACAGCTTCTGGGGCCTGGGCGCGTCGATCAGCCCGTTCATCATGAGCTACGCCCTGACCTCCGGCCTCGGGTGGTCCAGCGCCTACCGGATCGTCGGCGTCGTCCAGGTCGTGCTCACGATCGCTTTGGTCGTGAGCCTGCCGCTGTGGGGCAGGGTGAACCCGCGCGTCCCGTCCGGACCCTCCGGCGCGGGCGACGACGCCCCGGGTGGCGAGACCGGGGCGGACCCCCGGGGCGGTGGCCACGTCCCGCTCGCGCACGCGCTGCGGATCCCGGGCGTGGTGCTGATCCTGGTCGCGTTCTTCGCCTACTGCGCGCTCGAGAGCACCTCGATCCTGTGGGCGTCGACGTTCCTCGTCGCCGACCGCGGCGTCGCCCCGGCGACGGCGGCCGCGTTCGCGTCGCTGTTCCTGCTGGGCATCACCGGGGGCCGGTTCCTCGCCGGGTTCTTCGCCGACCGGGTCGGCGACCGCCAGCTGATCCGGGGCGGCTTCCTGACGGTCGCCCTCGGCGTCGGCATGATCGCGGTCCCGCTGCAGGGCGACCTGCTCGTCCTGATCGGGCTCGTGGTCACGGGCCTCGGGTGCGCCCCGATCTACCCGGCGATCATCCACTCCACGCCGGTCAGCTTCGGCCGGCGCAGCTCGCAGGCCATCATCGGCATCCAGATGGCGGCGGCGTACACCGGCTCGACCCTCGCGCCGCCGCTGTTCGGCGTGCTCGCCGCCTGGACGGGGATGTGGATCTTCCCGCTGTTCCTGGGGGTGCTGGTCGTGCTCGGGCTGGTCATGTCCGAGCGGCTCAACCGGCTCGTCGGGCGCCGGGCACCGGTCGACCCGGTCGCCGCGGGGTCCTGAGCCGGGCGACCAGCCGCAGGTCGCCGCCCGGCGGCCGCGCGGCCCCGCTCTGCGCGCCCCGGCGCCGGCGCCTACCGTCGGCAGGGTCGTCCGAGCGGAGGAGCAGCATGCGCGTCGTCGTCATCGGGGGCAGCGGCCACATCGGCTCGTTCCTCGTCCCCCGCCTGGTGCGGGCCGGCCACGAGGTGGTCACGGTCAGCCGCGGGACGTCCCGGCCGTACGTCGACGCGCCGGAGTGGCGGCAGGTCGAGCGGGTCGTCGCCGACCGGGAGCAGGAGGACCGCGCCGGGACGTTCCCCGACCGGGTGCTGGCGCTCCGCCCGGACGTCGTGATCGACCTGGTGTGCTTCACCCTGGAGTCGGCGACCCGGCTGGTCGAGCGCCTGCGCGGGCAGGTCGGCCAGCTGGTGTTCTGCGGGTCCATCTGGCGGTCCGGGCCGAGCCGCACGCTGCCGGTGTCGGAGCGCACCGCGACTGCGCCGCTGGGCGAGTACGGCGTCCAGAAGGACGCGATCGCGCGGATGCTCGCCGCGGAGACGGCCGCCGGCGGCCTGGTCACCACGTCGCTGCACCCCGGCCACATCAGCGGGCCCGGGTGGGCGCCGATCGGCCCGACGGGCAATCTCGATCCCGCGGTGTGGTGGACCCTGTCGGCGGGGGAACCGCTGCGCGTGCCCGGGATCGGCGCGGAGGCGATGGCCCACGTGCACGCCGACGACGTGGCCCAGGCGTTCGAGCGCGCCGTCGCGCACCGGCAGGCTGCTGCGGGACAGGACTTCTTCGTGACGGCGGCGGACGCGTTGACGGTCCGCGGCTACGCCGAGCTGGCCGCCTCGTGGTTCGGGCGGGCCGCGACGCTGGAGCCGGTGACCTGGGACGCGTTCCGGGCCACCGTGAGCCCCGAGCACGGCGAGCAGAGCTGGGAGCACCTGGTCCGCAGCCACGTGTTCACGATCGAGAAGGCGGAGCGGCTGCTCGGCTACCGGCCGCGGTACACCGCCGGGGAGACGGTGCTCGACGCCGTGCGGTGGCTGGTGGACCGGGGGAGCGTCGAGGTGGCGGCGCCGATGGTGGTCTGAGCGCGCGGACGCCGCCGGCCCGGACCCGGTCGGCCAGGTCCGGACCGGCGGCGCCACCTGCGCCCTGCCTGCTACTCGATGTCCGAGAACAGGCCGGTGATCGTCACCCCGCTGCCGATGAGCCCGCCGAAGACCTGCTGGGCAGCCGGCGTCGTGACCGCGGCGCTGGCGTCCTCGTAGCTCGCGAAGTAGAGGTCGAGGGTCCGGTAGGCGGGCGTGGCGGTCCCGTCCTCCTTCGGCCAGACCTTCGCCGACTCCAGCCGCTCCAGTCCGGGGAGGGTGGCAGCGGCGCGCCGGACGTCCGCGTACACCGGCTCGAACGCGGCCGGATCGGCGGGGTTGTCGATGATGATGGTGATCTTGGTGGGCATGTCGTCTCCTGGGTGTGATCGCGGTGCGGCTCCCGGGCGCTCGTGCGCCCGGGAGGTCGTGCGGTTCAGGCCGGCTGCCGGGTGGCGGTGTCGCGCCCGGCGGCCTCGAGCAGACGGAGCCAGATCTCGCTCATCGTCGGGTACGCGGGGACTGCGTGCCAGAGCCGGTGCAGCGGCACCTCGGCGGCGACGGCGATCGTCGCCGCGTGCAGCAGCTCGCCGACGTCGGGGCCGACGGCGGTGAAGCCGAGGAGCGTGTGCGACTGCTCGTCGATCACCATGCCGGCGCGGCCGCGGTAGCCGTCGGCGTGCAGCGCGGCGCCGGCGACGGCGCCCAGGTCGTACTCGACGGACCGCACCCGGCGGCCGGTGGCCTCCGCCGCGCGGGCGGTGAGCCCGACCGTGGCGATCTCCGGGTCCGAGAAGATGACCTGCGGGACCGCGTGGTCGTCCGCGGTCGGCACGTGGCGGCCCCACGGTGCGGCGTCCACCGCCCCGCCGGTGGCCCGCGCGACGATGACGTCGCCGACGGCCCGCGCCTGGTACTTGCCCTGGTGCGTCAGCAGCACGCGCCGGTTGACGTCGCCGGCCGCGTAGAGCCAGCCGTCGTCCAGCAGCGCGCCGTCGGCGCCGAGCACCCGGAGCGTGTCGTCCACGGCGGGCCAGCTGCCCGCGGCCAGTCCGACGCGCTCCAGACCGAGGTCGCCGGTCCTCGGCGCACGGCCGGTCGCGACGAGGACCTCGTCGGCCTCGATCAGGCCGCCGTCCTCGAGCCTGATGCGCACCGTGCCGCCGGCGTCGCGGTCGACGCGCGCCGGGCTGCCGCCGAGCCGGAGGTCCACGCCGGACGCCAGCAGCGCCTCGACGACTGCCGCCGACGCGTAGGCCTCCACGCCCGGGAGCACGCCGTCGCGGGCGACGAGGGTGACGGCGGCGCCGAGCGCCCGGTACGCGGTCGCCATCTCCGTGCCGACCACGCCACCACCGATGATGGCGAGGCGGTCGGGGACGGTCGATGACGACGCCGCGTCGCGGCTGGTCCATGGGCGCGCGTCCGCGAGGCCCGGGATCGGCGGCACCGCGGGGCTCGTCCCGGTGGCGAGCACGACCGCGTGGCGGGCCGAGAGCGTCGACACGCGTCCGTCGGGGTCGGTCACGGAGACGGTCCGCCGGCCGGTGAGCCGCCCGTGGCCGCGCACGAGCGTGATGCCCGCCCCGGCCAGCCAGTCCACCTGCCCGTCGTCCCGGTACTCCGACGCGAACCGGTCGCGGCGGCGCAGGACGGCGGCGACGTCCAGCTCGCCGGTCACGGCGGCGCCGGCTCCCGGGAGGTGGCGCACGGCGCGCAGGGCGGCCGCGTCCCGCAGGAGGGCCTTCGTCGGCATGCAGGCCCAGTAGGAGCACTCGCCGCCGACCAGCTCGGACTCGACGACGGCCGCGGTGAGGCCGCCCTGGGTCACCCGGTCGGCGACGTTCTCCCCGACGGGGCCGGCGCCGATGACGACGACGTCGAACTCCGCGGCGCTCACCGAGCCACCCCGCCCGCGACGCCCCGCAGGCGCAGCGCCGACACGAGGAAGAAGATGCCGCCGAGAACCGCGTACCCGGAGATCCCGGTGACGGAGGAGGCGGCGCCGCTCGAGGCGAGGAAGCCGCCGCCGGCCAGCACGGAGATCCCCCCGCTCAGGATCATCGCCCACTGGCCACCGAGGGCGCGGCGGCTCAGGCCGACGATCAGCTGCACCAGACCCGCGGTGATCGCCCAGAGGCCCCAGACCAGCAGCACGTCGCCCGGTCCGGTTCCGACGGCGACGACGAGGCCGATCGCCGCCGCGAGGCTCAGGAGCATGTTGACGACCAGGAGCGCCGACGGGCGCCCGTCCCGGGTCGAGCGGCGGTCGACCACGGCGGCGGCCAGGTCGACCAGCGGGTAGAGCACCAGCAGCGTGCCGGTGAGCGGGCCGAGCCTCCCGGTGCCGTCGAGGGCGGTCGTGCTCAGGACGAGGAGGACGGCCCAGGCGACGGCGAAACCGAACCGGGCGAGGTAGAGCCGGCGCAGGGCGCCGGCGGTGGTGCGGACATCAGTCGCGAGCACGGACTGATCCCTTCTGCGAGGAGGACGTGGGTGCGAAGTGCGCGGCTCGCGACGGGCGCCTCGTCGGAGTCGAAGTAGAATGACTAGTAACTCTACTTCGAACGTAAGACATCTCCTCGCCGAGAGCAAGCCCCGTCCCTGGGGACGTCCCGGTCGCGCCGCACCGCGCCGGACCGGTGGCCGGCGGACGTAGAATCAACGGTCATTCACGTCAGGAGGCGACCGTGGTCGAGAAGGTGCCCAACCCGATGCGCCAGCGACTGCTCGTCGCGGCGACCGAGCTGTTCTACGCCGAGGGCCTGCGGGCGGTCAGCGTCGAGCGGGTGGTCGAGCGCGCGCAGACCACGAAGGTGACCTTCTACCGGCACTTCGCGACCAAGGACGACCTCGTCGTCGCCTACCTCCGGGGCCTCGCCGACCAGGAGGAGGGGGCCATGCGCGCCGCGATCACCGAGGCGGGGGCCGTCCCGGACCGCGCGCTGGCGCTCCTGGCGCAGCAGCTCGCGTCGGTGGCGTGCGGCGCGGGGTTCCGCGGGTGCCCGTTCATCAACGCCGCCGCCGAGTACCCGGACGCGGCCAGCGCCGTCCGCCGGACGGTCGACGAGCACCGGGACCGGTGCCGCGCCGTCCTCGAGGAGATGGTCCGGCCCCTGGACCTGGCGGACCCCCGCGGCGCGGCCGCCGATCTCATGCTGCTCCGGGACGGCGTGATGGTGGGTGGGTACCTCGACCACCGCGACGACCTCGCGGAGTCGTTCCTCCGCAGCAGCCGGGCGGTGACCGCCTCCCGGACGCCGTCGACGCCCGTCCGCTAGCGACAGGCGCGTCGCCGCCGTCGGGGCACGGCGAGCGAACCCGACCCGGCCCCGGGGTGCTCCCCGGGACCGGGCCGACGGTGGGATCTCAGTGGCGCCGGCGACGCCGCGAGACCGCCTCCAGCGCGACACCGGTCGTGCCGGCCAGGCCGGCGACCAGAGCGGTCGCCGCCGCACCGGCACCCGTGACGGCGAGCGCCGGGGTCCTGGCACGCGCCGCGGCGGCCGGGACGGTGTGAGCAGGAACGGTCGCCACGGCGGGGACCGCGGTGCTGGCCGGCACCTCGACCGCGGGGGTCGCGGGCTGCGCCGGCAGGGTCGGCTCGTACGGCGCCGACGGCTCGCCGGGCTCGGTCGGGTCGCCGGGCTCGGTCGGGTCGCTCGGGTCCGTCGGCTCGGTCGGGTCCGTCGGCTTGCTCGGGTCCGTCGGGTCGCCCGGGACGCAGTACTCCCAGCCCTTCTCGTCGACCCCGCCACGACCGGAGTTGTCCTCGCCGAAGTGGTAGTTGTACCCGTTGGACTCGGTCCAGGCGATGCACATGCCCGGCTCGAGGCCGAAGTAGGACCACGGCACGACGGTCGCGCCGATCAGCTCGCGGTGGATGTCGACGCTCAGGTTGCTCGCGCCGGGGACGTTGATGTTCACGTACCCGTTGGCGGGGATCGGGTCGCGGAAGTGCAGGCCGTCGCTCTGCCACCAGAACGGGCGCTCGTACCCGTCGTCCTGGTACCCGTCGGTCACGGGGGTGCCCTGGGCGCTCGGCCCGCCCGCCAGGTCGCAGGTGGCGCATCCGGTCGTCGCGGCGTCCTCGGGGGCGACCAGGCCCTCGGGCAGGGTCGACGGGGTGACGGCCTCGGGCTCGTCGGCATCGCCGGGGGTGTCGACCGCCTCGGCCTCGACGGACTCGGTGGGGGTCTCGGCGGCCTCGGTCCCGGCCTCGACGGCGTCGCTCCCGACGGTCTCGCTCCCGGCCGTCCCGCCCGCGGCCGGCGCGTCGGCCGCCTCGACGGCGTCCGCCGGGGCGTTGGCCTCGACGCTGATGACGGGGGTGTCGGCGGAGATGGGCTCCTCGACCGGGGGCGCCGCGGTGGGAGCCAGCAGCAGCGCCACGGCGGCGGCTGCGGGCACGGCGGTGGTGGACATGGTTCCTCCTCGCGGATCGGGTGGGGCGTCGCGGGGGTGTCCGCCCCACCGGGGCGTCGCGAACCGCTCGCGCGGCCGCGGTGACGCCTCCATGCGACGTCCGCGGCGCCCTCGCACAGCCGCGGCGGGACGAGGTGGAGCACCCCCGGGGGCGCGGTGGAGCACCCGGGTCGGCGGCGCTGAGCAGGGGCGGGACGGGCCTGAGC
>NZ_JAKRMS010000052.1 GCF_022346185.1 Cellulomonas sp. ACRRI | reverse complement strand
GGCGTCGGGGGTGGCGGGCACGTCGGTCTGGGGCGCGAGCCCGGTGTTCGGGGACTCCATGCGCCGATCCTGTCACGCGGCCGGTGACTCGGCAGGGGGATCAGCCGTGGGCGGACGGAGCCGGTGGGCGCTCGCCCGGACGGGTGGTTCCCGCCGCGGCGGCACCCGGGCAGCGGTCGCGGCGCGGGGAGCGCTCACTAGGCTGACGCCGTTCGGCCGGGTCGAGCGAGGGCCCGGCGGCTGCGATCGGGGGACCGCATGACCGTGGACGAGGACCGGGGCGTGGCGTCGGCGGCGCGCGGCCCCGCCGAGGACGTGCAGCAGGTCCTCGACCGCGTGCGCGAGCACCTCGGGATGGACATCGCGTTCCTCTCGGGGCTGACCGCGTCGGCGGAGGTGGTCCTCGCCACGAGCAGCGAGACCGGGCCGATGCAGATGGCGGTCGGCGACGTCCGGGACCTCGACGACACCTACTGCGTGCGCGTGCTGTCCGGCCTGCTCCCGCCGGTGCTGCCCGACGCGCGGCGGCACCCGGTCGCCCGTGAGCTCGCCGTGACCCGGGACCTCGGCATCGGCGCCTACCTCGGTGCCCCGCTCCGGGGCCCCGACGGGGAGCCGGTCGGGATGCTGTGCTGCCTGGCCCGCGGCGCGAACCCGCTGCTCGACGAGGACGCCCTGCGGGTGCTCGGCCTCGCCGCGGCGCTCGTCGAGGACCGGATGGGGGTGCTCGGGCTGCCGCACCGCCCGGCGGTATCGGAGCGGGTGCGGTGGATCCGGGCGGTGCTGGCGGAGCGGGACGTGCGCAGCGTGTTCCAGCCCGTCGTGCACCTCGGCACCGGCGAGGTGGTCGCGGTCGAGGCGCTGTCCCGGTTCGACCCGGAGCGGTTCCCCACGCCGGTGCACGCGTTCGCCGCCGCGGCGGCCGCGGGCGAGGCGGTCGAGCTCGAGCTGCTCGCCGCCCAGTGCGCGCTGGACCGGCTGGGCGAGCTGCCGCCGGGTGTCCGGATGTCGGTGAACCTCTCCGCGGAGGCGCTCGCGGACCCGCGGACGGCGGACCTGGTGCTCGCGCACGGGCCCGCCGTCGGCGTGGAGGTCACCGAGCACACGCCGGTCGCCGACTACGAGGTGCTGACGGCCGTGACGAACCGGCTGCGCGCGGCGGGCCACCAGGTCGCGGTCGACGACGCGGGCGCGGGGTTCGCGAGCCTGCGGCACGTCCTGCAGCTGCGGCCGACCGTCATCAAGCTCGACCTGGCGCTCGTGCGGGGGTGCGACCTCGACCCGGTGCGCCGGGCGCTGATCCAGGCGGTCGCCGAGTTCGCCCGGGGCATCGACTCGTGGCTCGTGGCCGAGGGCGTCGAGACCGAGCACGAGCGCGCGGCGTTGCGCGAGCTCGGGGTCGAGTACGGGCAGGGCTACCTGCTCGGCCGGCCGGCGCCGCTCGACGTCGCGCTGCGCGGCGCGGCCGGCGGCTGACGCTCCTCCGCCGCAGGGGGGAGGCGACCCAGCCCGACGGCCGATCCGCGCGCGGCGGACCCCGACCTAGGCTCGGCGGCATGCCCGCACCCGTCCCGGCCGCCGCGCTGGCGCCGCCGCGCCTCGGCCCGTGGTCCCGGACGTGGCGCTACCTCCTGGCGGTGGGATCCGGGCTCGTGCTCTGGGTCTTCGTCTCCCACGACCTCGGGGCGGCGTCGCTCGCGGACGAGGACGTGGCGGGCGGGCTCATGCTGCTCGACCTGGTCCTCGGGCTCGTCGCCGTCGGGCTGCTGCCGCTGCGCCGACGGCGGCCGCTGCTGACCGCGGTCCTGATCACCGCGCTGACGGCGCTGTCGGCGTTCGCGATCGGTCCGGCGATGCTCGCGCTGGTCTCGCTCGCCACCCGGCGCCGGTGGCGCGAGGTGGTCGTCGTCGGGGCGGTGTGGGTGCTGGCGTCGACGGTCTACGAGCTGCTCTACCAGGGCAGCTCCGCGTCCGAGGACCTGGGCGTGCCGTGGCTGCTGCTCGCCCTCGGCCTGAGCCTGCTGTTCCTCGGCCTGCTCGTGGCGACCGGGTTCTACGTCGGCGCCCGCCGCGAGCTGCTCCAGACCCTGCGGCTGCGCGCCGAGGCCGCCGAACGGGCCCAGGAGTCGCGCGCCGCCGAGGCCCGCCAGGCCGAGCGCACCCGGATCGCCCGCGAGATGCACGACGTGCTGGCGCACCGCATCTCGCTGGTCGCGATGCAGGCCGGCGGGCTCGCCTACCGGGAGGACCTGACCCGGGCGCAGATCACCGCCTCCGCGGAGACGATCCGGGACAGCGCGCACCGGGCGCTCGGCGAGCTCCGCGAGGTGCTCGGCGTGCTCCGGGCCGACGACGAGACCGTGGTCCCGACCGAGCACGAGGCCCCGCAGCCGACGCTCGCCGAGCTGCCGGCGCTGCTCGCCGACGCCGACGAGGCCGGGACGCCCGCGCGCCTGGACGTGTCCGGGCTGCCCGACGGCGACCGGTCGGCGCTCGCGGCCCTCCCCGAGACCGCCTCGCGCACCGCCTTCCGGGTGCTGCAGGAGGCGCTGACGAACGCCCGCAAGCACGCGCCGGGGCAGGAGGTGCGCGTCCGGCTCGCGGGCGCGCCGGGGGAGCGGCTGCTGGTCGAGGCGCGCAACGCCGTGCCCGTCGGGGTGGTCGCCGGCGCGCCCGGGGCGGGGCTGGGGCTCATCGGCGCCGCCGAGCGCGCCGAGCTGCTCGGCGGGTCGCTGGAGCACGGGATCGAGCAGGACGGGCGGTTCGCCGTGAGAGTGTGGCTGCCGTGGCCGAGCTGACCCCGACCCCCGCCGATGTCGTGCGCGTGGTCGTCGTCGACGACGACGCCCTGGTCCGCGCCAGCCTGCGGATGATCCTCGGCGGCGACCCCCGCCTCGAGGTGGTCGCCGAGTGCGCCGACGGCGCCGAGGCGGTCACCGTGGTGCAGCGGCTGCGCCCCGACGTCGTGCTGATGGACGTCCGGATGCCGCGGGTGGACGGGCTGACCGCCCTGCGCTCGCTCGCCGCCGCCGGGTCGCCGGCGCGGGTCATCGTGCTGACCACCTTCGACGCCGACGAGCTGGTGCTGCGCGCCCTGCGCGAGGGCGCCGCCGGGTTCCTGCTGAAGGACACCCCGCCGGCGCAGCTCGTCGACGGG
Source organism: Cellulomonas sp. ACRRI (assembly GCF_022346185.1). Taxonomy (GTDB): domain Bacteria; phylum Actinomycetota; class Actinomycetes; order Actinomycetales; family Cellulomonadaceae; genus Cellulomonas. Next base: position 22,516 of record NZ_JAKRMS010000052.1, on the reverse strand, counting down.
ATCCACCGGGTCGCCGCGGGCGAGCCCATCCTGTCGCCGACCGTCACCGCCCAGCTCATCGCGTCCGTGGCGAGGCCGGAGGACGCCGAGCGGCGCGCGGCGGCGCTCCGGGCGCTGGAGGTGCTGACCCCGCGCGAGCGGGACGTGGCGGTGGCGGTCGCCGAGGGGCTGTCGAACCAGGAGGTCGCCGAGCGCCTCTACCTCGGGCTGGCGACGGTCAAGACGCACGTCGCGCATCTGTTCGCGAAGCTCGGCGTGGCGAACCGGGTGCAGATCGCGCGCCTCGTCCACGACGCCGGCCTGGGCTGACCGCGCGGCGCCGCGGGGCGCGCCACGGCGGCGCGCCGCGCAGCCCGACTGTGCAGTCGACACGTCGAGAGTGCATCCGCGGGATGCTCACTCGACGTGTCGACTGCACACTCGCGGGCGGAGGTCGCGGCGCGCGGGTCGTCAGACGCCGATGCCCGCGCGCAGCGTCAGCGCCCGGTCCACCGCCGCCTCGCGGTCCGCGAGGGCGCGGGCGGTCGCGCGGGCGCGGGCCGTCGTGCGCGGGTCGGTGGCCCCGGCCGGCGCCGGCCGGCTCAGGGCGGCGCGGCGGCGGCGCACCGACAGGTAGGGCAGGCGGAGCGGCACCGCGCGGGTGCCGTAGCTGACGTCGAAGGTCACGGTGGTCACGGCTCAGTCCTCCTGCTGCGGTGCGGGCGGGGCGGCCTCGGCGGTGGGCTCGAAGGCCATGTCGGGGTTGATCGCGGTGAGCAGCCGCATCATGCGGGCGCCACCGGGTCGGATCGCGGGGTCGGCGGTGCGCCCGTCGAACCGCTTCATCAGCGCGTGCATCCCCTCGATCAGCTCGGCCGTCTCCGCCGGGGTGGCCCAGAACGCCGACGTGGTGAGCTGGGTCAGCGGGATGAGCTCGGGGTCGGCGACGCCCTCGTGGTCGAGGTGCCGCAGGTGGTCGATGTACCGCTCGGCCTCGCGGCGGACCGAGATCTCGGCGAGCTCCAGCACCGCGCGCCGCGACGCCGGGTCGAGCGGGTCGGGCGTGATGTTGCGCTCGCGGGACACGACGCGCCAGGGGCGCTCGCGGCCGCGGGGCTCGGCGGGCTCGATGTAGCCGGCCTTGGCGAGCGTGCGCAGGTGGAACGAGCAGTTGGCGACGGTCTGGCCGAGGTGCACGGCGCACTCGGTGGCCGTGGCCTCGCCGACGTCGTCCAGGAACGACAGCAGGTCCATCCGGACGGGGTGGGCGAGTGCCCGGACCCGGGTCGGGTCGGTGACGCGCATCGTCCCGGCGGAGCGCCCGGGCGCCGCGGCGGAGCGGGCCGGGTCGTCGGCGTCGGTGTCGTGCTCGGCGGTGGTCATGGCAGCAACGGTAGACGCGCAACACCTCTTGCGCAAGAGCCGTTGCGAAAGAAGTGTTGCACGTGATCGACCGCGGTCCGGCGCGGGCGTGCACCCCGAGCACCGGACCCCGGTGGCGGGGTCAGCGCCCCGCCCCGTGCCGAGGGGGTACGCGACACGTCGACTGAGCATCCGGTGGATGCACAGTCGACGTGTCGGTTGCTCTCTCGGCGATCGGCGATCGGCGCTCTGCGCGCGGCGCGGGCGGCGGGCCTACGCCCGCGCGCGGCGCAGCCGAGGCCGGAGCCGGATCGCCGCGGAGCCGGCGAGCAGCAGGGCCGCGGCGGCGGCGAGAGGCAGCGCGACGCCCGAGCCGGTGCTGGCGAGCTGCGCCGCCTCGGCCCGGTCGTCCGCGGGGTCGGCCGCGCGCGTGCCGGCGGGCACGCCGTCGCCCGTCGCCGGCACCGCGCCCGGCGTCACCGCGCCCGGCGTCACCGCGCCCGGCGCCACCGCCCCGGGCGTCCCCGTGCCCGGTCCCCCCGCGCCCGGCTCCTCGGCGCCCGGCACCGCCGCCGGCGCCGCCACCGCGAACGGCGCCGACAGCGCCGCCGACGCCCCCGGGTTGCCCGCGAGGTCGGTCACCCCGGGCAGGTCCAGCCGGATGGTCGCCGTCCCCGCCCGCGCGCCCGCGTCCGGCGTGTAGGTCGCGGTCCAGGTGCTGCCGCCGTCGGCGGTCGCGAGGTCGGACAGGACGCCCGCGTCGGCGACCAGGTCGGTGAGCGCGAGGCGGGTGACCGGCTCGGAGAACGTGATCGTCAGCGTCGTCGGGCCGGTGACCCGGTCGGTCGCGAGCGCGAGGGTCGCCGTGGGCGCCACGGTGTCCACCGTGTACGCGGTCGACGAGGCCGTGCCGGACCCGGCGTTGCCGTCCGCGCTGCGGAGCGCGGCGAGGTCGAGCGTCACGGCCGCGGGCCCGGACTCGGTGCCGGCGGCGCCGGTGAGCGTGCCGGTCCAGGTGAGGCCGCCGTCGGCGGAGCCCAGCCCGCCGAGCGTGGCGCCGGGGGTGCGCAGGGCCGCGGGGACACCCGAGGACACCGGCTCGGAGAACGTGACGGTGAGGCGCGCGGTCGTCGTGGTGGTGAGGCGCGGCCCCGACACGTCGACGGTCGCGGTGAGCGGCACGGTGCGCACGTCGAGGACCGGTCCGATCGCGGTCCCGGAGCCGACGTTGCCCGCGGCGTCGGTGACGGTCGACAGGTCCAGCGTGAGCGCGGCGGTGCCGCGCACGCCCGGGTCGGGGGTGAAGGTCGACGTCCAGGTGAGCCCGCCGTCGGCGCTGGTCGCCGGGGTGAGCGTGCCGCTGGTCGCCGCGAGGCCGGGCCCGGTCGGCGCGGACACCGGCTCCGAGAAGACGGCCACGACGGTGGCGGTCTCGCCCGTGCGGACCGTGGCGACGCTGCTCGCGATGCTCGCGGTCGGCCGCTGGGTGTCCACGGAGTACGCGGCGGAGGTGGTGGTGCCGGCGCCCGTGTTGCCGGCCAGGTCCGCGACGGCGCCGTTGGCGAGCGTGATGACCTGGCCGGTCGCGGTGATGCCGGCGGTCGGGGTGAGGGTCGCGGTCCAGGAGAGGCCACCGTCGCTGCTGGACAGGCCGTTGACGGTGCCGCCCGCGACGGTGAGGTCGGCCGCCGTGAAGCCGGTGACGGCCTCGGAGAAGGTGACGGTCACGGTCGCGGTGTCGCCGGCGCGCAGGCTCGTCCTGCTGAGCGTGATGGCCGCGACGGGCCGCAGGGTGTCGACCCAGTACGCGTTCGACGTGCTGGTCCCCGTCCCGGGGACGCCCGAGCCGTCGACGACGCCGTGGTTGGCCACCACGACCGCGCCGTTCCCCACCTCGACGCCGGACGCGGGGGTGAGCAGCGCGGTGTAGGTCACGTTGTCCGACGTCGCCAGGTTGCTGATCGTGCCGCCGTCGGCCACGAGGTCGCCCGTGTCGAACCCGGTCACCGGCTCGGAGAAGGTGATCGTGACCGTCGAGGTGCTGCCGATGGCCAGGATCGGCTCGGCGACGACGACGGTCGCTGTCGGCGGCGCGGCGGCGGCGGGGGCGGCGACCGTCAGGACCGGCGTGGCCGCCAGGGCGAGCGCGAGGATCGGGGCGGCGAGGGTGCGGCGCATGCGTGGCGGGTCCCGTCGGGGGTCGTCGCAGGCCGCGGACGGGCCCGGTCGGGTCGCGGCGGCGTGCGGGGATGACGTCACCGTACGGCAGCGGGCACCGCTCTCAGCAGGGGCTTCCCCCCTATCGGACGCAACCGGCGAGCGCCAGGGACCTCGGTCTCAGCCTCGCCCCGCGTACCGCTGCAGGAACAGCGCCTCCGCCGTCGCCAGCCGCTCGATCTCCGCGGGGTCGACGCTCTCGTTCGGCGCGTGGATCAGCGCCTGCGGCTCCTCGACCCCCATCAGCAGGATCTCGGCCTCGGGGTAGGTCGACGCGAACACGGTGCACAGCGGGATCGACCCGCCCTGCCCGAGCAGCACCATGTCCCGCCCGAACGCCTCCCGCATCGCGGTCCGCATCGCCTCGTACGCGGGGCCGTCGGTGGCGGCGCGGAACGGCGACCCGGTCGCCTCCACGTCGACCGTCACCGCCACCCCCCACGGCGCGGCCCCGGTCACGTGCGCGGTGAGGGCGGCGAGCGCGTCGGCGGGGGCGGTGCCCGGCGGGATGCGCAGGTTCAGCCGGGCCGCGGCCCGCGGCACGATCGCGGCCGTGGACCCGACGACGGGCGGGCAGTCGATCCCCAGCACGGTCAGCGCCGGCCTCGCCCAGAGCATGTCCGACACCGTCCCGGACCCGAGCAGCTCCTCGCCGGGGCGCACCTGCGCGTCCGCGCGGAAGGTGTCCGGGTCGTAGGGCGCGCCGGCCCAGGTCTGCCCGTGGTCCAGCCCGCGCACCGTGGTGTCGCCCTCGGGCGACCGCAGCGAGGCGAGCACCGCGATCAGCGCCGCCAGGGCGTCCGGCGCCGGCCCGCCGAACATCCCGGAGTGCAGCTCCGTCGGCAGCGCGTCGACCCGCACCACCACGTTCACCATGCCGCGCAGGCTGACCGTCACGGCGGGCACTCCGACGGCGGCGTTCCCGGTGTCGCAGACCAGCACGGCGTCGGCCCGCAGCAGGTCGGCGTTCCGCGGCACGAAGTCCTCGAGCCCGCCGGTGCCCTGCTCCTCGGAGCCCTCGACGACGAGCCGCAGGTTGACCGGCACGTCGTCGCCGAGCGCCCGCAGCGCCGCCAGGTGCATGAGGATGTTGCCCTTGCAGTCGGCGGCGCCGCGGCCGTACCAGCGCCCGTCGACCTCGGTCAGCGCGAACGGCGGCGTCCGCCAGGCCGCGTCGTCCAGCGGCGGCTGCACGTCGTAGTGGGCGTACAGCAGCACGGTGGGCGCGCCGGGGTCCGCGGCGGGTCGCGAGCCGACGACCGCGTCGCTGCCGTCGGCCGTGCGGTGCAGCGCGACGTCCGCGAACCCGACCTCGCGGAACGCGTCGGCCACCCACCGCGCCGCCTGCGCGCACCCCTCGGGCGGGAACTGCCGGGGGTCGGCGACCGACGGGATCGCCACCAGCTCGGCCAGCTCCGTCCGCACGCGCGGCATCTGCTCCGCCACCCGCTCGCTCAGGTCCACGACGTGCTCCTCCCGTGCTCCGCGCGCGACGCCGGGGCCGGCCCCGCGCTCACCCCACCACCCGCAGCTCGCGCGAGGTGGTGTTCAGCCGCCGCACCCCGTCCGCGGTCACGGTGACGATGTCCTCGATCCGCACCCCGAACCGGCCCGGCAGGTACACCCCGGGCTCGACCGAGAAGCACATCCCCGGCACCAGCGGCAGTTCCTCGCCCTCGACGACGTACGGCGGCTCGTGCGTGGTGACGCCGATGCCGTGCCCGGTGCGGTGGATGAACCGCTCCCCGTACCCGGCGTCGGTGATCACGGCCCGCGCGGCCCGGTCGACGTCCTGGCACGCGACGCCCGGCCGCACCGCGTCGACCCCGGCCTGCTGCGCGCGCCGCACCACCTCGTGCACCTCGCGCACCTCGGCGCCGGGCTCGCCCACGCTGACGGTCCGGCTGGTGTCCGAGCCGTACCCGGCCAGCAGCCCGCCGAAGTCGAGCACCACGCAGTCGCCGTCCTCGATGACCCGGGCGCCGGCCTCGTGGTGCGGGTCGGCCCCGTTGGGACCGGAGCCGACGACGGTGAAGTCGACCTGCTCGTGCCCGTGCTCGCGCAGCAGGTCGGCGAGGTCGGCGGCGACGTCGGTCTCCCGGCGGCCGGCGAACGGCACGTGCAGGATCTGCTCGTACGTCGCGTCGGCGGCGGCCCCGGCCGCGGCGAGGCGCGCGAGCTCGTCGGCGTCCTTCACGGCGCGCAGCATCGGCAGCCGGTCGGTGACGGCGTGGAACCCGGTGCCGGGCAGCGCCGCCTGGAGCCCGAGCAGGTGCAGCGCCCACGCGCTGTCGGACACGGCGTACCGGGCGCCGTCCCGGAGCACCGCGCTCGCGGCCGCGTACGGGTCGGCGCCGTCCACCCAGTCGACGACCGCCGCGGCGGCCGTCCCCGCGGCGCCCTCCGCGTCCGGGCGCTCGAGCCGCGGCACGACGAGGGTGGGCTCGCGGTCCGCGGTGAGCGCCAGCAGGGTCAGCCGCTCCGTGATCGCCGTCGGCTGGTACCCGGTGAGCCACACCAGGTCGGGTCCGGGGGTGACGAGGACCCCGTCGAGCCCGGCGGCCCCGGCGTCCGCGACGACCCGCGCCATGCGGGCGGCGTAGTCGTCGCGGGTGAACGGGGCGAGGGCGGTGGTGGTCACGAGGGCTCTCCCGGGGTGGTGGGTGCGGGGCGGTCCGCGGGGCCGGCCGCCGTCCGCGACACCGCCCCCGCGGCGGAGGTCGGGATGGTGATGAGGTGCGCCGCGGCGGCCGCGGCCGAGTCCTGCACCGTGCCCTGCGCCGTGCGGTGCCGCCGGATCGCGACCACCGCGAGCAGGATGCCGAGCGCGCTCAGCACGGCCATCACCCAGGCCGCCGCGGCGAGCCCGGAGGACAGCGCGTCGGACGGCGAGGCCCCCGCGGCGGCCCGGTCCGCGCCCACCGACGCGTACACGGTGGCGGCGATGGCGGTCGCGACCGCGGCGCCGACGTACCGGGCCATGTTCGAGACGCCGGAGGCCGCGCCGACCTGCTCCTCGGGCACGACGGCGGTCGCCGCGGAGGACGACGGACCGTTCGACAGGCCCATCCCGACCGCGATGGCGATCAGGGGCAGCAGGAACGCCCCGTACCCCCACCCGGCCTGCGCGAACCCGACGACCACGAACCCGGCGGTGGTCAGCAGGAAGCCGACGCCGATGACCTGCCGGCCGCCGGCCCGCTTCGTCATGCGCGGCACCAGGGGCGCCACCACCACGAGGCCGACGGTGGCGGGCAGCGTCGCGAGCCCGGCCTCCAGGGACGAGAACCCCAGGGCGGCCGGGTCCTGGAAGTACAGGCTGAGCAGGTACATCAGGCCGTTGATCGTGCCGGCGCCGATGAGGATCGCGAGCGTCGCGCCGACCAGGACGCGGTTGCGCAGCAGCGCCAGGTCCAGCAGCGGCACGGCGACCCGCTTCTCGACGACCACGAACAGCCACCCGGCGACGACGCTGATCACGAGGCAGCCGATCGTCGCCGCGGACACCCAGCCCCAGTCGCCGCTCTTGCTCACGCCGAGGATGAGGGCCGCCAGCGTCAGCGCGACCAGGACGGTGCCGAGGTAGTCGATGGTCCGGGGGCGGCTCGGGTCCTTCGACTCCGCGACGGTGAGGTACGTGAGGACCATGCAGACGACGCCCACCCCCGCGTCGATCCAGAACAGCCCCTGCCAGCCGGTGACCGAGACCAGCACGCCGCCGAGCAGCGGCCCCGCCGCGGCGCCGACCGCCGCGGCCGCCCCCCACAGCGACACGGACCGGAGCTGGTCCTCGCCGTCGCTGGCGACGGACAGCAGGCTCAGCCCGCAGGCGAGGATCGTCGCGCCCGCGGCGCCCTGGATCAGCCGGCCGACGATGACCCCGGCCCCGTCCTGGGACAGCGCGATCAGCACGCAGGACAGCACGAACAGCAGCAGCCCGAGCTGGAACACCCGCTTGCGGCCGAACACGTCGCCCAGGGAGCCGGCGGTGATGATGACCGCGGCGCCGACCAGCGAGTAGCCCGTGACCGCCCACTGCAGCGTGTCCACCGACGTCCCGGTGTCGGCGCTGATCGCCGGGAGCAGGATGCTCACCGCCGACGTGTTGGCGTTGACCACGAGGGTGGACAGGCAGGTGGCCGCCAGGACGCTGCCCGCGCCCCGCGCGGTGGTGCGCGCGTCGGTCATCGGAGCCCCCCTCGTGCGCCGGGCCGCGGTGCGCCCGCACCGCCCGTGGCTCGACCGTAGGCCGCGGACCCGTCGGAACCGATCACCCCGCAGGGGTGAGCATCCCCGCAGGATCTGCGTCCGTCAGGGCAGGTCGTCCCCTCGCCACGGGTACGACGGCTGCGCCCCGAGCCGTGTCACCGACGCCGCGGCCACCCGGGTGGCGAGCACCGCGGCCTGCTCGACCGCGAGCCCGTCCGCGATCCCCGCGGCGAGGGCGCCGACGAACGCGTCCCCCGCCCCGGTCGTGTCGAGCGCGTCGACCGTCCGGGCGGGCAGCGACCAGGTTGCCCCGTCCTCGACGCCGACGACCCCGCCCGCCCCGAGCGTGACGACGACCGACCGCACACCTCGGGCGGCCAGCTCGCGTGCGGCGTCCCCGGCGTCCGCGAACCGACGCCCGAGCAGGGTGGCGGCCTCGTGCTCGTTCACCACCAGCGGGTCGGCGGCCACCACCGTCTCCAGGGGCAGCTCCGCCGCGGGCGCCACGTTGAGCACCAGCCGGGTGCCGCCCGCGTCCGCCAGCCGCGCCACGTGCGCGACCGTGGCCAGCGGGATCTCGGCCTGCACCACGCAGACCCGGGCGCCCGTCACCAGGTCGGCGGCCCCGTCCACCACGCGCTCGCCGACCGCCGCGTTGGCCCCGGGCACCACGACGATCGTGTTCTCGCCGTCGTCGGACAGCGTCACCACGGCGAGGCCGGTCGGGGCGTCCACGGTGTGCACGTGCGCGAGGTCCACTCCCGCGTCCCGCAGGCCGGAGAGGGCGGTCGTCGCGTTCACGTCCTCGCCCACGGCGCCCACCATGGCGACGTCCGCCCCGAGGCGCGCGGCGGCGACGGCCTGGTTCGCCCCCTTGCCCCCGGGCAGCACCACGGAGGTGCGGCCCAGCAGCGTCTCCCCGGGCAGCGGGTGCCGCTCGACCTGCACGACCAGATCGGCGTTGATCGACCCCACGACGACGACGTCACGCGCCACATCCGTCTCCTTCGGCACGGTGCGGGCGCAGGTGCCCGTCCTGCCATCCTGCCCGCCACGCCCCGGGCGTGCGGCGTCAGCCCGCCGGCGTGGCCCCCGCGTCGTCGCCCCCGGCCCCGGCGGTCATCCGCGCCGCCCGGACCGCGCGCCGCCGGTCGACCACGACGACCGCGCCGAGCACCGCCACCGCGAGCGCGAACCCGGCGGTGACGTCCGTGAGGAAGTGGTACCCGAGGTACAACCGGCTGCCGGCCACCAGCGCGATGCCCGCCAGGGTCGCCAGCGCCCACAGCACGAGGGAGCGCACGTGCGGGCTGCGGATCCACACCAGGTACCCCGCGGTGAGCAGGAAGGTCGCCGTCCCGACCGTGTGCCCCGACGGGAAGGAGTAGGTCGTCTCCGACCCGGGCACCACCATCGTGTCCAGCGGCGGTCGCGGGCGGCCGACGACCGCCTTGACCGTGACGGACACCAGCGTCGACAGCACCATCGCCCCGGCCAGCAGGACGGGCTGCCACCAGGACCGCGTCACGAGGCCCCACAGCAGGCACGCCGCGACCACCACGACCGGCAGGACGCTCGGCCCCGTCACCGCCGACACCGCCTCGAGGAACGCCGTCAGCGCGGGCCCGCGGGCGGCGACCAGCCAGTCGAGCACCGGGGTGTCGGCCTCGGCCAGGTCGTCGCCCTCCCGGACGGAGTCCAGCATGACGAGCAGGACCGTGATGCCGACGACCACCAGCAGGACGCCGATGAGGATCGCCGCGCCGGAGTTCGGGTCGCGGACCTCGGACCTCCGGGCCCAGACGGCGCGGGCGGACCGGCTCGTCGTGCGGGCGGCTCGTCGGTACCAGGGCTCGGGCGGCATCGGGTGATCGTCGCAGGGGAGGCGGGCGGGCGCCCGGCGAACGGGGGGCCCGCACCCGCGACGCCGCGCCGGACGGATCACCCCACCGCCAGGCTCAGGAACCCTCACGGCGGCCCGGTCGGCACCGATGACCGTCGCGTGCCCGTCTCCCGACGCGACTTCCTCGCGCTCTCCGCCTCCGCGCTCGCGCTGTCCGCGGCGCCCGCCGCCGTCCCGGCCGCCGTGGCCGCGGGGCGGGTCCCGTTCGGTCTCACCGTGCCGTGGGGGCCGTGGGACGGCAGCGCGTGGGCGCGCCGGACGGCCGCGCTGGGGGCGGCCCCGGCGTACGCGCTCTGGTACGCCTCGTTCGTGGAGGCGCCGGACCCGGCGAAGCTCGCCGCGGTCTCGGCCGCCGGCGTCGTCCCGGTGCTGACGTGGGAGCCGTGGGACCCGGCGCGCCGGAGCCAGAAGGCGTTCGCGCTGGCGCGGATCCTCGCGGGCGACTTCGACGCCACGGTGCGGCGGTGGGGCGACGCGCTCGCCGCGTACGGCGGCCCGGTGCACCTGCGGTTCGCGCACGAGATGAACGCGGGGGGCTACCCGTGGGCCGTGGGCGTCAACGGGAACACCGCCGCGCAGTACGTCGCGGTCTGGCGGCGGGTCCACGACCTGCTGCGCTCGCGCGGCGCGACCCGGGTCGTGCGCGTGTGGTCCCCGAACGTCGCGTTCCCCGGCTCGACCCCGCTGGCCGCGGTGTACCCGGGCGCCGAGCACGTCGACGTCGTCGGGGTCGACGGCTACAACTGGGGGACCTCGCGCCGCGGGACGGTCTGGCAGAGCCCGGCGCAGGTGCTCGGCGCCACGGTGGCGGAGGTCCGGCGGGTCGCCCCCGGCAAGCGGATCCTGGTCACCGAGACCGCGTCGACCGAGAAGGGCGGCGACAAGGCCCGGTGGGTGACGGACCTGTTCGGCTGGGCGGCGGCGCAGGGCGACGTCGCGGGGGTCGTCTGGTTCGACGAGAACAAGGAGACGGACTGGCGGGTCGCCAGCTCGGCGGGGTCGCTGGCCGCGTTCCGGGCCGCGGTGGCCGCCTGACGCGGCGCGCGCGGCACCCGGCTCAGCCCGACGGCTCCTGGAGGCCGACGCGCGCGTAGTGCCGCAGGTCGTCGCCCTCGCGGCTGCGGTGCCAGTCCCCCTCGACCCGCAGGCCCACGAGCCGCAGGTGCGCCTCCGCGGCGAGCTGCGCGAGGCACTCGTCGACCGGGGGGACCGGGACCACCTCCCGGGCCACCGGGCGCCCGGTCCTGTCGGTCAGGCTCAGGCACCACACGACCTCGGCGGCGCTCGCGCGCGGCTGGTGGAGCACCACGATCTGCGCCGCCCGCCGCGACGCGGGGTCGAGGGCCGCGAAGCGGGGGAGCGCCCCGGCGCTCTCGTGGTCGGGTGTCATGTCTGACGAGGCTCCGACCACGCCACCCCGGCGGCAACTGCTCGCCGGGTGAAACCCGCCGGCGGTGCGCGCCGACCGGACATGCCGCGGGTACTGGGACGGCACGGCTCCGGCACCGTAGCCTGCGGAGGTGGCAGCAGCACCGGGGGGGACCGGGACGACAGGGCGCGCGGGTCCCGCGGCCCGGACCCGACGGCGGGCGCCGAGCGCGCGGGACGTCCGCGTCCTGCTGGTGTTCGGCGTCGTGTACGCCCTGGCGTGCGTGGCCGGCAGGGAGACCCTCGTCCCCGGCGCCCGGGTGAGCCTGATCTGGCCGGCGGCGGGGATCTCGGTGCTCTGGCTCGTCGCGCGGGCCCGCCGGCCCTGGCCGTGGCTGGACCGGCTGCTGCTCGGGACGACCACGGCGGCGGTGGTGCTGCTGACCGGCACGCCCCCCGGGGCGGCCGTGATCGGCGGCGTCGCGGCGACGCTGCAGGCCGAGCTGTGCGTCCTGGTCCTCGCGCGGTACGCGCCCCGGCTCCGGGCGGCCCGGGGGGCCCGGCAGGTCGACCGCGTCACGGAGCTGTGGTGGCTGGTGTTCGGGGCCGCAGCCGGGGCGCTGGCGTCGGCGCCGCTGGCCCAGCTGGCGGTGGCGCTCACCAGCCAGGGCACCACCTGGGAGACGGCGCTGCTCTGGTCGGCGCGCAACACGGTCAGCATCGTCACGATCGGCCTCCTGGGCTGGTCCGTCGGCGGCGCGCTGCACGACCGGCGCCTGCGCCCCGGCGCGCGCGGCGGCCCCGCCTGGTGGACCGACGGTCGCCGGCTCGACGTCCTCGGGGCGCTGGTGCTGGCGCCGGCCGCGTACGTCCTGTGGTTCCTGTGGCAGTCGGACCTCGCCGTGGTGTTCCCCCTCATCGCGTTCACCGTCTGGGCGGGCTCGCGCCTGCCGACCCGAGCCGTGGTCGCGCACACCACGCTCTGCGGCGCGCTCGTCGTCGTCATCACCCTGGGCGGCGCCGGCCCGATGGCGAACCTGCCCGACCCGGCGCTCCAGGTCGGGGTCGCGCAGCTGTACGTCGGGCTGCTGACGGTGATCGGCATGGCGCTGGCGCTCGCCGGCGAGGAGCGCCGCCGGCTGGTGGGCGCGCTGTCCGTGGCGCGGGACCGCGCGCAGGCGCAGGCGGGCCTGCTCGCGTCGGTCCTGGAGACGATGTCCGAGGGCGTCCGGGTGGTCGACGCCGCCGGGCGGGTGGTCGTGCGCAACCCGACCGCGGCGCGGCTGCTCACCGGCCGGCCGGACCTGGACCCGGACGACAGCCTCACGGACCTGGCCGGGCTCGCCCGCCTGGACGGGTCGGCGCTGCGGGACGACGAGCTGCCGTTCCGCCGCGCGCTCGTCGAGGGGCGCGTGCGGGACGTCGACCTGATGGTCCGCACGCCCGGCGTGCCGCAGCCGCGGGTCGTCACGTTCAACGCCACGCGCATCCCGGCCGGGTCCGGCGGGGGTGTGGTCACCGTGCTGCGCGACGTCACCGAGGAGCGGGCCGAGCTGCGGCGCGCGGCGACCGTCCAGGCCAGCCTCCTGCCCGCCCGCACGCCCGACCTGCCCGGCTTCGAGGTCGCCGCGCGGTTCGTCCCCGCGGGGAGCGTCGGCGGGGACTTCTACGACTGGGAGCGCGTCGGCGGCGGCCTGGTGATCACGCTCGCCGACGTGATGGGCAAGGGCCCGGGGGCGGCGATCCTCGCGGCCACCACCCGGTCGCTGCTGCGGGCGCAGCCGGCCCCCGAGGACGTCGCGGGCACCCTGTCCGGCGCCGAGCGGGCCCTGGACGCGGACCTGGTCAACGCGGGCGCCTTCGTCACGATGTTCCGCGGCTTCCTCGACCCGTCGACCGGGGACCTGACGTACGCCGACGCCGGCCACGGCCTGTCGCTCGTCGTGCGACCGGACGGGTCGCTCCGGCGCCTGCCCGCCACCGGCCTGCCCCTGGGCATCGCGGCGGGACCGGACCGCGTCGGGGCCCGGGTCCGGATGCTCCCCGGGGACGTGCTCGTGACGTTCAGCGACGGCCTGCTGGACGTGCTCGGCGGGTCGATCGGCGACCTGGAGCGGGTGCGGGACGTCGTCCGCGGGACCGCCACGGCGGACGGCGCCGCCGCGGCCGTCCTGGCGCTCGCCGGCGACGCGGAGGACGCCGAGGACGACCTCACCGTGCTCGTGCTGCGGCGGCTGCCCGGTCACCCGCCGGCCGGGGTGCCGCACCCGCGCGGGGCGGACGGGGTGTAGCGGGCGAGCGGCTGCCGCCGCCGGGCCGGGGGCGGCGCGGACGGGTGGCGGACGCGCCCCCGGGCGCGGCACCGGTACGCTGAACCTGCGCCGCCGCGGACTCCACGGTCCGCCGGCGTGGCACGGGCCGACGAGTGCCCGGTCGGACACGCCGGGCGGTGCGCCGTCCGGCGGGCCCGACCACGTCCCTCTCGTGCCCCGCGCGCCTGTAGCTCAGTGGATAGAGCACCGCTCTCCTAAAGCGGGTGTCGGCAGTTCGAGTCTGCCCAGGCGCACGACGGACGTCCGCGCGCGCCACCGGGGCCGCGGACGGCCGCCGAGGCGTCCCCGCCGTGACAGGCGGCGGTCGCCCCACGACGCGCCCGCAGCACCGGCGCCCGCCGCCCCCGGCACCCGCCCGGGGCCCGTGGGCGGCGCACGCGGCGACGCGTCGCGCGCACCCGGCGTCCGCGCCGGACCCGCGCGGCGACGGCACCACGCCCGCGTGCCCCCGCCGCGGCACGCAGGCACGAAGGAGACGAAGTGGCACGAACCGGCCAGCGCCGACCCGCCCGCGGGGGCAGCAGCACCGCCCCCGGCGGGCAGCGCCGTCGCACCGCCCGCCCGAGCGAGCAGGGGCTCATCCCCGTCCTCGCCGGGGTGGTGCGCGAGATCGAGGGCGCCGTGCAGCGCCCGCCGGTGCGGCCCGCCGTGCGGACCAAGTTCCAGGTCGTGGCGCTGCTGGTGCGCGAGGAGCGCGCCCGGGCGATGGCCGACCCGGAGCTGACCCAGGCCAAGCGGACCGAGCTGCTCAAGCGGCTCGACGGGGTCGCGACCCAGCTGGCGCGGATCGCCGCGCGGGACACCACGCTGCTGGCGCTGCTCGCCGACGAGGCCCGGGTCTCCGACGCCGCGCGCGCCTACCGGGCGACCGTGCTGCGGGCTGCCGGCCGCGACGTGCCGGCCGAGCCCGAGCCGGAGGAGGAGCCGGCGCCCGCCGCTCCCCAGCCGGGTGCCGACAAGCAGGTGGTGCCCCAGTCGGTGATCTCCCGCCGGCTCGCGAACCCGTTCCTCGCCCCCGACTTCGAGGCCGCGGCCGAGCGGGCCGCCGCGAAGCCCCGGCGGCTCGCCGGCTGGGAGCTGCTCGAGCCGCTGTTCCGGTCGTTCGAGCAGTCCGGCGACGGCGTCGCCGCGTGCATGCCGCTGCCCGAGCCGGCGCCCGTCCCGACGCCGCCCGGCCGCGAGCTCATGCCGCACCAGGCGCAGGTCGTCACCGCGGCCGGCCAGGGGCACCGCACCTTCCTGCTCGCCGACGAGCCCGGCCTCGGCAAGACCGCGCAGGCCCTGCTCGCCGCGCGCACCGCCGGGGCCTACCCGCTGCTGGTCGTCGTCCCCAACGTCGTGAAGACGAACTGGGCCCACGAGGTCGGCCTGTGGACGCCCGAGCGCCGCGCCACGGTCGTGCACGGCGACGGCGAGCGGGTCGACGGGTTCGCCGACGTCGTGATCGTGAACTACGAGATCCTGGACCGGCACGTCGGCTGGCTCGGCGAGCACGGCTTCCGCGGGATGGTCGTCGACGAGGCGCACTTCATCAAGAACAAGCGCTCCCAGCGCTCGCAGCACGTGCTGTCGATCGCGGAGAAGATCCGCGAGCGCACAGCGCGCCCCCTGCTCATGGCGCTGACGGGCACCCCGCTGATCAACGACATCGAGGACTTCCGGGCGATCTGGCAGTACCTCGGCTGGATCGACGACGAGAAGCCGCTCGGCCGGCTGATGACCGCGCTGGACGAGATCGGCCTCACGCCGGCGGACCGCGGGTTCTCCGCCGCCGCGCGGCAGTGCGTCATCGACATGGGCATCGTGCGCCGCCGCAAGGCCGACGTCGTCGCCGACATCCCCGCGCGCCGGGTCGCGGACCTGCTGGTCGAGCTCGACGGCGCCGCCGGCCGGTCGATCCGCGAGGCGGAGGCGGCGCTGGTCGAGCGGCTGCTGCAGCGGTACCGCAGCGCGGTCGAGGCGCGGGAGACCGGCCTGGTGCTGGGGACCGACCACGAGATCGCCCGGCGCGTCGCCGCCGCCGAGCTCAAGGACTCCAGCGGCAAGGCCAAGGGCGAGAACGTGTTCTCGATGGTCCGCCGGATCGGCCAGGCCAAGGCCGCGCCGGCCGCCGACTACGCCGCGCAGCTGGCCCGCAACGTCGGCAAGGTCGTGTTCTTCGCCAAGCACGTCGACGTGATGGACCACGCCGAGCAGGCGTTCGCGGAGCGCGGGATCAGGTACGCGTCGATCCGCGGCGACCAGACCACCCGGCAGCGCGACAAGAACGTCAAGGCGTTCGTCGAGGACCCCGAGGTGCAGATCGTCGTCTGCTCGCTCACCGCCGCCGGCGTGGGGCTGAACCTGCAGGTCGCGTCCAACCTCGTGCTCGCGGAGCTGTCCTGGACCGACGCCGAGCAGACCCAGGCGATCGACCGCATCCACCGCATCGGGCAGTCCGAGCCGGTCACCGCGTGGCGGGTCATCGCCGCGCAGACCGTCGACTCCCGGATCGCCGAGCTCATCGACAGCAAGTCCGGCCTCGCGGCGCGGGCGCTCGACGGGGCCGACGTGGAGGACGGGGCGGCCGCGGACGTGCAGCTGGAGGCGCTGGTCGGGCTGCTGACCGACGCGCTGGCGGCGCCGGGCGCCCCGGCGGCGTGACGCCGTGCGCGGCGCGCGCCCGGCCTCCAGGTGCGCGCCGCCGGCGATCCTGACCAGGTCTGTTGTTCCTGCGCGGAGCCGGGTGCTAGCGTCCCGATCGGCTTGTCACTGCACTTGCAGGCAACACCACCGCCGAGGCCAAAGAGGGCCCCGGTAGAGCAGGTCTGCAACGAAGGTGTACAGCGTGAAGGTGCGGCGCATCCTCAACAACAACGTCGTGGCCGCGGTCGACGCCGCCGGTCGCGACGTGATCGTGGTCGGCAAGGCCATCGGGTTCCAGGGCAAGCCCGGCGACGCGATCGACGAGAAGCGCGTGGAGTCGGTCTTCCGGATCCGCGACGACGCCGCGGGCAACCACCTCGCCTCGATCGTGGGCACGGTGCCGCCGGAGATCCTCCAGGTCACGGCCGACATCGTCACGGTCGCACGCCGGTCGCTGGGCCGTGAGTTCGGGGACGGCATCTTCGCGTCCCTGGCGGACCACCTCGTCTACGCCGTGCAGCGGGTGCGGGAGGGGATCTCCCTCGCGAACCCGCTGGCCGTCGAGGTCCGCACGATCCACCGCGAGGAGTACCTCTTCGCGCGGTCGGCCGTGATGATCCTCAACAAGCACCTCGGGGTGACCTTCACCGACGACGAGGCCGTGAACATCGCGCTGCACTTCGTGAACGCGACGGTCGGCGGCTCGTCCGAGAAGACCGCCCGGCTCATGGAGTTCATGCGCGACGTCCTGGGCGTCGTGCGCGAGGAGCTGGCCATCGCGGACGACGACGAGCGCCACGCCTACCTCCGGTTCGCGACCCACCTGCGCTTCCTCGCGCAGCGGGTCGTCGACGGCGAGGTCGAGGACGGCGGCGACCCCCGGCTGCACGCGTTCCTCGTGGAGCAGCAGCCCCGGGCGTTCGCCGTCGTGGACAAGGTGGCGGCGGTCGTCGAGGAGCGCCACGGACACGTCATGACGCTGCAGGAGCGGACCTACCTCGGTCTGCACCTGTCGAACCTGCTCTGACCCCCTCCCACCCCGCGGCGCCCCTCCGGCGACCCGCGGGGACAGCTCAGGAGAGCACCGTGAGATACGAGAAGGACGCTGCCGCGATCGTCGCGGCGGTCGGCGGCGAGGACAACATCACCTCGCTCTACCACTGCGTCACCCGCCTGCGGTTCCAGCTCGTCGACCGCGCGCGCGTCGACGAGGCCGCGGTCCGCGCCGTCGGGGCCGTGCAGGCGATCAACGACAGCGGGCAGCAGTTCCAGGTCATCATCGGCAACGACGTGCCGACGGTGTTCGCGGCCGTCAAGGAGACCCACCCGGGCCTCGTGGCGAAGGTGAACGACCCGAACGCGGACGACGCTGTGGACGCCGGCGCCCCCGCCGCGTCCGGCGGGACGATCCGCGACCGGTTCTTCGGCTTCCTGTCGAAGACCTTCCCGCCGCTGCTGCCGGCGATCGCCGGCGCGGGCCTCATCAAGGGCCTCCTGGCGCTCGCCGTGTGGCTCGGCTGGATGTCGACCGAGACGCAGACGTACCAGCTGCTGTACACGCTCGGCGACGCGTTCTTCTACTTCCTGCCGGTGATGATCGCGATCTCCGCGGCGCGGACGTTCAAGACGAACGTGTTCGTCGCCGCGGCGCTGTCGTCGGCGCTGGTCTACCCGAACCTGGTGACCCTGCTGTCCGCGGGCGACCCGGTGGCGTTCCTCGGCGTGCCGGTCACCGCGACCACGTACTCGTACACGGTCATCCCGTCGCTGCTGGCGGTGTGGGCGCTGTCCTGGGTCGAGCGCGGCCTCAAGAAGGTGCTGCCGCAGGCGCTGCACCTCAGCGTCGTCCCGCTGGTCAGCATGGTCGTCGTCGGCCCGATCACCCTCGTGGCGCTCGGCCCGCTCGGCGCCATCATCGGCGAGCAGATCTCCGGCGGCCTCAACTGGCTGCTGACCCACGGCGGCGTGTTCTCGGGCATCCTGCTCGGCGGCCTGATGTCGCTCATCATCATGACCGGCATGCACGCGGCCCTGGTGCCGTTCATCCTCGGCAATCTGGCCTCCCTCGGCCACGACCCGTTCCTGCCGCTGACCTACGTGCAGGTGTTCTCCGTCGCCGGCGCGCTGTTCGGCGTCGCGCTGCGCGCCCGCTCGCGCCAGGTCCGCGCGACCTCGCTGTCGACCGGCTTCACCGCGCTCATGGGCGTGACCGAGCCCGGCCTGTTCGGCCTGCTGCTCCCGATGCGCCGGGTGTTCCTCGCCTCGATGATCGGCGGCGCCGCGGGCGGCGCCATCTCGCTCGGCTTCGGCGCCCAGGCGTACGCGCTGGTCGGGAACTCCGGCCTGCCGGGCCTGCCGGGCCTCGCGGGGCAGACCTTCGGCTGGTCCGTCGCCGCGCTGGCGGTCGCCTTCGTCGGCGCGTTCGTGGCCGTGCTGGTCATCGGGTTCGACGAGTCGCCGCTGACCCGCGGCGCGGCCGCTGCCGGGTCGACGGGCGTGGCCTCGTCGCCCTCCGACGCGGACCGCGCCGCCGGTGCGGCCGCCGCGCTGGACGGCGGCCCGGTCGTCGCCTCGCCGGTCGCCGGCACCGTCGTCCCGCTGGCCGAGGTCGGCGACGGCGCGTTCGCCAGCGGCGCGATGGGCAAGGGCGTCGGCGTCCTGCCGACCGACGGCGAGGTCGTCGCGCCCGTGTCCGGCACCGTCGTGACGGTGTTCCCGACCAAGCACGTCGTGGGCCTGCGGTCCGACGAGGGCGTCGAGGTGCTGGTGCACGTCGGCGTCGACACCGTGGACCTCGGCGGCCGCGGCTTCACCGCGCACGTCGCCGACGGCGACCGCGTGGCGGTCGGCGACCGCCTGCTGACCGTCGACCTGCCCGCCGTGGCGGCCACCCACGACACGACCACCGTCGTCGTCGTCACCAACGCGACCGCCTACGCGGGCGTCGAGCCGATCGCCGCGGGCACCGTGGCCGCCGGCGCCGGCCTGCTCGCCGTCGAGACCCTCGAGCACGCACTGGAGACCACCCGATGACCTTCCCCGACGGATTCCTCTGGGGCACCGCGTTCGCCGCCAACCAGGTCGAGGGCGGCTTCGACGCCGACGGCAAGGGCCTGTCCACCGCCGACGTCGTCCCGTTCCGCTCCCCGGAGGCGCGCAACTACACCGCGCTCGAGGCGCTGATGCGCGCCTCGGACGAGGAGATCGCCGTCGCCCGGACCGTCGAGGGCGGCCAGGGCTACCCGAAGCGGTACGGCGTGGACTTCTACCACCGGTACCGCGAGGACATCGAGCTGTTCGCCGAGCTCGGGATCAAGGCGCTGCGCCTCTCGATTGCCTGGACCCGGATCTTCCCGCACGGCGACGACGCGGAGCCGAACCGGGCCGGCCTCGACTTCTACCGGGACCTGTTCACCCGGCTCCGCTCGCACGGCATCGAGCCGATCGTGACCCTGTCGCACTACGAGATGCCGCTGGCGCTCGTGGCCGACGGCCGCGGCGGCTGGTCCGAGCGCGGCGTCATCGACCTGTACACCCGGTACGTCGAGACCGTCGTCCGCGAGCTGCACCCGCTGGTGACCTACTGGCTCACGTTCAACGAGATCAACACGACCCTGCTGGAGCCGTACACCGGCGGCGGCGTGGTCACCCGCGAGGGCGAGCACACCGAGGCCAAGGCCTGGCAGGCGCTGCACCACCAGTTCGTGGCCAGCGCCCGCGCCGTGCGGCTGATCAAGGACATCGACCCGACGGCCCAGGTCGGCTGCATGCTCGCCCGGATGCTGCACTACCCGGCGACCAGCGCCCCCGACGACGTGCTGGAGGCCCTGGAGGCCAACGACCTCAACCTGCTGCACACCGACGTCCAGGTGCGCGGCGCGTACCCGACGTTCGTGCCGCGGCTGCTGGCGCGCAAGGGCATCACGGTGGCGGTGGAGGACGGGGACGCCGAGGAGCTCGCGGCGGGAACCGTCGACTTCCTGTCGTTCAGCTACTACATGTCGCTGGTGTCCGCGGCCGACCCGTCCCAGTACGGCATCACCGGCGGCAACATCTTCTCGAGCATCCGCAACCCGCACCTGGAGGTCACCGACTGGGGCGTGCACCACGACCCGGTCGGCCTGCGGATCGCGCTGCGCGACATGTGGGACCGCTATCAGGTGCCGCTGTTCGTCGTGGAGAACGGGCTGGGCGCCAAGGACGAGGTCGGGCCGGACGGTCGGGTCGAGGACCCGTACCGGATCCACTACCTGCGCACGCACATCGAGCAGATCGGCGAGGCGATCGACGACGGCGTCGAGGTGCTCGGGTACACCGCGTGGGGCGGCCTCGACATCATCGCGGCGTCGACGTCGCAGATGTCCAAGCGGTACGGCCTGATCCACGTGGACCAGGACGACGAGGGCCACGGGACGCTGGCGCGCACCCCGAAGGCGTCGTTCGACTGGTACCAGGAGGTCATCCGGACGAACGGGGCGTCGCTGGGCGTCTGACGGACCGCGAGCCCTACGGTTTCCGGCGAGCCCACCGCGTTTCGCGGGTGGCTCGGCCGGAAACCGTAGGGCTTCGCGCGTCGCGGGCCGGGCGGTCAGTAGGACAGGCTCGGCGCGACCAGGCGGTACGTCACCGCGAACCACGCCACCACGCCGAGGGCGAACAGCACCAGCACCCCGCCGGCCACCCGCCAGCCGCCGGCGCGGCGTCGGACGTCGCCGACCACGCGCACCGTGGCGGGCACCAGGCCGAGGATCCCCACGCCCTGCAGCACCTGCAGCGCGCGCAGGCCGCCCTCGGGCAGGTCGACCAGCCCCATGATCGTCGTGATCGCGACGGCCCAGCCGGCGACGGCGAGCACGGCGCTCGCCGCGGCGACCCGGGTCAGCACCCGGGCCGTGCGCCCGGCGGCGTCGCGCGGGGTGCGGTGCCGGACCCGGCGGACCAGCGCGACCACCGGCCCGGCGAGCGCGCCCACCAGCAGCACCGCGGTCGCGACGCCCAGCGCCGGCAGCGCCACGCCCGTCGCCGCGCCCGCGGGCAGCAGCGTGAACGCGGAGTCGTAGCCGATCGCCGTGACGCGGCCGTCCTCGGCGCGCGCGGCGATGGTCCGCTGGCCGCCGACCTCCCGCCACACCCACGGCTCGACC
Organism: Cellulomonas sp. ACRRI; assembly: GCF_022346185.1. Taxonomy (GTDB): domain Bacteria; phylum Actinomycetota; class Actinomycetes; order Actinomycetales; family Cellulomonadaceae; genus Cellulomonas. The sequence continues at coordinate 1,376 of NZ_JAKRMS010000052.1, read as the reverse complement.
TCCTCGTACAGGACCGGGCGGTCGGTCAGCGGACCCGGCGTGACGAGCACGCGGCCGTCGTCCTGGGCGGCGACGTGGGTGACCGCGAGCAGCTCGGTGGCGTGCAGGAACGTGCTGCGCATGGCCCGGGAGTCGGTGTACGCGCCGGCGAGGAGGGCGGCGTGCTCGCGGGCGGTGCCGGCGTCGACGGCGGTGGCGCCGGTGGCGACGGCGGTGGCGCCGGTCGCGTCGGCGGTGGTGCCGGTCGCGTCGGCCGCGACGGTGGCGTCGGCCGTGCCGGTCGGCGGGAAGTAGCGGTCCGCGAAGCCCTGCATCAGCTGCTCGCGCAGCTCCAGGCTGTCGAGCGCCCCGGCGCCGGAGCCGTTCACGCTGACGAAGACGCCTGTGCCCTCGTCCGGGTACAGCTGCAGGTGGGAGTGGAACGCGTTGGTGTCGCCGCCGTGGCCGACGACGCGGTGCCCGTTCCGGTCCTCCTGGAAGAACCCGAGCCCCATGCGCGGGCCGCCGGCGAGCGTGCCGAGGTCGTCCTCGTCGAGTGCGGGCGCCTGCATCAGGGCGAGCGTGTCGGCGTCCAGCACCTGCTCGCCGGTCGCGGGCTCGCCGAGCAGCGCGAGCATGAACCGGGCCATGTCCGCGGCCGACGCGGACAGCGCGCCAGCGGGCGGCACGCCGACGACCTCGAACCCCGTCGCCGGGCCCGACGCGGTGCCGTACCCGAGCGCGAGCCGGTCGCGCAGGTCGTCGGGCACCGGCTGGTCGAAGGTCGCCGTCGTCATCCCGGCGGGCTCGAGCACGTGCTCCTGGACGTACCGCTCGAACGGTTCGCCGCTCACGCGCTCGACCACGTAGCCGACCAGCGCGTTGCCGTAGTTCGAGTACGCCGGCACGGTCCCGGGGCGGTAGACCTGCTCGGGCGGGTCGGTGGCGAGCGCGGCGCGCAGGTCGACCGGCGTCCCCTCCGCCCCGATCAGCCCGCGGATCCGCTCCTCGAACCCGGCGGTGTGCGTGAGCAGGTGGCGCAGCGTGATCGGGTCGTCGAACGACCGCGGCACGTCGATGTCCACGTACGCCGCCACGTCGGTGTCCAGGTCGACGTCGCCGGCCTCCACGAGCTGCATGACCGCGGTCGCGGTGACGAGCTTCGACACGGACCCGGGCCGGAACAGCGTGCGGTCGGGGTCGACGGGGACGGCCTCGCCGGACTCCGTGCCGGTGTCGGCCCAGCCGTAGCCGCGGGTCGTGACGACCTCGCCGTCGTGCACGACCGCGACGGCCGCGCCGGGGATGTCGGTGCGCTCCAGGGCGGCGGGCAGGAAGCCGTCGAGCCAGGCGTCGACGTCGGTGCGGGTGAGCGCGGGGGACGCGGGGCTGTCGGG
>NZ_JAKRMS010000051.1 GCF_022346185.1 Cellulomonas sp. ACRRI | reverse complement strand
GCCCGCCGCCCAGGCCACCGCCACCGTCCCCGCCGTCCAGCCCGTCACCGCAGGAGAGCACGCATGACCCTCACCGGATCCGTCAGCCCGACCACCCCGACGCCCGCCCCGGTGCGCATCGACGTCGCCGAGGCGCGGCGCCGCACCGCCGAGGTCGTCCGCGGCTGGGAGCAGCGGCTGCTCGCGGTCAGCCACGAGATCCACGCGCACCCGGAGGTCGCGTTCGCGGAGCACCGGGCGGCCGGCCTGCTCGCCGACGCCCTGCGGGACGCCGGGTTCGACGTCACGGTCGGCGCCTTCGGGCTCGACACCGCGATCGACGCGACGGCCGGCTCGGGGGAGTTCGTGGTGGCGGTGTGCGCGGAGTACGACGCCCTCCCGGGCCTCGGGCACGCCTGCGGGCACAACATCATCGCCGCGGCCGGTCTCGGGGCGGCGGTCGCCCTGGCGTCCGTCGCGGACGAGGCGGGCCTGACGGTCCGGCTGCTCGGCACGCCCGCCGAGGAGCACGGCGGCGGCAAGGTGCACATGCTCGAGGCCGGCGCCTGGGAGGACGCGACGATCTCGCTCATGGTGCACGGCGCGCCCGGCGTCGACGTGCGCTGCGACGAGTTCACGACGCAGGCCGTCGACCGGTTCGAGGTCGTCTACACCGGGCGGGCGGCGCACGCGGCCGCCGCGCCGCAGGCGGGGATCAACGCGCTGGACGCGGCGACGATCGCGCTCGCCTCGATCGGGCTGCTGCGCCAGCAGCTGCCGGGCACGGTGCGGACCGCCGCCGTGGTGACCTCGGGCGGCGAGGTCACCAACATCATCCCGGCGCGGGTCGTCCTGCAGGCCGAGGTCCGCTCGTTCGACCTCGACGAGCTCCGCGACGCCAAGCGCCGCGTCCTCGCGTGCTTCGAGGCCGGGGCGATCGCCTCGGGCTGCACGTGGGAGCAGCGCCGGACCGAGCCGCGGTACGACCCGCTGCGGCAGGAGCCCGTGCTGGCCGAGGCGTGGAACGCGGCGCTCGCGGACCTGGGTCGCCCGACCGTCTCTCTCGGCGGCGCCGCCGGGGGCTCGACGGACATGGGCAACGTCTCGCAGGTGGTGCCGTCCATCCACCCGGGGATCGCGGTGCGGGGCTCGACCGCCGCCCCGCACACCGTGGGCTTCGCCGCCGACGCGGCCTCCCCGGCGGCGGACGCCGCGGTCCTGGACGCCGCGACGGGCCTGGCGTGGGCGGCGTGCGCCGCGGCGCTGTCGCCCGAGACCCGCGCCGACCTCCTCGCCCGGCAGGCGGCCCGGCCGGCGGGCGCCACCACGACGCCCCAGGGACGCGAGTGACGGCGGCGCCGGTCGGGTCGCGCGAGGATGTGGGCGTGTACGTCTCCGCCCTCGACCTGTTCTCCATCGGCATCGGCCCCTCGTCGTCGCACACGGTCGGGCCCATGCGGGCCGGGGCGGACTTCGCGCGCCGCGCGCTGGCCGCGCTCCCGGGCCGCGTGACCCGGGTCGGCGCGGTCCTGTACGGGTCCCTCGCCGCCACCGGCCTCGGGCACGGGACGCCGGACGCGCTGGTCGCCGGGCTCGCGGGCCTCGCGCCGGAGACCTGCGACCCCGCGGCCGTGCGCGGCGCCTGGTCCGCGCACCCGGAGGGTCAGGTCCTGCTGCTCGGCGGCGTGCTGCCGGTGGCGTTCGCGGCCGCCGACGTCGTGCTGGAACCCCGGGTGCGGCGACCCGGGCACCCCAACACGCTCGTGCTGCGCGCGTGGGCGGACGGCGCCGACGAGCCCGCGCTGGAGAAGACCTACGAGTCGGTGGGCGGCGGGTTCATCCGGTGCGTGGGGGACGAGCCGGCGGAGCCCGTCGCCCCGGTGGCCGCCCCCCGGGAGGCGGCCGCCGCCGACCTGCCGGTGTTCCGGTCCGGTGCCGAGCTGCTGGCGCGCTGCCGCGGCGGACGGACGATCGCGGACGTCGCCTGGGCGCACGAGGTCGCCCAGCGGGAGCCCGCGGACGTGCGGGCGGGTCTGGACGCCGTGTGGGCGGCGATGCGCGCGTGCGTCGAGGCGGGGACCACGACGGAGGGCACGCTCCCGGGGGGCCTGCGCGTCCGGCGGCGGGCCGCCGCGATGCGCGCGAGCCTCGAGGCCGCGGAGGCGGACGGCCGGCGCACCGGGAGCGAGTGGCTGCAGGTGTACGCGCTCGCGGTGAACGAGGAGAACGCCGCCGGCGGGAGGGTCGTCACCGCGCCGACGAACGGCGCGGCCGGCATCCTGCCCGCCGTGCTCCACCACTACTGGGCCACGGAGCCCGGGGCGTCGAGAGAGGGTGTGCACCGGTTCCTGCTCACCGCGGCAGCCGTCGGGTCGCTGATCAAGGCGAACGCGTCGATCTCGGGCGCCGAGGGCGGGTGCCAGGCGGAGGTCGGGTCGGCGTGCGCGATGGCCGCCGCCGGGTACTGCGCCGTGCTGGGCGGGACACCGGAGCAGGTGGAGAACGCGGCCGAGATCGCGATGGAGCACCACCTCGGGCTCACCTGCGACCCCATCGCCGGGCTGGTGCAGGTGCCGTGCATCGAGCGGAACGCGATCGCGGCGACGACGGCCGTCACCGCCGTCCGGCTGGCGCTGCACGGGGACGGGTCGCACATCGTCTCCCTCGACGCCGTGGTGGAGACCATGCGGCAGACCGGCGTGGACATGAGCGACAAGTACAAGGAGACGAGCCGCGGCGGTCTCGCCGTCAACGTCGTGGAGTGCTGAGCGGCGTCGGGATGCTCCCGGCGGGCGGCGGCGGGATGCTGGACCCCGGCCCCGCCGCAGCCCGCCGCGGGGCAGCACCCCGCGCGAAGGAGCACCCGTGCAGCACCGCAGCATCGGCCCGTACACCGTCTCCGCGATCGGCCTCGGCGCCATGCCGATGTCGATGAACAACGACAAGGTCTACCCCGACCACGACGAGGCGATCGCGACGGTGCACGCCGCGCTCGACGCGGGCGTCACGCTGATCGACACGGCCGACATCTACGCGCCGTCCTGGGACCAGATGGGGCACAACGAGCGCATCGTGGCCGAGGCCGTGCGCACGTGGGGCGGCGACACCGACGGGCTGCTCATCACCACCAAGGGCGGGATCACCCGCAGCGAGGGCGAGCAGTGGGGCCGCGACGGGTCGCTGGCGTACCTGCGCTCCGCCGTGGAGAAGTCGCTGCGCGAGCTGGGCGTCGAGGCGATCGACCTGTACCAGTACCACCGCCCCGACCGGTGGCTCGTCTACGGCGAGATCATGGAGCACCTGGCGACGCTGAAGCAGGAGGGCAAGATCCGCGAGATCGGCATCTCCAACGCGAGCGTCGAGGAGATCGAGATCGCGCAGCAGGTCCTCGGCGAGGGCGGGCTGGTCAGCGTGCAGAACGAGTTCTCGCCGCGGCACCCCGGCAGCTACGACGAGCTGCGGTACTGCGAGCAGCACGGGATCGCGTTCCTGCCCTGGAGCCCGCTCGGCGGCACCGGCGGCGGCGGCCGGAGCGTGGGCGACCGGTTCTCGGTGTTCCGCGAGATCGGCGAGGCCCGCGGCGTGAGCCCGCAGCAGGTCGTCCTCGCGTGGGAGCTCGCGCTGAGCGAGGTGCTGGTCGCGATCCCCGGGGCGCGGCGGCCGGCGTCCATCACCGACTCCGCCGCGGCGGCCGACCTGGCGCTCACCGCCGAGGAGGTCGAGCGCTGCTCGCGCGCCGTGGGGCTCGAGATCGGCTGACCGGGCGAGGGCGCCCGCACGCGATCCGTCAGGAACCGGCCGGCGGCCGTATGGAACCCGTGAGGATGGCCGCCGGCGCCCCGCGGCGGGGGTCGGATGGGAGACGGCCCGGCACCTGACCGGGCCGTCGACCTGTGCCGGCCCGGCCCGGTCGACGAGGACCGATGTCGGGAGTCCCTCGTGCTGGACCTGGTGTTCGTGGCGGCCGCGGTCGCCCTGTTCGCGCTCGTGAGCGCCGTCGCCGCGGGGGTCGAGAGGCTGTGATCGTCCTCGACCTCGTCGCGGCGGCGCTCGGCGTCGCGGCGGTCGTCTACCTGGTGTGGGCGCTCGTGAAGCCGGAGCGGTTCTGATGGCCGGCTGGCTGGCCGCCGCGCAGCTGCTGCTGGTGGCCGTCGTGGTCGCGGCGCTGTACCGGCCCCTCGGCGACTACCTGGCCCACGTGTACACGTCGCCGCGCGACCTGCGGGTCGAGCGCGTGCTGTACCGGCTGGTCGGCGTCGACTCCCGGTCCGAGCAGTCTTGGCGCTCCTACGTCCGGAGCGTGCTGGCGTTCTCGCTCGTCGGGCTGCTGCTCGTCTACCTGCTGCAGCGGGCGCAGGCCTGGCTGCCGTGGGACCTCGGGCTGCCGGCGGTCCGCCCGGACCTGGCGTTCAACACCGCGGCGTCGTTCGTCGGCAACACCAACTGGCAGTCGTACTCGCCGGAGCAGACCCTCGGGTACTCCGTGCAGGTCCTCGGGCTCGCGGTGCAGAACTTCGTGTCGGCGGCGGTCGGCATGGCGGTCGCGGTCGCCCTGGTGCGCGGGTTCGCCCGCCGCCGCACCGGCACCATCGGCAACTTCTGGGTCGACCTCACCCGCGGCACGCTGCGGGTCCTGCTGCCGATCTCGGTGCTCGGCGCCGTCGTGCTGATCGCCGGAGGCGTCATCCAGAACTGGGCCGCGCCCACCGACGTCACCACCCTGGCCGGCGGCGTGCAGTCGATCCCCGGCGGCCCGGTGGCCTCCCAGGAGGCCATCAAGCTGCTCGGCACCAACGGCGGCGGGTTCTTCAACGCCAACTCCGCGCACCCGTTCGAGAACCCGACCGGCTGGACCAGCCTGTTCGAGGTCGTGCTCATGCTCGCGATCCCGTTCTCCCTGCCGCGCACGTTCGGCCGCATGGTCGGCTCGCACAAGCAGGGCTACGCGATCCTCGCCGCGATGGGCGCGATCTTCCTCGCCAGCACCGTCCTGCTCACCGTCGTCGAGAGCCACGGCGCGGGCACCGCCCCGCAGCTCGCCGGCGCGGCCATGGAGGGCAAGGAGCAGCGGTTCGGCGTCGCCGCGACCACGCTGTTCGGCAGCGTCAGCACGCTGACGTCGACCGGCGCGGTCAACGGCATGCACGACTCGTTCACCGCGCTCGGCGGCCTGTTCCCGATGCTCAACATGATGCTGGGCGAGATCGCCCCCGGCGGCGTCGGCTCCGGCCTGTACGGGATGCTCGTGCTCGCGGTCATCGCGGTGTTCGTCGGCGGGCTGATGGTCGGCCGCACCCCGGAGTACCTGGGCAAGAAGATCGGCCCGCGCGAGATCAAGCTCGCCTCGCTGTACATCCTGGTGACGCCGACGCTCGTCCTGGCCGGCACCGCGCTGTCGTTCGCGGTCCCGGCGGTGCGGGACTCCGTGGAGTCCACGTCCATCTGGAACCCCGGGGTGCACGGCTTCTCCGAGGTGCTGTACGCGTTCACGTCGGCGGCGAACAACAACGGCTCGGCGTTCGCGGGCCTGACCGCGAACACGCCGTGGCTCAACACCGCGCTGGGCGTGGCGATCCTGCTCGGCCGGTTCGTCCCGATCGTGCTGGTGCTGGCGCTCGCGGGCTCGCTCGCCGCGCAGGACAAGGTGCCGGCCACCGCCGGCACCCTGCCCACCTCCCGGCCGCAGTTCGTCGGCCTCCTCACGGGCGTCGCGGTGATCGTGACCGCCCTCACCTACTTCCCCGTTCTCGCGCTGGGTCCCCTGGCGGAAGGTCTGTGACGTCGATGAGCACTGCCCTGCAGCACGACGCTGCCCCGACGACGGGCCCGGCCGACCCGGCCGCGCCCGCCCCGCGCCGCCCCCGCGGGCTGAGCCTCGCGCAGGCCCGGGAGGCGCTGCCGGACACGGTCCGCAAGCTCGACCCGCGCCTGATGTGGCACAACCCCGTCATGTTCGTGGTCGAGGTCGGCGCCGCGCTCACCACGGTCCTGGCGGTCGTCGAGCCGTTCACCGGCGGCCCCGAGCAGTCCGGCGGGACCGACACCCCGGCCACGTTCACCGCCGGCATCGCCGTGTGGCTGTGGCTCACCGTGCTGTTCGCGAACTTCGCGGAGGCCGTCGCCGAGGGGCGCGGCAAGGCCCAGGCGGACAGCCTCCGGCAGACCCGGTCGAGCACCACGGCCGCGGTGGTCGACGGGTACGACCCCGGGCGCGACCCCGGCGCGGAGCGCGCCCGCACCCGGCCGGTCGCCTCGCCGGACCTGGCGCTCGGCGACGTGGTGGTCGTGACCGCCGGGGAGCTGATCCCGGGGGACGGCGACATCGTCTGGGGCATCGCCTCGGTCGACGAGTCCGCCATCACCGGGGAGTCCGCGCCCGTGGTCCGGGAGTCCGGCGGCGACCGGTCGGCCGTCACCGGCGGCACCCGGGTGCTCTCCGACCGGATCGTCGTGCGGATCACCTCGAAGCCCGGCGAGACGTTCGTCGACCGGATGATCGCCCTGGTCGAGGGCGCGGCCCGGCAGAAGACGCCGAACGAGATCGCGCTGAACATCCTGCTCGCGTCGCTGTCGATCGTGTTCGTGGTCGTCGCGCTCACGCTGAACCCGATCGCCGGGTTCTCCGGTGCCTCGGTGAGCGTGCCGGTGCTGGTCGCGCTGCTGGTCTGCCTGATCCCCACGACGATCGGGGCCCTGCTGTCCGCCATCGGCATCGCCGGCATGGACCGGCTGGTGCAGCGGAACGTGCTGGCCATGTCCGGCCGCGCCGTCGAGGCGGCGGGCGACGTCACGACCCTGCTGCTCGACAAGACCGGCACCATCACCTACGGCAACCGCCGGGCGGTCGCCTTCCTGCCGCTGACCGGCGTCGACGCGCACGACCTGGTGCGGTCCGCCGCCCAGGCCTCGGCCGCCGACCCGACGCCGGAGGGGAAGTCGATCGTCGACCTCGCCGCCGAGCAGGGCGTGGCGGGCGACGCCGCGACGATCGCCGCCGGCACGGAGGTCGTGCCGTTCACCGCGCAGACCCGGATGAGCGGTGTCGACCTGCCGGACGTCACCCGGATCCGCAAGGGCGCCGGCAGCGCCGTCGTCGCGTGGCTCGAGGAGGAGGCCGCCCTGCCCGCCGCCGTGCGCCGCGAGCTCGACGGCCACGTGGAGCGCATCTCGTCCGAGGGCGGCACCCCGCTGGTCGTCGCGGCGAAGGACTGGTCCGGCGCGGGCCGGGTCCTCGGGGTCGTGCACCTCAAGGACGTCGTGAAGGACGGCCTGGCCGAGCGGTTCGCCGAGCTGCGCGCGATGGGCATCCGCACGGTGATGATCACCGGCGACAACCCGCTCACCGCCAAGGCGATCGCGGCCGAGGCCGGGGTCGACGACTTCCTCGCGGAGGCCACCCCGGAGGACAAGCTCGCGCTGATCAAGCGGGAGCAGGAGGGCGGCAACCTCGTCGCGATGACCGGGGACGGCACCAACGACGCCCCCGCCCTCGCGCAGGCCGACGTCGGCGTGGCGATGAACACCGGCACCTCGGCCGCCAAGGAGGCCGGGAACATGGTCGACCTCGACTCGGACCCGACCAAGCTGATCGACGTCGTGCGGATCGGCAAGCAGCTGCTCATCACCCGCGGCGCGCTGACGACGTTCTCCATCGCGAACGACGTGGCGAAGTACTTCGCGATCATCCCGGCGCTGTTCGCGGGGGTGTTCCCCGGGCTGGCGGCGCTCAACATCATGCAGCTGTCGTCGCCGGCGTCCGCGATCCTCTCCGCGATCGTGTTCAACGCGCTGGTGATCGTCGCGCTGATCCCGCTGTCCCTGCGGGGGGTGCGGTACCGCGCCGCGGCGGCCTCGTCGATCCTCGGCCGCAACCTGCTGGTCTACGGCCTCGGCGGCGTCGTCGCACCCTTCCTCGGCATCAAGCTGATCGACCTGGTCGTCAGCCTGCTGCCCCCCTTCTGACCCCCGGACTGAAGGAGAGAGCCGTGAGCTCCCCTCGCACCACCTGGTCGCACCTCGTCGTCTCGCTGCGGGCGATGCTGGTCCTCACCGTGATCCTCGGGGTCGCGTACCCCCTGCTCGTGACGGGCCTGGGCCGGCTGCTGCCGGCGCGGGCCGACGGGTCCCTCGTGACCGGTGCGGACGGCGCCGTCGTCGGGTCGTCGCTGCTCGGCCAGTCGTTCACCGACGCCGACGGCGCGGCGCTGCCGCGGTACTTCCAGTCCCGGCCCTCCGCGGCCGGCGACGGGTACGACGGTGCCGCGTCGTCGGGGTCGAACCTGGGGCCGGAGAACCCCGACCTGGTCGCGGCGATCGAGGACCGCCGCGACGCCGTCGCGGCGCTGGAGGGCGTGGACCCGGCCGCGGTGCCCGCCGACGCCCTCACCGCCTCGGGCTCGGGCCTCGACCCGCAGATCAGCCCGGAGTACGCCGACCTGCAGGTGCCGCGGGTCGCGGCCGAGCGCGGCCTGCCCGAGGACGAGGTCCGCGGGCTGGTGGCGGCGGCCACCACCGGGCCGGACCTGGGCTTCCTCGGCCAGGCCGGCGTGAACGTCCTCGAGCTCAACCTCGCGCTCGACCGGCTGGCGGGCTGAGGCGTGCACCGGGGTCGGCTGCGGGTCCTGCTCGGCGCGGCGCCGGGGGTCGGCAAGACCTTCGCGATGCTCGAGGCGGGGCAGGACCTGCGCCGCGACGGCAAGGACGTGGTGGTCGCGGTCGTGGAGACCCACGGCCGCGCCGCCACGGCCGCGCTGCTGGACGGCCTGGAGGTCGTGCCCCGGGCCGAGGTGGAGCACCGCGGCGTGCGGCTGTCCGAGATGGACCTGGACGCGGTCCTCGCCCGGCGCCCGGCGGTCGCGCTGGTGGACGAGTTCGCCCACACGAACGCGCCGGGGTCCCGGCACGACAAGCGCTGGCAGGACGTCGCCGAGCTGCTGGACGCCGGCATCCACGTGGTCACGACGGTGAACATCCAGCACATCGCGTCGCTGAACGACGTGGTGCGCACGATCACCGGGGTCCCGCAGCGCGAGACGGTGCCGGACGCGGTGCTGCGCGCGGCGGACGACGTCGAGCTGGTGGACCTGGCGCCGCAGTCGCTGCGCGACCGGCTCGCGGAGGGCAACGTGTACCCCGCGGAGCGGGTGGACGCGGCGCTGTCGAACTACTTCCGGCTCGGGAACCTGACGGCGCTGCGCGAGCTGGCGCTGCTCTGGCTGGCCGACGAGGTGGACTCGGCGCTGCGCTCGTACCGTGCCGAGCACGCGATCGAGGCGCCGTGGGAGGCCCGGGAGCGGGTGGTGGTCGCGCTGACCGGCGGCCCGGAGGGGGAGACGCTGCTGCGCCGCGGCGCGCGGATCGCCGCGCGGTCGGCCGGCGGGGAGCTGCTCGCGGTGCACGTCTCCGCCCAGACCGGGCTCCGGGACGCGAGCCCCGGCGCGCTGGCGGCTCAGGCGGCGCTCGCGGAGCAGCTCGGGGGCAGCTTCCACCAGGTGGTGGGGGAGGACGTGCCCGACGCCCTGGTGGGGTTCGCGCGCGGGCAGGACGCGACGCAGCTGGTCATCGGGCTGAGCCGGCGGAGCTGGCTGAAGGCGGCGCTCACCGGCCCGGGCATCGGCGCGACGGTCATCCGGCAGGCCGGCGCCATCGACGTGCACATCGTCAACCACGCCGCCGCCGGCACGCGGCTCGCCCTGCCGCGGCTCACCGGGGCGCTGACCGCGCGCCGCCGGGTGCTGGGCTTCCTGCTCGCCCTGGTGCTCGGCCCGTTGCTCACCTGGCTGCTGGTCGTGGCCCGCAACGAGCAGTCGCTCGCCGGCGACGTGCTGGCCTACCAGCTGCTCGTCGTCGTGATCGCGCTGGTCGGGGGGCTGTGGCCCGCGCTGTTCACCGCGCTCATGTCCGGGGTCACGCTCAACTACGCGTTCGTCGCGCCGGTGCACACCATCACGGTGAGCGAGCCGGTGCACGCCCTGGCCCTGGCGCTGTACGTCGCCAACGGCGCGCTGGTGAGCCTGGTCGTCGACCAGGCCGCGCGGCGCAGCCGGGTCGCGCAGCGGGCGGCCGCGGAGTCGGAGATGCTGATCGGCATCGCCGGCGGCGTGCTGCGCGGCGAGGACGCCCTCGGCGCCCTGCTGGCCCGCACCCGGGAGGCGTTCGGCCTCGACGCGGTGCGGCTGCGGGTCGCCGGGACGCTGCGGGTGGAGAAGGGCGGGGCGGCCGAGGGGTCCGCGTCGGTGGTGGTCCCGGTGACCGCGGACGCGACCCTCGAGCTGGCGGGCCCGCCCCTCGACCGCTCGGCGAGCCGCCTGCTCCCGGTCGTCGTCACCCAGGCCGCGGCGGCGCTCGAGCACGAGCGGCTCACCGCGACCGCGCGCGAGATCGCCCCGCTCCTCGAGACCGACCAGGTGCGCAGCGCCCTGCTCTCCGCCGTGAGCCACGACCTCCGCCGGCCGCTCACCGCCGCGGCGACGGCCGTCAGCAGCCTGCGGTCCGACGACGTCGAGTGGTCGCCCGCGGACCGCGCCGAGCTGCTCGCCACGGCCGAGGAGAGCCTCGACACCCTCACCGTGCTCGTGACCGACCTGCTGGACGTCAGCCGGGTGCAGGCCGGCGTGCTCGGGGTGTCGTGCACCAGCACCGACGTGGACGACGTGATCCTGCCCGCGCTGGACGAGCTGCACCTCGGTCCCGACGACGTGGAGCTGGACCTGGACCCCGACCTCCCGCGGGTGCAGGCGGACCCCGCCCTGCTGCGCCGCGTGGTGGTCAACGTGCTGGCCAACGCCGTGCAGTTCAGCCCGCCGGGGTGCCGCCCGCGCCTGACGACGAGCGCGTTCGCGGACCGGGTGGAGATCCGGGTCGTCGACCACGGGCCGGGCGTGGCGGCCGAGCGGCGGGCGGACCTGTTCGTGCCGTTCCAGCGGCTCGGCGACACCGACAACACCGCCGGCCTCGGGCTCGGGCTCGCGCTGTCCCGGGGCTTCGCGGAGGGCATGGGCGGCACGCTGACCCCCGAGGACACCCCGGGCGGCGGCCTGACGATGGTCGTCGGCCTGCCGACCGCCGTCGACCCCGCCGAGGCCCGGCCGTGACGATCCTGGTGGCCGACGACGACCCGCAGATCCTGCGCGCGCTCCGGATCACGCTGCGCGCCCGGGGCTACGAGGTGCTCACGGCCTCCGACGGCGCGGAGGCGATCGACCGCGCCGCTGCGCACCGCCCCGACCTGTACCTGGTGGACCTCGGCATGCCGCGGCTCGACGGCATCGGCCTGATCCAGGCGCTGCGCGGCTGGACGCAGGCGCCGATCCTCGTCGTCTCCGGCCGGACGGGGCCGGACGACAAGGTCGAGGCCCTCGACGCGGGAGCGGACGACTACGTCACCAAGCCGTTCAACCTGGACGAGCTGCTGGCCCGGCTGCGGGCGCTCGGGCGGCGGTCCGGCGCGCCCGACGACGAGGCGCCCGTCGTCGCGTTCGGCGGGGTCACGGTCGACCTGGCGGCCCGGGTCGTGACGCGGGACGGCATCGGCCCCGTCCACCTCACGCCGACGGAGTGGCAGGTGCTGGAGATCCTCGTCCGGAACCCGGGCCGCCTGGTGACGCGGCAGACGATCCTGTCCGAGATCTGGGGCACCCACCACGTGACGTCGTCCGGATACCTCCGGCTGTACCTCTCCCAGCTCCGCAAGAAGCTGGAGGCGGAGCCCGGCGCGCCGCGGTACCTGCTGACCGAGCAGGGGATGGGCTACCGGTTCGCGCCGGAGGGGGCGGCGGAGCCGGCGGGCTGACCCGGCGAGACGGGTCCCACGACCTCCGGCGCGGGGCGCCGCGCCCGGCTCGCGCCCAACGCCATCGCGCCGAGCACGACGGCGATGCCGACGGCCTGCCGCCACGTCAGCACCTCCGCCGCGAGGACCGTCCCCAGCAGCACACCCGTCACGGGGTTGAGCAGCCCGACCAGCCCGACCGTCGACGGCCCGAGGTGCCGCAGCGCGGCGAACCACGCCACGTTCGCCACCGCCGTCGCGACCAGCGAGACGTACGCGAACCCGAGCACCGCCGTGCCGTCGAGGGCCGGCGGCGGCCCCTCCACCGCCACCGCCACCGGCAGCAGCACGAGGGCCCCGGCCACCAGCTGCCAGGCCGTGAGCGGCAGCACCTCGACCTCGCCCTGCCAGCGGTTCGCCAGGACGTATCCGATCGACGACATCAGCATCGCCGCGACCGAGGCGGCGATCCCGCGCGGGTCCAGCCCGGCCCCGTCGCCCCCGCCGAGCAGCATCACCGCCACGCCCACGACGCCGAGCACGCCGCCGACGACCGCCCGCAGCAGCGGGCGCCGACCCAGCAGCACCCAGGCGGCCAGCATCATCACGACGGGCCCGAGGGCCATCACGGTCGACGCGATGCTGCTCGGCAGCGCCTGCGCGGCCACGTAGACGAGCGCGAAGAACGCGCCGACGGTCAGCGTCCCGAGCACGAGGGACCGCCACCACCACGACCCTCGTGGCAGCCGGCGCGCCAGCACCAGCAGCACGAGCCCGGCGGGCAGGGCGCGGAGCACGCCGCCCCACAGCGGGCTGTCGGCGGGGAGGGTGTGCCGGGTGACGTAGTACGTGCTGCCCCAGAGGATCGGCGCGATGGCGGCGACAGGGAGCCAGCGGCGGTTGTCTTCCACGGAAGCGACTATACCTTCCTCGGAAGATAGGATGGCGGCATGGCGCCGGACCACGTCGACCGCATCCAGCAGGAGTGGGCGCGCGAGCGCCCCGACGTCGACGTGCGCCCGCAGGGCGTGATCGGGCGGCTGCACCGGCTCGCGCTGGCCCTCACCGGCGAGATCACCGAGGTCTACCGGGAGCACGGGCTCGGCGAGGGCGAGTTCGACGTGCTCGCCGCGCTGCGCCGGGCGGGGGAGCCCTACGAGCGGGCGCCGGGGGACCTCGCGGCGCACACGATGGTGACGACCGGCGCGATGACCAAGCGGGTCGACCGGCTGGAGCGCGCCGGCCTGGTGACCCGGCGGCCGAGCGCCGAGGACGGCCGTGGGCGGGTCGTCGGGCTGACCCCCCGCGGGCGCGAGGTCGTCGACGCGGCGTTCACCGCGCACATGGCCAACGAGCGGCGGCTGCTCGACCTGCTCGGGCCCGAGGAGGACGCCGCCGCCCTGGAGGGGCTGCTGCGCCGGTGGCTCGCGGCGCTGGACGGAGCGGCCCCCGGGCGCACCGGGGTGTGACCTCGGCCACCGCGCCTTGATCTCAACCACGGTCGAGGTCGTAGCGTCGGCGCGGGCCCGGCCGCCGGGGCAGCGGGCCCGGACGGAGGCCTCGTGACGTACGTGATCGCCCAGCCCTGCGTGGACGTCAAGGACAAGGCGTGCATCGAGGAGTGCCCGGTCGACTGCATCTACGAGGGCAGGCGGTCGCTGTACATCCACCCCGACGAGTGCGTGGACTGCGGCGCCTGCGAGCCGGTCTGCCCCGTCGAGGCCATCTACTACGAGGACGACGTCCCCGAGCAGTGGAGCGAGTACTACAGGGCCAACGTCGAGTTCTTCGACGCCCTCGGGTCGCCCGGCGGCGCCGCCCGCACCGGGGTGCAGGACGTCGACCACCCGCTGATCGCCACGCTGCCGCTCCAGGTGCGCGAGGACTGAGGTGGCGCGCCCCGAGCCGGAGGACGCCCTGTCCGTCGGCGAGGTGAGCCGGCGCACCGGCGTGCCGGTGTCGGCGCTGCACTTCTACGAGCGCCGGGGCCTGATCGTCTCGACGCGCACGCCCGGGAACCAGCGGCGGTACCCCCGGCACATGCTCCGGCGGATCTCGCTCATCGTCGTGGCCAAGCGGCTCGGCGTCCCGCTGGCGGAGCTCACCGAGGTGTTCGCGGCGGTGCCGCTGGACCGCGCACCCACCGCCGGCGAGTGGCGGCGGCTGTCCCGGGCGTGGAAGGAGCGGCTCGAGGAGCGCCGCCGCACCGTCGAGCGCCTGGAGCGGGACCTCGCGGGCTGCATCGGGTGCGGCTGCCTGTCGCTGAAGGCGTGCGCGCTGCTCAACCCGGACGACGTGCTGGGGCAGCACGGGGCGGGCCCCGTGCGGTTCGACGCGGAGGTGGCGGGGGACGCCGGGCGCGACGACGGTCAGGCCGGGAACGCGCCCCGCAGGTAGCCCGCGTACCCGCCGGGGGTCCGGCCGACGGTCCTGCCGGACGTGACCACGTCCACCTCGTCCGACGCCCGCACCACGGTGGCGGGGTCGGCGCGCAGCCGCCCGACGAGGTCGACGTCCTCGTGCTCCACCACCGGGGCGAAGCCGCCCGCGCGCAGGTAGGCGTCGGCGCGGACGCCGAGGTTGGCGCCGTGCACGTGCCCGTTGGGGCGGCCTGGGACGCGGGTGGCGCGCCAGGCGGCGAGCTGCCGGGGGGTGAGGTCGCGCGGGTCGGGTCGGACGGTCCCGACCACGACGTCCGCCCCAGCGTCCGCGAGCGCGCGGTGGGTCCGCAGCCAGTGCGGCGGGACGACGGTGTCCGCGTCGGTGCACGCGATCCACACGGCGCCCGGGTCGTCGGCGCAGCGGGCGAGCCCGGCCCCGATGCCGGCGGCCCGCGCGGCGCCGACCGCCCTCGCACGGACGGCGACCGTCCGCACCCCCGCCGCCCGGGCCAGCCGCGCGGACGCGTCGTGGCAGTCGTCGAGGGCGACCACCACGTCGACCGGCACCCCCGCCCCGTCCGCCGCCGCGGCGACGGACCCCAGGCACGCGGCCAGCAGCTCCTCCTCGTCGTGCACGGGGACGACGACGAGCACCCGGGTCACGCGGGGCCGGGAGGGCGCGGCGGCCGTCCGCGCGGTCACGGGAGCAGGCCCTCGCGCTCCGCCACCGACGCCGGGTCGGCGCTCCAGACGTCCAGCGCCACGTCGGCGTCGCGGTACGACGCCACCCGGCCCAGGCCGAGCGCCCGGTCGAGGGTGGTCTGCACGTCGTCGCCGGTCTGCGCGTGCTCCGCGACCGGGTGCCGCCAGTGGCAGCCGAGCACCGTGGCACCGGGGGCGAGCTCCGGGCGCAGCCGCTCCACCAGGTCCAGCAGCTCCGGCCGGGTGAGGTAGTACGCCACCTCGGACAGCACCACCAGGTCGTAGGGCCCCGCGGGGACGCCGGACCGGACGTCGTGCCGGCGGACCGTGACGTGCGGGTGCGCGGCGAGCCGCTCGCGGGCGGACTCGACGGCGGCGGGCACGACGTCGGTGGCCAGCAGCCGGTCGCTGCGCCCGGCGAGCTCCGCCGTCAGGGTGCCGACCGAGCAGCCGACCTCCAGCACCGAGCCGTACCGGCGGGCGGGCAGCGCGGCGAGGGTGAGCGCGCGCTTGCGCTCCTCGTACCACCGCGACGCCAGGTGCCACGGGTCGTCGCGCCGCTCGTACTTGGCCGCGAAGTACTCCGGGGGCACGCCGCCCGGGAGGTCGTCGGCCACGACGAACGGCTCGACGTCCCGGTCGAAGTTCCGCAGGAACTCCGGGTGCAGCGGGGCGGCGTCCTCGGGCGCGGCCGACCACGGCTGGGTCTGCGTGACGTGCTGGGCGAGCGCCCGGCGCTTGGCGGTGAGGTCGCGGTCGGCGAGCGGCAGCGCCCGGAGCCGGTCCCACGGCACGTCCGCATGGTCCGGGGTCGCCCAGTGCCACAGCCACACGGGGTACTCCAGCAGCACGGCGCCCGTGGCGGCGGCGAGCTCCGCGCACACCTCGCCGACGACCCGGTGATCCCGGTGCCCGTCCCCGCGCCACGGCGCGACCAGGACCGCGGGCGGCTCGTCGCCGACCGCCGCGCGCAGGGCCGCCGCCACCGCCTCGCGGTGCTCCCGGGTCCCGCCGTCCGGGAACCCCAGCGTGGTGACGGCGGACCGCGGCGACAGCACGGCGACCCCCGCCGCCACCTCCCGGGCGCGCATCGGCACCAGGTCCTCCGGCGCCAGCGTCACCGAGCCCCCGTGGGACCCGGCGCCGTCGGTGACGACCACGACGTGGGCCGGGCGCCCGGCCTCGGCGAGCCGGTGCAGCAGGCCGCCGGCGCCGAGCGTCTCGTCGTCCGGGTGCGCGGCCACCACCACCGTCCGCCCCGCGGGCAGGGCCAGCCCGGGCAGCGCGGCGAACCGCGCGGAGGCCTCCCAGATGCCGGCCGGCGTGCCGCCCGCCCGGCCGTCGAAGATCACCACGGCGCGGGCCCCGCCGCGAGCAGGCCGCCCAGGGAGGCGTCGTCGCGCTCCGCGTGCTGCTGCCGCACGTAGACCTCCAGGTCGGCGACGCGCTTGGCGTGCGCCTCCTCCTGGGTCAGCGGGCCGGGGCCGAGCGCGTGGCCGCAGAGCCGCAGCACGTCCTCGCAGGTGCGGGCGACCGTCGCGCGCACCCGCTTCGCGAGGACCCGGCCCGCGGCGCGCGCCTCCTCCGGCTCCGCGTCCCAGCCGCCGCGGGTGGCCGCGCCGGACGCGTCGACCCGGGTCGCGGCGTCCGCCAGGAGCACCCGGGCGGCGGACAGCCGTTCGTCCACCGCCCCCAGGTGCATGGCCAGCAGCCGGTCGTCGGGCCGGTCGGCGGCGTGCGCGTGCAGGCGGCGGGCGACGCCGACGGCACCCCCGAACCAGCACGCGGCGACGCCGATCGCGCCCCACCAGAAGCCGGGCCGGTCCAGGTACCAGGACCCCTCGGCGACCAGCGTCGCCCGCGCCCGATCGAACCGGACCGGCGTGCTCGGGATCTCCGCGAGGCCGCGGGCGGGCCAGGGCGCGTCGACCGGCTGGACCTCCGGTGCGCGCAGGTCGACGGCGAACAGCCCGCGGCGGGTGTCGTCGCCGGCGAGGCGCGCGGTGACGAGCGCCGCGTCGAGGTCGCGGGACAGCGAGCACCACGGCTTCGTCCCGTCCAGCAGCCAGCCGTCCCCCGCGTCGTCGCCGTCGGCCGCGACCGGGCTCGCGGTGAGCGCGGGGCCGGGGCCCTCGGCGGCGTAGACGCCCCAGGTGGACGCCGCGGGGTCGCCGGGGACCGTGCCCGCGGCCTGGTCGAGGACCGCCCGCGCGTCCAGGTGCGGCTCCACGGCCCGCGCGACGGCGAGGTCGTGCGCCGCGAGCGTGGCGAGCAGCTCCCAGAGGCCCGCCGTCGCCCCGGTGCCGGGGCGTAGGTCGTCCGGCCAGGTGGCCACCGCGCGCAGCGCCTCGGGCACCGTCCCGGGCAGCGGGGCGAGGAGCAGGTCCGGCGGCGGGCTGCCGTCCCGGAGGCGGACGGGGCGGGTGCCGTCGGGCATGGGTCTCCTCGCGGCTGGTCGGTCGGCGGCCCGCCGGGGGTGCGGGCCCGGCGGCGATCATCGCCCGGGGCGCCGGGGCCCGCCAGCGGGGGGAAGCGCTGACCAGGGGAGTCGTCCGTCCGGCACGCTCTCAGCGCGCCGGGCCGGTCCCCGCCTCGAGCCGTGCCAGCGCGGCGCGGGCGGGGGCGAGCTCGTCGGAGGTGCGTCGCGTGCGGAGGTCCTCCAGCAGGAACCGGCAGCCCCAGGCCCGGGCGTCGTCGTCGAGGTCGTCGAGCCGGGCTCCTGCGGACCAGCCCGTGACCAGGGCGCGCCACACCGGATGGTCCCGGACGGGGGCGGCGGCCGGGTCGAGGTGCAGGACGGCCCAGGTCCGGGCGCGGCACAGGTCGGCGGGGCCCGCGGCGGCGTTCGGCCAGTCGAGGACGGCGGTCACCTCGTCGCGGTCGTCGAGCAGGATGTTGAACGGGTGCAGATCGAGGTGCAGCAGCGCCGGTGCGGCGCCGCGGGGGACCGGCCGCGCCGGGAGTCCGTGCGCCGGCGCCGCGGGGACGCCACCCGGCGCCCGCACGCCGGCGAGCGCGCGCTGCGCGGCCCCGCACGCCGCCCCCCGTCGCCGGGCGCGGTCGGTGTCGGGATCGTCCAGGTCGAGCGCGACCCTGCCGCGCACCCGGCGGAGCAGCACCGCCGAGCCGTCCTCGGTGTCCACCCGGTCGAGCACCTCGGCCACGGGCACCACCGCGGCGGCGGCACGGGTCGCGGCAGCCTCGACGTCGAGGCGCTCGCGCGCGCCCAGGCGCAGGACGACGTCCCCTGCGCCGAACACCTCGCCGGTCGCGCCGCCGAGCGCGGTCAAGGAGCGGGGGTCGAGCCCGAGGAGCGCGGCGAGCCGTCGGGCGCGGTCGAGGACGTCTTCGGGCACGTCAGTCAGTATCCGTCCGGGTCGGCCGCGCGGACGACAGGCCTCCGCCGCAGGGCGGATGCGGGCGGCGCGGCCCGCTGGCTAGCGTGGCCGGACGACCCGCCGACCACCCCGGAGGACCCGACATGCCGTCCACCCCGCCGGCCTCCCGCGTGCTGAACGCCGCGGTGACCGGACTGGCCTCGACCGCCTACTACGCGAGCCCGGACGTCATCCGGTCCCGTGCCGCGCGCGGCTGGGCGAAGGCCGCGCTGACCGGCGTCGTCCTCGCGGCCTCGGTGCCCGACCTCCGCCGCGGGCTCGAGGAGTCGCGCGCGCGCCGTGCCGCCGCCGCTCAGGACCCGGACGAGGAGCAGGTCGACTGGGGCGGGCTGTGGGCGTCGATGACCCCGCGCCGGCGCGCCTCGGTGTGCGCGGCCGGTGCCGCGGCGCTCGCGGTCTCCGTCGGCTCGGTCGTCGCGATCGAGCGGGCGGTCTTCCGGCGCGGGGAGCGCCGCCGGGCCGCGGGCGTGCGGTTCGCCCACACCCGGCCGGCGCTGGTCTGGGGCGTCCTGGGCACCGCCCTGTCGCTCCTCCCGGACGACGCGGGCACCCCGCCCCGCCCGCTCCCGCGCGCCTGACGCGTCGTGGCGCCCGGGCACCGGCCCGGCGGACCCGGTCAGCGGCCGACCAGGGACATCCCCGCGTCGTCGTAGCGGTCGCCCTGCACGCCCAGCGTCGACGCGAGGGCGTCCAGCTCGGCGCGCTCGTCCGCCGAGAGGGCGACGGTCGTCGCGTCCGCGTTCTCCCGGACCCGCGACAGCCGCCGGGTGCCCGGGATCGGCACGATCCACGGCTGCTGCGCGAGCAGCCACGCGAGCGCGACCTGCCCGGGGGTCGCCCCGCGGGCCTCCGCCACCGCGCGCACCCGCGCCACCAGGGCGGCGTTCGCGTCCCGGTTCTCCGCCGTGAACCGCGGCACCCGGTGCCGGATGTCGCCCTCGGCGAAGGTGGTGGTCGCGTCGACGGTCCCCGTGAGGAAGCCCTTGCCGAGCGGGCTGAACGGCACGAAGCCGATCCCGAGCTCTGCGCACGTCGGCAGCACCTCCGGCTCGGGGTCGCGCGTCCACAGCGAGTACTCCGACTGCACGGCCGTCACCGGGTGCACCGCGTGCGCGCGCCGGATCGTGGCCGCACCCGCCTCGGACAGCCCGAGGTGCCGGACCTTGCCCTCGGCGACGAGCTCGCCGACGGTCCCGGCGACGTCCTCGATCGGCACGTCCGGGTCGACGCGGTGCTGGTAGAACAGGTCGATCGTCTCGACGCGGAGCCGGCGGAGGGAGGCCTCGGCGACCGCGCGGATCTGCTCGGGCCGCGAGCTCAGCCCGACCATCCGGCCGTCGGCGATCCGCCAGCCGAACTTCGTCGCGACGACGACCCGGTCGCGCAGCGGTGCGAGCGCCTCGCCGACCAGCTCCTCGTTGACGTACGGGCCGTAGACCTCGGCGGTGTCGACGAACGTGACGCCGAGGTCGACGGCTCCGCGCAGCACGGCGACCATGTCGTCGCGGGTGCCGGGGTTCGGGCCGTAGGACATGGACATGCCCATGGCGCCGAGGCCGACGGCCGAGACCTCGAGCCCCTGTCCGAGGGTGCGGGTGTGCATGGCGGATCCTCCATGGGGTCGGCGGTGCGCACCCGGCCGTGTCGGGCGGGTGCGCACCGGTGGCGGTGCGGCCGCGGTCAGCCGACGGCGGTCGTGGGGCTCGTCCCGGGGGCGGCGACCGCGTCGGGCGCGTCGCCGCTCGCCGCCCAGCTGGCGAGCAGCTGCAGGGCGTCGGCGGACGGGGTCCGGGGGGCCGCGGTGTACACGAGCATCGTCAGCCCGGGCGCCTGCGCGATCGGCAGCGTGTCGTACATCAGGTCCAGCCGTCCGGCGACGGGGTGCTGGATGTGCTTGAGGCCGCCGCGGTGCAGGTGCACGTCGTGCCGCGCCCAGCGCCCGCGGAACTCCTCGCTGCGGGTGGACAGCTCCCCGACCAGGTCGTGCACCGCCTTGTCGTGCGGGTCGCGGCCGGCGACGGCGCGCAGGATCCCGACCGTGTCCCGCGCGGCCTTCTCCCAGTCGACCCAGAAGTCGCGCGCGGCGGGGTCGAGGAACGCGAACCGGGCGTGGTTGGCGGGGCGGCCCTCGACGTACGACGGGCCGGTGAACAGCGGCGCGTACAGCGCCCGGCCGAGCGCGTTCGCGGCGAGGACGTCGAGCCGTTCGTTCCGGACGACGGCCGGCGCGCCCGTCATGGCGTCGAGCATGACCTGGACGCTCGCCGGCACGGGCGGCGTGGGCCGGCGGCGGGCGCGCGCGGTGCGCGGGCCGGCGGCGCGCGCGAGGTCCTGCAGGTGCAGCGTCTCGGCCTCGTCGAGCTGCAGCGCGCGGGCGATCGCCGCGAGCACCGAGTCCGAGACGCCCGAGAGGTTCCCGCGCTCCAGGCGGACGTAGTAGTCGGAGGACACCCCGGCGAGCATCGCGACCTCCTCGCGGCGCAGGCCGGCGACGCGGCGGTTCGACCCGTAGGCGGTGAGCCCGGCCTGGGGGGGCGTGATCCGGGCCCGGCGGGACGCCAGGAAGTCACGCACCTCGTCGCGGTTGTCCATGCCTCGACGGTACGTCCGCTCGCGTCGCGGAGGCAGGTCCTGCCAGTACCCGTCACGGCGGGACCTCCCGCACCGGCGCCACCGGGTGTCTGCTGGGGGGTGCGCTGCGGCCCCGCCGCGCACGACGCCCAGGAGGTACCCGTGGAGATCCGCCCCCAGGAGCCGACGACCGCCGGCCCGTCCGCCCTGTTCACCGGCGACGTCTGGTTCGACGTCCTCGCCGCGCCGCCCGCGCCGTCCCGGCTGCGGGTCAACCTCGTCCGGTTCGCCCCGGGCGCCCGCACCCACTGGCACCGCCACGCGGAGGGCCAGTCGCTGCACGTGACCCAGGGCGTCGCCCGGGTCGGCACGCGCGACGGCCGGGTGCTCGAGGCCCCGGCGGGCCAGACCGTGTGGTGCCCGCCGGGGGAGGAGCACTGGCACGGCGCCGGGCCGGGGGCTTTCATGGAGCACCTGGCGATGTGGGAGACGACGGACGCCCGGGACGGCTCCGAGACCACGTGGGCCGAGCCGGTCACCGAGGAGCAGTACGCGGGAGGCGACGCGCGATGAGCACCTGGACGACCGACGAGCTGGACCGGATCGGGGCGGCGGAAGAGCTGCGGCTCGCCTCGTACCGCCCCGACGGGACCCTGCGCCCGGCCGTGACCATCTGGGTCGTGCGCGTCGGCGACGACGTCGTGGTCCGGTCGGCGTACGGGCCGGGCAACGGCTGGTTCCGCCGGGCGCAGGCGTCCGGACGCGGGCGGGTCGAGGCGGGCGGGGTGACCAAGGAGGTGCGGTTCGCCGCCGCCGACCCCGACGCGCACGAGTCCGTGGACGCGGCGTACCACGCGAAGTACGACCGGCACGGGCCGCAGATCGTCGGCACGGTGGTCGGGCCGCAGGTCGTGGACGTGACGCTGCGCCTGGAGCCGGCGGAGGGCTGAGCCCGGGGCGGGCGCGCGACTCAGGGGCGCGGGTCGACCACGCGGACCATGCCGGTCATGTCCCCGACCTCGAACCCCGCCGCCCGGTAGAGCCCGCTGCCCTCGGCGGTGGCGAACAGCGTCACGAAGGCCGGGGCCGGAGCGCGCTCGGCGATCAGGTCGAGCACCCGCGCGACCAGCGCCCGGCCGACGCCGCGGCCCTGCCGTGCGGGCAGCACGACGACGTCCTGGACCATGAAGTACTTCACGCCGTCGCCGACGACCCGGGCCATGCCGACGGTCTCCCCGCCGTCGACCGCGACCACTCCGAGCGTCGACCCGGCGAGCGACGCGGGCTGGGACGACCAGTCGAAGGCGTGCGACCAGCCGACGGCCTCGGCCAGCCGGCGGTGCTCCTCCGGGGTGGGCAGGCGGTCCTCGAGGGCGACGGCGGTGGTCATGCGGTCCATCGTCCCGCACACGGGCGCGACGGTCGCCGGGGTAGGTGGCGGAGGAGACCGGGTGGCCGCGCCCCGCTCTGCCTAGGCTGGCTGCGTGACCGCGCTGCACGAGATGACCGCCGTCGCCCTCCGTGACCTGCTCCGGTCCGGCGACGTCGCCCCCGCCGACCTCACCGAGCACTACCTCGGTCGCATCGCCGAGCGCGACCCGGCGCTGGGTGCCTTCGCGACGGTGACGCCCCACGAGGCCCGGGAGCGCGCGGCCGCCCTGCCCCGCGGCGCGGCGCCGGGTCCGGACGCGCCGCTGTGGGGCCTGCCGACGGCCGACAAGGACCTCACCGACCGCGCGGGCGTGCCGACCGGGTTCGGGTCGCGGGCGTTCGCCGGCCCGTACCGGTACGTGCCCGAGGTCAGCAGCGACATCACGCAGGTGCTCGACGCCGCGGGGATCGTGTCGCTCGGCAAGACCGCGGCGCCCGAGCTCGGCTTCCCCTCGTACACGGAGACGCTGGTCGGGCCGCCCGCGCGCAACCCCTGGGACCTGGGGCGCGGGTCCGGCGGGTCGAGCGGCGGGGCCGCGGTCGCCGTGGCCGCCGGGCTGCTGCCGGTCGCGCCCGGGTCGGACGGCGGCGGGTCCGTCCGCATCCCGGCCGCCGCCTGCGGTCTCGTCGGTCTGAAGACCACCCGCGGCCTGCTGCCGGCCGGCGGGGGCGTGGAGTCGCTCGGCGGCCTGGTCGTGCACGGGCCCATCGCGCGCACCACCGCGGACGCCGCCCTGCTGCTGGAGGGCATGCTGCCCCGGCGCGCCGACGGGGAGGTGGACCACCCGCGGACGCTGCGCACCGCCGCCGGGCCGCGCGGGTCCTACCTGGACGCCGCGCAGCGCGGCCGGACGCCGGACGGCCGGTCCGCGTTCCGGATCGGGGTCAGCACGTTCAGCGCGTGGGAGGGTGCCTACGACATCGTGCTCGGTCCGGAGGCGCGCGCCGCGCTCGACGCCGGCGCCGCGGCGCTCGACGCGCTCGGGCACGCCGTGCGCGACGCCGGCACCTGGGAGCCCGACCCCGCCTACGCGCCGGCGTTCCGGACCCTGTGGATGGCGGGTGCGTCGGCCGTGCCGATCGACGACCCCGCCCGGCTGGCGCTGCTGGAGCCGCTGACGCAGTGGCTGATCGAGCGCGGACGGGCGGTCCCCGCGCGGCAGCTCGTCGAGGCGGTCGGTGCGCTCGCGGCCTTCGAGCGGACGATGGTGTCCCGCGTCGAGGAGTACGACGCGGTACTGCTGCCCGCGATGGCGCTCACCCCGCGGCCCCTCGGCTGGTACGACGCCGAGGACCCGGAGCGGAACTTCGCGCAGCAGTGCGAGTACACCCCGTACACCTCGATGCTCAACGTGTGCGGCCTCCCGGCGATCACGGTGCCGACGCACTGGACCGAGCCCGAGGACGCCGCGCCGGCCGGGCTGCCGATGGGCGTCCAGCTGGTCGGGCGGCCGGGCGGCGAGCACGTGCTGCTGGCGCTCGCGGCGCAGCTCGAGCAGCGGCTGCGGTGGCCGGAGCGACGGCCTCCCGTCTGGTGAGGTTCCGCGAGGCCGCTGTGTACGGGCGTACGCAACGGTGCGTACCATCGGCCGCATGACGACGACCGACTACTTCGCCGACGACCCGCGCACCAACCTCGAGCGGATGCTGGCGGGCGACCTGTACATCGCCGACCAGGAGATCGAGGACCTCACCCGGCGGTCCGCGCGGCTCGCCGAGGCGTACGGTCGCGTCGCCCTGCTCGACGACGAGGCCGCCCGCGCGATCCTCGCCGACCTGCTCGGCACGCTGGGCGAGGGCTCCGGCATCCGACCGCCGCTGCACGTCGACTACGGCAAGAACATCCACGTGGGCGCCCGCACGTTCGTGAACTTCAACCTCACGGCCCTGGACGTCGCGACCATCCACATCGGCGACGACTGCATGATCGGCCCGAACGTCCAGCTGCTCACCCCGATCCACCCCATCGAGCCGCAGCCCCGCAAGGACAAGCTCGAGGGGGCCAAGCCCATCGTGATCGGCGACAACGTGTGGCTCGGCGGCGGCGTCATCGTGTGCCCGGGCGTCACGATCGGTGAGAACTCCGTCATCGGCGCGGGCTCGGTCGTCACCCGGGACATCCCGGCGAACGTCGTCGCCGTCGGCAACCCCGCCCGGGTCGTCCGGGAGAACATCGACCGATGACCCGCCGCCACGACCCGGACCGGCGCGACCGCATCGTCGACGCGTGCCTCGACGTGCTCGCCGCCGAGGGCGTCGCCGGCACCTCGCACCGCAAGGTCGCCGCCGCGGCGGACGTGCCGCTCGGGTCGATGACCTACCACTTCGACGGGTTGGACGACCTGCTCCGGGCGGCGTTCGACCGGTACGCCCGGGCGTTCGGCGAGCGGTTCGACGCGCTCATGGCGGCGGCACCCGACCGGGCGGCGGCCGTCGACGCGCTGGTGGCGTACATCCGGGGCGAGGTGATGGCCGACCCCCGGGACCTGGTGCTCAGCCACGAGCTCTACACGCTCGCGGCGCGGGACCCGCGGTACCGGGACCTGACCACGGCGTGGATGGCGCGGAGCCGGGCCTCGCTGGAGCGGTGGTTCGACCCGACGACGGCGCGGGCGCTGGACGCGCTGGTCGAGGGGCTCGGCATCCACCGGGCGCTCGACACCGGCCCCGGCGACGACGCGGCGGTCGAGGCCGGGGTGCGTCGGGTGGCGGGGACGGGCTGAGGCCCGCGCGCCTCCGGCGCCGTGCCTCGTGCCGGTCAGCTCGCCCTCGTACCGCGGGGGTCAGCTCGTGCGGTGCCGCCCGGGCGAGTCCGCGGGGGCCCGCCGGGGCGAGTCCGCGGGGGTCCGCCGGGGCGAGTCCGCGGGTCCGCCGGGGTGAGTCGGCGCGGGTCCGCCGGGGTGAGTCGGCGCGGGTCCGCCGGGGTGAGTCCGCGCGGGTCCACCGGGGTGAGTCCGCGCGGGTCCACCGGGGTGAGTCGGCGCGGGTCCACCGGGCTCAGCTCGTGCGGTGCCGCCGGGTCGACTCGCGCGTTGCTGCCAGGGTCAGCTCGCGCGGCGCAGCTGGGCGTACGTCGCGGACATCCGCTCGAACTCGTCCCGGGTCAGGCCCATGGCCTCGATGAGGTCGGCCTCGAGCCGGTCGTAGGCGTCCTGCTCCGCGAGCGTGCGCGGCGGCGGCGTCGCCGAGAATCGCGCGTGGATCTCCCGGAGTCGCTCGTGGTCGATGGCCCGCCTGCTCATGTCCCGAACCGTACGGCCGACCACTGACACGCCCCTGTGCGCGTGCCGTGGGCCGCGTCCGAGAGCCACCGGAAGGCGACTCCAGAGGGCCGACCCGCGCGCGGGCTAGAACGGTGGGGGTGCGTCGTGGGGGTCGGTGGTGGCGTCGTGGTTCCGGCCGGTGCCGGGTCGGGTGAGGTAGCGGTGCCCGGCGGGGGTGATCCACTCGAACAGCCCGGGGGCGATCTGGCGTAGCCGGAAGCCGCCGTCGGTCTTGAGGCGGTGGTGGCGGTGGCACAGGGGTCCGAGGTTGTCGGCGTCGGTGCGACCCAAGGGGGTCTCGGGTGGGTCGCCGGGCCTTCGGTGGTACTCGATGGTGTGGTCGAGGTCGGCGTTGCGGGCCGGGACGGTGCACCCGGGTGCGACGCAGGTGGTGT
>NZ_JAKRMS010000050.1 GCF_022346185.1 Cellulomonas sp. ACRRI | reverse complement strand
GTCGGCAGGGTCGGGGCGTGCGGCGTCGTCGGCGTCCGCGGCGTGGTCGCGGCGCGGGGCGCGGGCCGCCGGGGACGAGGCGGCGCGGGCACGGAGCGCGCGCTGCGGCGTCGCGGCCCGCGGCAGCCGGGACCCGCCGTACCGGGCGCCGCCGGTCGCGCGCAGGGCCAGGGCGAGCCACGCGCACACCGCGCGCTCGAGCAGCCAGGCGGGGGCGAGCAGGCTGGCGGTGACCGGGAACCGGTCGGCCCCGCCGGCGCGCCGTCGGCCGCGCTCGGCGAGCGCCCACGCGGCGGCGGCGAGCACCAGCAGCAGCCGTGGTGCGCGGCGGGCCGCCAGCACGACGACGGGCAGCACGGCGAGCTCGGCCGCGTACCGGCCGGGCTGCGCGAGGCTGTCGTACGCCTGCCGCGGCCGCTGGCCGAGGAAGTGCCGGGTCGTGGGCGGGCGGCGCGGCACGTACAGGTCGTCCGCGCGCAGCACCCGCCCGCCACGGGCCCGGACGGTGCGCAGCAGCTCGAGGTTCTCGAACAGCACGTCGCCGTCGTAGCCCTCGACCCCGAGCGCCGAGCGACGGACCGCCAGGGTGCCGGGGTAGTCGCCACCCGTCGCGCGGTTCACCAGCGTCCGGGCCGTGTCCCAGCGCGCGTGCCACGGCATCGGGTCGAACACGTTCTGCGGGCGGACGACGTCGGCCTCGGCGAGCCGGTCCAGGACCCCGCGGAGCGTGGGCTCGTCGTACCGCACGTCGTCGTCCGCGAGCACCACGCGGTCCGCCCGGGCCATCCGCAGGCCGGTGACGACCCCGGCGACCTTGCCGTTCCGGCCCGGGTGCGGGTCCGGGGGCACGTGCCGGACCACGGCGGGGAACGCGCGGGCGTGGGCGGCGAACCGCGCCTCCTCGGACCCGTCCACCACGGTCACGGGCAGCCAGGCCACCAGCCGGCTCAGGTACCCGGCCAGGTCGGGCAGGTCGCGGTCGTCGGCCCACCGCAGCGGCAGGACGTACTCCGCGTCCGGCAGCGCCGGGCCGCCCGGCGTCACGCCGCGCTCCCCACCGCCAGCGGTCGGCGCAGCGAGGACCGGCCCGCGGTCCAGGAGTCGATCTGGTGCCGTCCCACCCGCCCGTCGACGGCGAGGCACGCGGCCGCGCCGAACAGCACGTCGTCCCGCAGCGCGGGCTGCTGCTCGACGAGCCCGCCCGCGAGGTCGCGTCCGGCGATCTGCTCGTGCACGGCGTCCGCCTCGACGTGCTCGTCGAAGTACCAGGTGACGTCGGCGTCGTACCCGTGCCGCCGGAAGCCGTTGCCGTACAGCCGGTTCGGCTGCGACGACGTCATCTCGAACGCCGCGAGGTGGCCGACGATGCAGCCGCGCAGCCGCCGGTGCAGGCCGAACAGGCTCATCATGTTCACCGAGGCGAGGGTGATCGCGGGCACGTCGTCGACGTACCGGCCGTAGGTGTCGTCCAGCCCCAGGCCGCGCATCGTGCGGGCGAACAGCGCCGCGTGCATGCGCTCCGGGCGGCCGCCGCCGTACTCGTCGGCCTGGATCTCCACGAGCGCGGCCTTCGGGACGCCCAGCAGCCGGGGGATGGCCCAGGTGTGCGGGTCGGCCTCCTTGAGCTGGTAGACCGACCGCTGGACGAGCATCTCCCGGAGCTGGTCGTCCGTGGCCTTCCGCGCGACGTACGCGGACAGGCTGGGGCCGTCGTCGCGGCTCGTGAGGTCGAACAGGGCGCGCGCCACCGCCGGCCCCAGCCCCTCGCGCTCGGCGTCCGCGTCCAGCTCGGCGAGCAGGTCCTCGGGCACGGTCACCTCGGCGCGCAGCTGCGCCTCGAACGGGTCCTCGAGCGCGGCCCGAGCGCGCAGCAGGGTCGGGTCCCACTCCAGGCGGTCGTCCACGCCGTCCAGGCCCTGGTGGTGGAGCTCGTACAGCGCGGTGAGCGTGACCTGCACGTCCTCGTCGGTGAGCAGGTCCGCGGACGCGGCGGCGGCCCGGGCGGCCTCGTCCGGGAGGGCGGCGTCGACCTCGCCGGTCGTCAGGGCGTGCCGGACCCGCTCGCTGAGCGGGCCTCGGGGCGACGGTGCGCGCATGGTCTGGTGTCTCTCGTCCGGGGCGGCGCGCGACGGCGCGCGACGGGCGCCCCCGGTTGCTCGAGGGCCGGCGCGGGACCTCGGCGGCATGGCCTGCCGGCTCCCGTGGTGGTCACGCTAGCCGCGCGGAGAGGGACCCGCGCGGCGAACGGCGGGCGCGCGCGGACCCGCGGCCGTGCAGGTCAGGCGGCCGCTCACAGGGCCGGGGCACCGGGTCTGCGTAGGTGGCGGCACGGGGCTGGGTGCTCGCGGGTGCTCCTAGCGTCGGACGCGGGTCGTGCGCACCGCACGGCCGGGTCCCCGGGAGGGTGAGGCGCATGTCCGACGGTCACGGCCGGCAGCCAGGTCCGGGGGTCCCGCCGCCCCCCGCGTCGGGGGCCGCGCCGCCCCCGCCCGCATCGGCCCGGGCCGGCGACGCCGAGTCGGACGGCGTCTCGCTCGCGGCGTTCATCACCGGCCTGCTCTCGCTCGGGCCGGTGCCGCTCGTGCTCGGCCTGGTGGGGTACGAGCGGGCGCGCAGGCGGGGCGTCCGCGCCTCCTGGATGGCCGTCACCGGGATCGTGCTCGGCGCGGTCTCGACGATCGGCCTCATGATCACGGCCGCGCTGCTCGCGTTCTCCCTGGTCCTGGTCGGGCACGTCGCGCACGTCCACGACCGGTACGGCACCGCCGACGGCTCCTGGTCGTGGTCCCGGGACCTGTCGCGCGAGCGGGGCGGCGGCGACGCGCGTCCGTGAGGCGCGGGGCCGGCCTCAGGCCAGGGCCAGCCCCTCGACCACCTCGACGCCCGGCATGGTCGCCAGCAGCGACCCCGGCAGCGCGATCTTGGACCGCCGCAGGCCCGAGCCGATGATCACCGTGCCGCCCGCCTCCGGGTCCGCGGCCGCGACGCCCGCGTCCAGCAGCACCCGGTAGCCCGTGGGCAGCCCGATCGGCGTGATGCCGCCGTACTCCATCCCCGACTCCTCGACGGCGCGGTCCATCGGCAGGAACGACGCCTTGCGCACGTCGAGCAGCCGCTTCACGGCGGCGTTCACGTCCGCCCGCGTCGTCGCCCGCACCACCGCCGCCGCCACGCGCTCCTCCCCGGCGCGCTTCCCGGACACCAGCACGCAGTTCGCCGAGACCACGAGCGGCAGGTCGTAGGCCTCCGTCATCGCGGCCGTGTCGGCGAGCTCCGGGTCGATCTCGGTCACCTGCACCGCGTCGGCCACCTCCGGCACGACGGCGGCCCAGCCGGACAGCGCCGCGGCCGTCGGCTCGGCGAGCAGGTCCAGGCGGTCCACGGCGCGCGACCAGGTCAGGGATCCGAGCGTGAGGGTCATGGCGGCAGGCTACCCACGGGCCGAGCGGGTCGCCGAGCGGTCTGTCGGGCGTCCCGGGGCGGCGCTCGACGACGGTCGGGTCTCAGTCCCAGCGGACGTCGAGCCGGACGTCCCGGGCGTCGCGGAAGTCCACGCGCAGCCGCGTGCGCCGGTCGGGCGCGAACCCGTGCACGTCGACCGGACCGTCGAACCCCCCGCTCAGGTCCACGGACCGCGTCGTGGCCCCCTGGCTCAGCAGGAGCACGACCCGCCCGCTGCCGTTCGTGCTGGTGACCCGGAGCGCCGCCAGCTGCCCGGCGTCGAGGGACTGGTCGACGCGGCAGTGCCCGTCGATCCGGTGCGCGGTGGTGCGCCAGGTCGTTCCCCGGACGAGGGACACGCAGCCCGACATGGCCCCGCTCTTGACCACGAAGCCCCCGCGGGTGAGCAGCACCGCCACGACGACGGCCACCGCGAGCAGGGCCAGGCCCCCGGCCACGTATCCCGAGCTGCCCACGACGTCCTCCCTGTCCCGCTCTGATCCCGGCGGATCCGTGCATCGTGGCGCGGGCCTGCACGGGTGAGTGGGACCGACGGCCCATTCACGGGACCGGGCGGCGGCCGGGACCATGCGGCCGTGTCGCCCGGCGCGTGCATCGGTACCCCGTGCCCGGGCGACGTGCCCCCTGGCCGGGGCGGGTCGGTCCGGTTCGGCCAGGGCCGGCCCGAGTCGGGCCGGCCCGGGCCCGGCGAGGTTGCGGTGCGGCCGGTGCGCACCCCTGCGGCGTGCGGGCAGGATGGCGGGCGTGACCGACGACGCCGCCGCGCCCGCCGACCCGTTCGCCGCCGACCCGTACGTGCTCGTGCCGGCCGCGCCGCCCCTCGACGAGTACCTGCGGTTGCGCAGGGAGTCGGGGCTCACGCCGAAGAACGCCGAGCAGGGCGCCGGGGCTCTCGCGGGCAGCTGGTCGTGGTGCCACGTGCGGACCGCCGAGGGGCGGGTCGTCGCGATGGGGCGGGTCGTCGGCGACGGCGGCTGGTACTTCCTGGTCGCGGACATGGCGACCGACCCCGGGCACCAGCGGCGCGGGCTCGGGCGGAGGGTGCTGACCCGGCTGCTCGACGACGTGCGGGCGCGGGCGCCGCGCGGTGCGTACATCACGCTGGTGGCGGACCCGCCGGGGCGGGCGCTGTACGAGTCGCTGGGGTTCCGGGACGTGGCGCCCGGGGCGACGGGCATGGTGCTGGACCTCGCGGCCGACGTGCGCTGACGGTTCCGGCCGCGCCGCGCTCGCCGGTTCCGCGGCACGAGCGGCTGCGGAACCGGCGAGCTCGCGCGGAACCGGCGAGCTCGCGCGACCGGCGAGCTCGCGCGACCGGCGAGCTCGCGCGACCGGCGAGCTCGCGCGACCGGCGAGCTCGGTGGTGGGGGCGCCGGGTCAGCGCTGGTACGTCGGGGCGATCAGCGCGCGGCCGATCGTGTGGAACAGCGCCGTGAACGCCACGGCCG
The DNA here is from genome assembly GCF_022346185.1 of Cellulomonas sp. ACRRI. Lineage (GTDB taxonomy): Bacteria > Actinomycetota > Actinomycetes > Actinomycetales > Cellulomonadaceae > Cellulomonas. Next base: position 21,354 of record NZ_JAKRMS010000050.1, on the reverse strand, counting down.
TCGGCGTCGCGTCCGGGGTGACGTCGAGGTGGTCGACGTCGAGCGCGTGCACGGCGAACACGTACCGGTGCGGCCGGTCCCCGGGCGGCGGCGCGGAGCCGGTGTAGCCGGTCGACCCGCCGTCGTTGCGGACCTGGAACGCGCCCGGGGGCAGGAGGTCGCCCTCCGGCGAGCCGGCGCCGCGGGGGAGCGACGTCGTGCTCACGGGCACGTCCACGACGGTCCAGTGCCAGAAGCCGGCGGGCGTCGGTGCGTCCGGGTCGAAGCAGCTCACGACGAACGAGCGCGTGCCCTCCGGGAAGCCGGACCACTCGAGCGCGGGTGAGAGGTTCTCGCCGTCCGCTGCGAACGTCGCGGGCAGCGGCTCGCCGTGCGTGACGTCGGCGCTCGCGACGTCGAAGTCCGGGACGGACGGCAGCAGCGCGTAGGGCTCGGGGGCGACGGGACGGGTCAGCGAGACGGCCATGGTCCTCCTCCTGGTGGGCGCCTCGGGGCGCCCGGACGGGTGTGCCTGTCCCGTCATCATGCCCCCGGCCGCGGGCCCGCGCAGGGGCGTCGGCGCGCCCTCGGCGACGCGCCGGGCGACGGTCCCCAGGGCGGGTGACGCCGGATTGACGCGTGCCGGAGTGTCAGCGTCTACTGGCACAATCGAACACGTGTTCGAACGAGGGTCCGGCGGTCGGCCGGCAGACGAGGGGGTGCGGCGGTGAACCAGGAGGAGCGGATCGCCCGGGCGCGCGCCGCCCTGGTCAGCGCCGAGCTCCGGACCGGCGCCCGCAGCATGGCGCCGCGGGGGACCGGTGCCGCGGAGGCCCGCCGGGCGGGGAGGAGCAGTGTCGCACCCCCTGCCGACGTGCCCGGCGACGGGCCCTCAGCCGTGCTCGGCGCCCGGCCCGGCCGGGTGCGGGAGGAGGGTGCGCGACCGGCGGCCCGGGCCGACGCACCGGTGCAGGGCGCCACGGCGCTCGCGGTGGTGCCGGTGACGGACCCCGACCCCGCGAGCGCGCCCTCGGGCCCCGTCGCCGTCCCCGACCTGCCCGACCGGCAGCGGGCTGTGCCGCGGCCGACCGCCGCGCGCGGCCCGGTGCTGCTCACCGACCGGCCGCCGCTCGCGGTGCCGCCCGCCCTCACCCCGCTGCTCCCCGACGGCCTGCGGCGGGGGAGCACGACCGCGGTGCTCGGCTCCACCTCGCTGGTGCTCGCGATGATCGCCGCCGCGTGCACCGCCCGGGAGGCGTGGGCGGCCGTCGTGGGGCAGCCGAGCCTCGGCCTGCTCGCCGCCGCCCAGACCGGCGTGGCGCTGGAGCGGCTCGCCGTGGTCCCGCAGCCCGGCGTGGACGCGCCGACCGTGGTCGCGGCCCTGCTCGACGGCATCGACGTCGTGGTGGTCGGCCCCGGCGCGCACCTGGCCGACGCCGACCGCCGCCGGCTGATGGCGCGCGCCCGGGACCGCGGTTCCGTGCTGCTCGCCACCGCGCCGTGGCCGGGCGCCGGCACCGTGCTGACCGTCGAGGGCGGCCGGTGGACCGGTGTCGGCGAGGGGGACGGCCGGCTGCGCGCGCACGAGGTCCACGTCACCCGCACCGGGCGGGGCAGCGCGGGCCGTGCCCAGGACCTGCGCGTGGTGCTGCCGCTCGAGGTGGGCACCGACCCGTACGGGCTCCCCGCCGACCGCGGTTCCCGCGCCGACGGCCCCGTCACCGCGCGACCCGGTGCCGACCGCCCCGACGTGCCCGCGCGTCCCGGTGCCGACGTGCTCGCGCGTCCCGCCGGGGCGGTGCCCGCGGCCTCGGCCGGGCCGGAGCCGGTGGCGGACGACGGCGCCCTGCTCGCGCCCGACCTGAGGCTGGTCGGATGAGCGCCACCCGCACCACCGTCGTCTGGGTGCCGGACTGGCCGGTCGTCGCCGCCGTGCGCGCCGCCGACGTGCCCGGGCACCTGCCCGCCGCCGTGCAGCACGGGCCCCGGCTCGTCGCCGTCTCCGCGATCGCCCGGGCGCAGGGGGTGCGCCGCGGCATGCGCCGCCGCCAGGCGCAGGGCGTCTGCCCCGAGGTCGTCCTGCTGCCCGCCGACGACGACCGGGACGCCCGGCTGTTCGAGCCGGTGGCCGTCGCGACCGAGGCGGTCGTCGCCGGGATCGAGGTCGCCCGGCCGGGCCTGCTGCTGCTCCCCGCGGGCGGCGCGGCGCGGTTCCACGGCACCGAGGAGACGCTGGCCGAGCGCCTGGTGTCCGTGGTGGCCGAGCGGACCGGCCACGAGTGCCAGGTCGGCACCGCCGACGGCCTGCTCGCGGCGATCCTCGCCGCCCGCACCGACGCCGTCGTGCCACCTGGTGCCTCGCGCGAGTTCCTGGCGCCGCGCCCCGTCGACGACCTCGCACCCGCTGCGGTGACCGACGACGCCGGCCGTGCGGTCGCCGAGCTCGTCGACCTGCTGCGCCGGCTCGGCCTGCGCCGGCTCGGCGACCTGGCCGCGCTGGACGGCGGCGACGTGCACGCGCGGTTCGGGACCTGGGGGACCTGGGCGTGGACGCTGGTGCGCGGAGAGGACCTGCGTCCGCCCGCCCGCCGCCGGCCGGAGACCGACCTGGAGGTGGCGACCGAGCTCGACCCGCCGGCGCACCGCGTCGACGTCGCGACGTTCGCGGGGCGCCGGCTCGCGGAGGAGCTGCACGCCCTGCTCACCGAGCACTCCGTGACCTGCGCCCGGCTGCGGATCACCGCCCGCACCGACGAGGGCACCGAGCTCACCCGGGCCTGGCGCACCGACATGGGCGGCCTCGGCGGGCTGTCCGCCGCGCGGATCACCGACCGCATCCGGTGGCAGCTCGAGGGCTGGCTGACCGCCGCGGCCGCCGAGCACGGCGCCGGCGCGCGGCCCGACGGCGGCGAGCCCGACGAGCACGCCGAGCCGATCGGCCTGGTCGCGCTCGGCATCACCGCGGAGGACGTCGCGCCCGCCGGCGCCGAGCAGGGCCGGCTGTGGGGCGGCGCGTCCGGCGGCGACCTCCGGGCGCACCGGGCGCTCGACCGCGTGCAGGGGCTGCTCGGCGGCGACGGCGTGCTGACCGCCGCCCTGCAGGGCGGCCGGGACGTGCGCGACCAGGTGCACCTGCAGCCCTGGGGCGCCCAGGCCGCCGCACCCCGCCCGGTCGACCGGCCCTGGCCCGGCCACCTGCCGCCGCCGGCGCCCGCCACCGTGCCGGTGCGTCCCGCGCCGGTCGACGTGCTGGACGGCGCCGGCCGGCCGGTCCGGTTCGACGGCCGGTTCGCCATGAGCGGCGACCCGGTCCGCGTCCGCACGCCCGCCTCCGACCGCCGGCCCGCGGTCGACCACGACGTCGCCGGCTGGGCGGGGCCGTGGCCGCTCGCCGAGCGCTGGTGGTCGCCCACCGAGGCCGGGCTGCGCGTGCACCTGCAGGTCACGCTCGGCGACGGCCGCGCCCTGCTGCTCGCCTGGCGCCCCGACGGCTGGACCTGCGAGGCCGTCTATGACTGACGCCCCGCGCTACGCGGAGCTGCACGCGCACTCGGCGTTCAGCTTCCTCGACGGCGCCAGCCAGCCGGAGGAGCTCGCCGCCGAGGCGCACCGGCTCGGGCTCAGCGCGCTCGCGCTCACCGACCACGACGGCCTGTACGGCGTCGTCCGGTTCTCCGAGGCCGCGCGGGAGGTCGGCCTGCCCACCGTCTTCGGCGCCGAGCTGCACCTGCCCGTCCCGGGGGTCGCCGGCCCCGACGTCCTCGACCTGCCGACCGGCGTGCCCGACCCCCGCGCGCTGCACCTGCCCGTGCTCGCCCGCGGGCCCGAGGGCTACCGGGCGCTGTCCCGCACGATCGCCGAGGCGCACCTCGCGACCGGCACCAAGGGCGCCGCCGCGTACCGGCTGGAGCAGCTCGCCGAGCAGGCCGACGGCCGCTGGCTCGTGCTCACCGGCTGCCGCAAGGGCCCGGTGCGGCACGCGCTGACCGACGGCGGCCGGGAACCCGGCGTCACCGCCGCGGGCCTCGAGCGGGCGCGCGCCGAGCTCGACCGGCTGGCCGCGCTCTTCGGACGGGACAACGTCGCGGTCGAGGTCACCCAGGGCGGCGGGCCGTACGACTCCGAGCTCGCCGACGCCCTCGCGGAGCTCGCCGACGGTGCCGGGCTGCCGCTGGTCGCCACCGGGAACGTGCACTACGCCACGCCCCGGGACGCCGACCTGGCGATGGCCCTGGCCGCCGTGCGCGCCCGGTCCTCGATGGAGGACCTGGACGGCTGGCTGCCCGGCGCCCCGACCGCGCACCTCGCGTCCGCCGCCGAGATGCTGCGCCGGCACCGCCGCCACCCCGGGGCCGTCGCCACCGCCGCCGCGATCGGTGCCGAGTGCGCCTTCGACCTGCACCTCGTGGCGCCGCAGCTGCCGCCGTACCCCGTGCCGCCCGGCCACACCGAGGCGACCTGGCTGCGCGAGCTCGTCCGCCGCGGCGCGCTGGAGTGCTACGGCCCGCCCGAGGCCGAGCGGGTGCCCGGCGCGTACGCGCAGCTCGAGCACGAGCTGCGCGTCATCGAGGACCTCGGCTTCCCCGGCTACTTCCTGGTGGTCTACGACCTCGTCGACTTCTGCCACCGCAACGGCATCCTCGCCCAGGGCCGCGGGTCGGCCGCCAACTCCGCGGTCTGCTACGCCCTCAAGGTCACCGCCGTCGACGCCGTCGCGCACGGCCTGCTGTTCGAGCGGTTCCTCGCGCCCGAGCGCGACGGGCCGCCCGACATCGACGTCGACATCGAGTCCGGCCGCCGCGAGGGGGTCATCCAGTACGTCTACGCCAAGCACGGCCGCACGCACGCCGCGCAGGTCGCGAACGTCATCTCCTACCGCGCCCGCTCGGCCGTGCGGGACGCCGCCCGGGCCCTCGGGTACGACGTCGGGCAGCAGGACGCGTGGAGCAAGTCCATCGAGCGCTGGGGCACCCTGCGCGGCCCCGCGCCGCGGCACCCCTGGTGGTCGGGGGAGAGCCGCGGTGCGGCGGCCGTGTCGGCGACCCCGCCGACGCAGCACGTCGCCGACCGCCCGACGTCGACCCGGCCGAGCCTGCCCTCGACCCCCGTCGGGACTCCTCCCGTCGGGCCGCCTGCCGCGGCGACGCCGGGGTCCCCGGTGAGCCGCGAGGACCGTCGCGCCGCGCAGTACGCCGCCGCGCAGCGGGACCCCGACGGCGTCGTCTGGGGCTGGAACCACGAGCCCGGCGCCGTCCCCGCACCTGCCCCGCGACGCCCCACCGGGCACGACGACACCGACCGCCTCGCCGGCCAGCCCACCGCCGACCGCCACGACGTCGTCCCCGCTCACCGCCCGCCGCCCGCGAGCGACCTCGAGGAGATCCCCGAGCAGGTCATCGACCTGGCCGACCGGTTCCTGCGCCTGCCGCGGCACCTCGGCATCCACTCCGGCGGCATGGTCATGTGCGACAGACCCGTCATCGAGGTCTGCCCGGTCGAGTGGGCGCGGATGGAGGGCCGCACCGTCCTGCAGTGGGACAAGGACGACTGCGCGGACGCGGGGCTCGTGAAGTTCGACCTGCTGGGGCTCGGGATGCTCACCGCGCTGCGGCTCGCCTTCGACCAGGTGGAGCGGCACGGCGGCCCCCGGCTGGAGCTGCACAAGCTGCCCAACGAGGACCCGCTGGTCTACGACCTGCTGTGCGCCGCCGACACCGTCGGCGTGTTCCAGGTCGAGTCGCGCGCCCAGATGGGCACCCTGCCGCGCCTGCAGCCGCGCAGCTTCTACGGGATCGTCGTCGAGGTCGCGCTCATCCGCCCCGGCCCGATCCAGGGCGGGTCGGTGCACCCGTACATCGAGCGCTACCAGGGGCGGCAGCCCATCACCTACCCGCACCCCCGGCTGGAGAAGTCGCTCGCGCGGACCCTCGGCGTGCCGCTGTTCCAGGAGCAGCTCATGCAGATGGCCATCGACGTCGCGGACTTCACCCCCGCCGAGGCCGACCAGCTCCGGCGCGCGATGGGCTCCAAGCGCAGCATCGAGAAGATGGAGGCGCTGCGCGCCCGGCTGATGGACGGCATGACCCGCAACGGCATCCCGGAGCCGGTGCGCGAGGAGGTCTACGACAAGCTCAAGGCGTTCGCGGACTTCGGCTTCCCGGAGTCGCACGCGTACTCGTTCGCGTTCCTCGTCTACGCCAGCTCGTGGCTCAAGGTGCACCACCCGGCGGCGTTCTACGCCGGCCTGCTCGCCGCGCAGCCGATGGGGTTCTACTCACCGCAGTCGCTGGTCGCGGACGCCCGCCGGCACGGCATCGGCGTGCTGCGCCCGGACGTGCAGCGCTCCGGCGTCCAGGCCGTGGTCGAGCGGGTCGGCCCCGAGCCCGAGGGCGGCGAGCCGCGGCTGGTCCCGCTGCCGTCCGGCACGGCGCCGGTCACCCCGCTGCGGCCGGGCGGCGCACCGGGGTTCCCCGACGCCGCGGCGGAGTCCGGGGCCAGCGGCGGCGCGACGCCCGCGTCCGCCGTCGGCCGGTCGGCCGCGGGGCGCTCGCTCGCCGTCCGGGTCGGGCTCGCGTCGGTGCGGAACGTGGGGGAGAAGGTGGCCGAGCGCGTCGTCGCCGAGCGGGACGCCCGCGGGCCGTTCGCCGACCTGCGGGACCTCGTGCGCCGTGTCGAGCTCAGCACCGCCCAGCTCGAGGCCCTGGCCACCGGGGGCGCGCTGGAGTCGCTCGGCGTCACCCGGCGGGAGGCGCTGTGGGCGGCCGGCGCGCTCGCGCAGGAGGGGCCCGACACGCTGCCGGGCGTCTCCGTCGGCGTGCAGGCCCCCACCCTCCCGGGCATGAGCGAGGTCGAGGTCGCCGTCGCCGACGTGTGGGCCACCGGGGTGACCGTCGACTCCTACCCGACCCAGCACGTGCGGGCGGGCCTGGACGCCTCGGGCGTGCTCCGGGTCGAGCAGGCCTTCCGGCACGAGGCGGGACGGCGCGTGGCGGTCGCGGGCGTCGTCACGCACCGCCAGCGTCCGGGCACCGCCGGCGGCGTCACCTTCCTGTCCCTGGAGGACGAGACGGGCCTGCTCAACATCGTGTGCAGCACCGGGCTCTGGCAGCGGTTCCGGAAGGTCGCCCGCACCTCCCGGGCGCTGGTCGTCCGCGGGCGGCTGGAGCGCGCCGACGGGGCGACCAACCTCATCGCCGAGCACCTCACGCCGCTGTCGCTCAAGGTCGCGACGACGTCCCGGGACTTCCAGTGACGCCGCACCGCCGCGCCGCCGCCACGAGGTCCGTCCGGGGGCGGTGCCGGGGTGCCACCCGGCACCGCCCCGCACGAGCCGGCATCGCCCCGCACGAGCCGGCGTCAGTCCGGTCGAGCCGGCGTCAGCCCGCACGAGCCGGCGTCAGCCCGGTCGAGCCGGCGTCAGCCCGGTCGAGCCGGCGTCAGCCCCGCACCCGACCGCGCACCCGCACGAGCGCCACGCCACCGGCGACGAGCGCGCCGACAGCTGCGATCGCCCCGAGGGCGCCGACCCCGGTCACGGCGAGCCCGCCGCCCCGCGCGCGGCCGGCCGCCGTCGGCACGCCGGCCGCATCCGCGGCCCCGGCCTCGCCGGCGCCTGCACCACCAGCACCGCCCGCACCAGCGCCCGATCCGCCGTCCCCCGGCTCGCCAGGTGGCGTCACCGGCGCGGTCGGTCCCGGTCCGGGCTCGGCCGGCTGCTCGGCGACCGGCGCCAGCACCCCGGCCCCTGCCCCCGCGAGCACCACGTCCCGCACCTCCGTCACCTCGTGCACCACGGCGCCCCGCACCCCGGCCGTCACCGGGTCCCAGCGCGCCCCGGCGTCGAGCCGGTCGCCCTCCGCGGCAGCCGCGTTGTACGCGGCGAGCACGTCGACCTCGACGCCGTTCACCAGCGTGCGCTCGGCGTGCAGCCGCGTCCCGCCCCACCGCTTGACGATCGCCGACACCGGCAGGTCCTCGGGCAGGTCGAACGCGTTCCGCTCGGCCCAGATGCTCGACTCCACGCCGACCCCCCAGGCGTAGTCGAAGAGCTCCGCACCGCCCTGCCCGACCCGCACGTAGTTGTTGTAGACGTCCACGTCGCCGAACCGCACCCGAGGCAGCCGCTGGCCGGCGTCGTCCCACAGGTTGTGGTGCCAGGTGACCCGCAGCCTCCCGCCGTCGAGCGCCTGGCGGCCGTCGCCCGACCCGACGAGGTTCGTCTTGTCGTGGTCGCGGAACACGGAGGAGGAGACGGTGACGAGGTCCGACTCGTGCGTGATGTCGAGCAGGCCGTCGTGGACCTCGAACGGCCGCCCGTACACCGTCGGCAGCGAGGCGGGCGGGTGGTCGCCGTCGTCGAGCGTCACGTGGTCGACCCACACGTTCTCGCTCGTGTGCACGCCGATGTTGTCGTAGAGCGAGTTCCAGTCCCCGGCGCTGGTGTCGCCGGGGTCCCACTCCGGGAAGCAGTCGTAGGCGTCCGAGACGCGCAGGTTCCGGATGATGACGTTGCGCACGCCCTGCACCAGGAGGTGCGCACCGACCACGCGGGCGTCGTCGCCCAGGCCGAGCACGGTGACGTTCGACCCCACCCGCTGGCGGACCTGCGCGGTCTGGACCGCGGCCGCCCGCGCCCGCGCCTCCTCGAGGGGTCCCGCGGGGTCCTGGCGACCCCAGACGTCGGGGTCGTACGCCGCGACGTACTCCGCCATCGAGAACGGTCGCGGGTCGTCGTCCTCGACCTGCACCCCCGCGGCGAGGTCGTCGCACGTGGGCAGCCCGGAGTCGGGGTCGTCGAACCCGAAGGCCCGGATCTCGCCCTCGACGAGGACGATCGTCGGCTCGTCCCGCAGGTGCGCGGCACCGGCCCCCAGCGCCGCGCGCAGCTCCTCCCACGTCCGCACGACGTGCACGTGCTCGGCGGTCGCCGCCGACCCGCCGGTCGTGCCCGCTCCCGCCGACCCCCAGCCGTCGCCGTCGGGGAGCACCTCGCGGGCGAGCGCCAGCCACCCGGGGTCGACGCCCGCGGGCGGGTCGCCGGACCGCCCGCCCGGGTCGGTGGCCGCCGCCCCCGCCGTCGCCCCGGCCGGCACCGCCAGCGCCAGGGCGACCACGGCCGCGCCGATCCGTCGTGCTGCCCGCGTCATGCTCGACTCCCTCGTCGGTCGTCCCGGGAAACCGGTTCCCGACGACCGTAGCGAGCGCGCGTCCCCCGGCGCGAGAGCAGTTTCGGGAGGCCGGCGCCGTGCCGTCCGCGCCCCGGTCGCGTGCCAGACTGCCCGCGTGACCCTCCTCGGACCGCTCGTCGCCTACCTGCCCACCCCGCGCGGCCACGAGGGCGAGGTGGTGATCGACCCGCTCGAGCGGCTGGTCGACGACGCCGTCGCCGCGGGGGCCTCGGGCGTCGCGGTCCTCGGCAGCACGGGTGGCTGGCCGTACCTGACCGCCGGTGAGCGCCGCCTGGTGGTCGAGGCCGCGGTGGAGGCCGCCGCCGGCCGCCTGCCCGTGGTGGCCGGGGTGGGGGCGTTCACGACGGACGAGGTGATCGTGCACACGATCGTCGCCGAGCGTGCCGGCGCGTCCGCGGTGCTGCTGCCGACGCTGGCCTACCTGCCGCTGACGGACGACGAGGTCCTGGGCCTGGTGGCGGACGTGGCCGACGCCGCGCGCGTGCCGGTGTGGCTCTACCACAACCCCGTCAGCACGACGTTCCGCTACTCGGTCGAGACGCTGGTCCGGGCGGCGCAGGTGCCGGGGGTCGGCGGGGTGAAGGACCGGGGGAGCGACGCCGGGGAGCTGCGCGACCGGGTGGCGGCGCTGCGGGCCGCGGTGCCGGACACGGTGGAGGTCGGCTGCAGCGGCGACGTGCTGGGTGTCGAGGGGCTGCTCGCCGGCGCGCACACCTGGCACTCGGGGCTCGCGAGCGTGCTGCCGGCCTGGTACGTGGCCGTGGCGCACGCCGCCGCCGCGGGCCGGGCGGACGAGGCGCGGGCGCGCATGGCCCGGCTGGCGCCGGTGGCGGAGCTGGTCGCGTCGCTCGGCGGGCCGCGGGCGGTGCACGCCCTCGCCGGGGTGCTCGGCACCGACCTCGGTCGGCTCCCGGCGCCGCTGCGGCCGGTGGACGACGCCGGCACCGCGGCGCTGGCCGCCGCCGTGGAGCGGCTGGGCGACCCGCCGGCCGACGGCGGCGCGCGGGCCTAGGCCTCCGCGGGCGCGCCGTCCTCGTCGACGGGGCGGACCTCCTCGGACGCCTCCTCGGGCTCCATCGGGGGGTCCGGCTGGTGGAACCGCGACCAGATCGCCCACACCACGGACACCAGCGGCACGGCGATCACGGCGCCGAGGATGCCCGCGGTGAGGGTGCCGCCGGTGACGGCCAGGGCCACGACGACGGGGTGCAGCGACACCTGCTTGCCCATGACGAGCGGCTGCAGCACGTGCCCCTCGAACTGCCCGATCAGCGCGATGCCGATGCCGACGACCGCCGCCTGGATCGGCCCGTTGGCGGCCAGGGCCACGATCATCGCGATGACCATGGCCGCCGGGGCGCCGATCAGCGGGATGAAGGCGCCGATGAGGACGAGGACGGCCAGGGGTGCCGCCAGCGGGACGCCGATGATCGACAGCAGGATGAACGCGAGCAGGCCGTCGGTGACGGCGATGATCACCGTGCCGCGGGTGTAGCCGGAGAAGGTGTACCAGCCGGCCCCTCCGGCGGTCTTCCAGGAGTCGCGCACGGACGAGGGGAGCTGGTTGACGAACCAGGTCCACATCTCCTGGCCGCGCGCGAGGAAGAAGATCGCGCAGAACACCGCGAGGGCGAGGGCGGTGAACACCTCGACGACCGAGCCCGCCGACGCCGCCACCTGGCCGGCCAGGTCGCCGGCGTGCTCCTGGACCCACTGCCGTCCGTTGTCGATCCACTGGGCGATCTGGTCGTTGCTGATGGAGAACGGCAGCGGCCCGTTCTCCAGGAAGTCGACGATCTGGTCGATGCCGTCGCCGAACTGCCGGGACAGGGCCTGCCACTGGTTCGCGACCGAGTAGCCGACGTAGAACACCATGCCCGCGAGCACCAGGAACCCGGTGAGCAGGCCGAGCGCCGTGGCGAGCCCGCGCGGCATCACCCGCGTGTACAGCTCGACGACCGGGCGCAGCACCGCGGTGAACACGAAGGCGATGAACACCGCCACGAACAGGAGCTGGACCTGCGCTGTGGCGAAGAACACCAGCGAGATGCCGGCGAGCAGGACGAGCAGCCGCCAGGTGATGCCTGCGGACGTCCGCAGCCACCTCGGGACGCCGTCGTCCTGGGCAGCGCCGGCGGGGGTGCGGCGCTGGCCCGCGACCCGTCGGGCCCCGGATCCCGCGGGGGCGCCGGGCCTGCCGGTGCCGTAGCGGTCGGTGCCGCCCTGCTCGGCCATCGTGCGCCCACCTCCGAACGGTGCCGGTGCGTCGCGCCCGCCGTGGTGCACCGCCGGACGCCTCCGCCAGTGTGCCCCCACCTGCGGATGCGTGCCCGGCCGCCACTCCGTGCTATGTTTTCTGCCGCACCTGAGGGGTCGGGAAGCGCGCAAGAGCGCTCCTCGTACTCGTCAGGCGTGCACCCTGTCCGGGTGGCGGAATGGCAGACGCGCTAGCTTGAGGTGCTAGTGCCCGTATAGGGCGTGGGGGTTCAAGTCCCCCTCCGGACACTCGTTGAGACAGCGACGACGAAGGCCCCGATCCCCGCCAGGATCGGGGCCTTCGTCGTCGTCGCGACGGGTCGCCGATCGTGCCGGAAGCGGCCAGGATCTGACCGCTTCCCCCGCGACCCTGGGCCGGAGGCCGGGTGGACCGGCCCGCGACGGGACGGGGACGACCATGCTCCAGGGACTGGCGACGTCGAACTTCCAGGCGGACCTCGCGGCCGCCCGCGACTGGTACACCGCGCTGTTCGGCGCGGAACCCTACTTCGTGCGCGACGGCTACCTGGAGTGGCGGCTGGGGCGCGACGAGGACGAGTTCGGGATCGTCGACGCGCGGTACGTGCCGGGCGCGCTCGACCGCACCCCCGGTGGTCAGTACACCTACTGGGCGGTCGAGGACGTGGACGCCGCGGTCGCGACGCTGGTGGAGCGGGGGGCGACGGTGCACGAGCCGCCGACGACCCGGGGCGAGGGCTTCCGGACGGCGGCGGTGGTCGACCCGTTCGGCAACGTGCTCGGCGTCATGACGAACCCGCACTGGGCGGGAACAGCGGGCTGACGGTGCCACGGCTGGGCCGTCCGGGTGTCGTCGGACCGGGGGAACCTGGCGCGCGCCGGCGTGCCCGCTGGGCACCCGCCCCGTGCCGGCGCCACGGGCCTGACCTGCGACGACGTGTCGGGCACGCCGCGCCGAACGGGCCTGTGACTGCCGGGGGCGACCGGGTGGTCGGGTTCGGGTTCACCCCCTGACAAGCCCCGAACGGGACAAATCGGACCATAGCCTCGCTGCGACCGATGCCTCACCGGCGACGACGCCCTGGAGGACGCCGTGCACGCCCGCCTCGTCCCGCTGCCCCGCGTGACCGCTGCCGACGCGCGCGCCTGGCGCCGCCTCGCCGACACCGCCGTCGAGCCCAACCTGTACCTCGACCCGCGGTTCCTGGTCCCGGCGCGGCACCGCGGCCGGGAGGTCGCCGACGTGCTGCTGCTGGTGGTCGAGGACGGGGACGAGTGGCTGGCCGTGCTCGCGCTGACGGCGACCACGGTCGCCCCGGGGGTGCCGCTCAGGGCGGTGACCACCGGCGGGACGTTCATGACCACCCACTGCGACCGGCACCACCCGCTGGTCCGTGCGGGGCGCGAGGTCGACGCGCTCGGCGCCCTGCTCGGCGGACTGCGCGAGGTCGGGCTGCCGGGGCTCGTGCAGCTGCAGCACTTCCCGGTGGACGGGCCGCTCGCGGACGCGCTCGGGCGGGTGGTGGCGCGCGGCGGGATGCTGCTGCACGAGCGCCGCCGCACGTCGAGCGCGTACGTCCGGCGCCCGGCGGGGGCCGAGCGGTTCCCGCGGGCGACCGGGGCGCCGCTGGTCGACCCGCCGCTGGCGGTGGAGCACATGGGCGCGGGGCGCCGGAAGGACCTGCGGCGCCGGCTCCGCGGCCTCGCGCGCGACGCCGGCGGACCGCTGGAGCTGCACGACGTGAGCGACGACCCGGCGGTCGACGCCGAGTTCGCCGCGTTCCAGGCCGCGGGCTGGAAGGGCGACGCCGAACGCGGCGGGGCGGCGCTCGGCCTGGACCCGGTGGCGCACCGGTGGTTCCGCGACGTCGTGGCCGGCTTCCGGCGGGACGGGGACGCGATGGTGCTCCGGCTCACCGCGGGCGGGGAGACCGTGTTCCTCAGCTACGCGCTGCGCTCCGGCGGCACGTACTTCGGGTTCCTCGACGCCTACGGCGAGCGGCACGCCCGGTACAGCCCCGGCGCGGTCGGGCGGCTGGTCGAGCTGACGTACGTGCTCGGCGCCACGGACGCCCCGGCGTTCGACCCGGCGTTCGACGCCCGGTACGTCGCGGGCACCCAGCTCTACCCGGAGCGCCGCGAGCACGTCGACCTCCTGGTGTCGACCCGCGGGCTCGTCGCGCGGACCGCGGTGCGCGCCGCTCCCGTGGCCGCCCGGTTCGGCATCGGCGCCCGGGGGGCGGGGCTGCCGCTGGTCCCGGTGGGGGGCGAGCAGCTCGCGGAGTGGCTGGCGCTGGTGGCCTGAGCGCCGCGCCCACCGCCGCGGCGCCGCGACCCGGCAGCGGTCAGCGCCGCGCCACGGCCAGCAGGTGCCCCGACAGGTCCGGCGACCCCGGGTGCCCCTGCGCGCGCTCGGCGAGGACCACCGCCGCGGCGACCACCTGGTCGTCGGGCGGCACGAGCTCCAGGGCGAGCGACCCGGGCCCCTCGACGCCGGTCACCCGCACGTCGGCGAACCCGGCGGCCACCACCTCGTCGGCCAGCTCGGCCGCGGTGTGGAAGTGGCCCGCCGGGAACCCCTCGGCGGGGTCGGCCGGGCTGTCCCCGGACGCGAGCAGGCGGAGCAGCGCGGGGCCGGGCAGGTCCGCGAACCCCGCGGCCGTCACCAGGTCCGTCGCGGCGACCACCCGGGAGATCGCGCCCGCGAGCACGACCCCGCCGGGTCGCAGCACCCGCCGGGCCTCACCCAGCGCCGCGAGCCGGTCGGCGCGGTCCCGCAGGTGGTAGAGCGGCCCGAGCAGCAGCACCGCGTCGAACGACCCGTCCGGGAAGCGCAGGGTGCGGGCGTCGCCGGGCTCGGCCGCGAACCCGCCCGCCGCCCGGGCCGCGGCGACGTGCTCCGGAACCGGGTCGACCAGCGTGACGGGGTGGCCGCGCCCGGCGAGCCAGGACGCGTGCACCCCCGTCCCGCCGCCGACGTCGAGCACCTCGGCCTGCGGCGGCAGGTGGTCGGCGAGCAGACGCCGCGTCCGGGCGAGCTCGACGAGGCCGGCCGCCGACCGCGTCGTGAGCCGGGACGACTCGTCGAACCGCCGCCCGTAGTAGCGGCGGATGTGCGCGTCGAGGTCGGGTTGGCTGCCCATCGGGCCAGTCTGCGGGGGCGGGGGCCGACGTGGGGGCGACTTCCGTCCCGGGACCGGGTCCTGACCACCCCCGCCGGTCACCTACGCTGTCCGGCGATGATCACTCGTGCCGAAGGGGCGTACCTGGGCGCCGTCCGGGCCTTCCAGAACCCGATGCTGGACCTGCTCCACAAGCGGCACGCCCCCCTCGTCGTCTCCCTGCTCTCGCTGGTGTTCACCGCCGAGCGCCCGCAGGTCCCGGTCGCGGACGCGCACACCGAGGTCGGCGACGCGCTCGACCAGCTGCGCGCGGCGGGCCACGGCGACGACCTGCCGACCGGCTCCGCGCGCGACCTGTGCCGCCAGTGGGCCGACGCCGGCTGGCTGGCGCGGCAGGTGCTGGACGACGACGTCGAGGTCTACACCCTCTCCGCGCACGCGGTCGGCGCCCTGGAGGTGGCGGGCCGCGCCGGCGGGACCCGTGCCCGGGTGTCGCAGTCGCGGGTGCGGACCCTGCTGGACGCCGTCGAGCGGCTGGCCGAGGACGCCGACCCCGACGCGATGATGCGGATGGCCCGGCTGGACGCCGAGATCACGCGGCTGCGGGCGGAGCTCGACCGCATCCAGCGGACCGGCGAGGTCGAGCAGACCGACGAGGAGACGCTGCTCGAGGAGGCGGAGAACGTCCTGCACCTCGTGCGGGAGCTGCCGGCCGACTTCGCCCGGGTCGCCGAGTCGATCAAGGTGATGCAGCGCGACGTCGTGCAGGCGCTGCGCCAGGACGAGCGACCCACCGGCGACGTGCTCCGCGAGTACCTGGAGCGCGGCGAGCACGTCATGGACGCCACGCCCGAGGGCCGCGCGTTCGCCGGCGCCCTGCGGCTGATCGGCGACCCGCAGCGCCTCGACGCGCTCGCCACCCAGCTGTCGACCGTGCTGCGCCACCGGTTCACCCGCCGGCTGCCCGCGCAGCAGCGCGCCGAGCTCCGGGACATCGGCCGCCGCATCGAGCAGGGCCTGGACCAGGTGTTCACCGCGCAGCGCGAGGCGTCCTTCGTCATCACCGCGCAGGTCCGCAACCACGACCCGCTCCGCGACCGCCAGGTCGACGAGCTGCTCCGCGACGTGATGACCGGCCTGCAGGCCTGGGTGCCGGGCGCCCGCCGCGGGCAGGCCGTCGACCCGCTGCGCCGGCTCCCGGTCGCGGAGGTCGAGCACCTGCGGCAGACCGCCGGCGACCTGCGGCCCGCGGAGCCGCCGAGCCCGCTCACGGCCTGGGACGACGGTGACGACGCGGACGCCGCGGCCGCCGAGGCGCTGGCCTGGGGCGGCCCCCACTACGCCGACCTCGGGTCGCACCTCGCCGCGTTCGCCGGCGGCGCGACGACGGTCGACGTGGGGGAGGCGTTCAACGCCGCGCCCGAGCCGCTGCGCCGGCCGGTCGACCTGCTCGGCCTGCTGGAGATCGCCCACCAGCGCGGCATGACGGAGACGGACGAGGTCGCGTACGTGGACGCGGTCCGCCCGGACGGCACCCGGCGGCGGTTCGCGTTCGGGGGCGTGACGACACTGACGAAGGACGAGGACGATGACTGACACGACGACGGACGACCGCGCGGAGGTCCCCGGCGCCGACGACGTGGACGTGGACGTGGACGTCTTCATCGACACCGTGTCGATGGAGGAGGACCCGGCCGAGCTGTTCCCCGGTGACTCCGGGACGCTCGACGCCGACGTCCGCCGCGTCCTGGTCCGGCTGCTGCAGCGCCGGTTCCTGCTCGCCGAGAAGAACCGCCAGCAGTGGCGGACGCTGCTGGACAACCAGCAGGTCATCGAGTCCCGGCTGCACGACCTGTTCGTGCACCTCGTCGTCGACCACCAGCGGGGCATCGCCTACAAGCGGCAGGTGCGGTCCGACGAGCTCGACGTGCCGGTGCTGCTCCGCGACGAGGCGTACACCCGGGCCGAGACGCTGGTGCTCGTGCACCTGCGCACCGTGTTCCAGCGCGAGCGCGGCGCGGGCGAGACCTCCGCGCGCGTGGACGTCGAGGAGATCGAGCAGACCGCGCTGACCTACTTCGACCCCGACGACACCAACGTCGCCGCCCGGCAGCGGGAGATCCGCGCCGCGGTGCTGCGGCTCGCCAAGGAGGGCGTGGTCGAGGAGGAGTCCGAGGGCCGGTACCGGGTCACGCCGCTGGTCGAGGTGGTGCTGAGCAACGAGCGGCTGTCCGAGCTGAGCGCGTGGCTGCGGGAGCAGGTGCGCACGGGCGGCGAGGTCGCGCTGGACGAGGTCCCGGCCGAGGAGGCCGTCGCGGACGACGCACCCGGCGACGCCGACGCACCCGGCGACGCCGACGCGCCCGCCGCCGACGAGACCGCCGACCTCGGGCCGACGCTCGAGGAGGCCGCCGCGGACGACGCGCCGGCCGCCGGCGCCCCCGCCACCGACGACGCCTCCGAGGAGGTCGCACGATGACGATGGTCGACACCCTGTTCGGCCTGATCCCGGCCGCGTCGACGGGCCAGCAGTGGGTCGCCCGCGACCTGCAGCTCGTCAACTGGGGCGGCTACGACGGCCACCACCGGGTGCGGTTCGCCCCGACGGCGACGCTGCTGTCCGGCGGCTCGGGCTCCGGCAAGTCGACGCTGATGGACGCGTACATCGCGCTCCTGATGCCGCACACCACGCCGTTCAACGGCGCGTCCAACGGCGGGGTCGTCGGCCGCCCCCGCGGCAAGGACCAGCGGAACATCCTGTCCTACGCCCGCGGCAAGCTCGACGAGTCGCGCACCGCGGACGGCACCCGACAGCGGGTGCTGCGCGGCGACGCCCGCGACACCTGGTCCGCGATCGCGATGACCTGGGTCGACCAGGCCGGCCGCGAGCTCACCGCCGTCCGCGCCTGGTACGTGCCGTCGGCGGCCCGGACGCTCGAGGACGTCATCGCGCTGCGCGCGACCGCGGACGGGCCGTTCGACCTGCGCGACCTGGAGACCGCCGCCGCGGACCGGTTCCCGCGACCCGTGCTGACCGCCGCCGGGCTGACGCCGTTCGACACCGACCGGGAGTTCACCGCCCGGCTGCACTCGACGCTCGGCATCGGCGCGACCGGCGACGGCGCCAAGGCGGTCGCGCTGCTCGGCCGCATCCAGGCGGGCCAGCAGATCACCACCGTCGACGCGCTGTACAAGGCGATGGTGCTCGAGGAGCCGAGCACGTTCGCGACGGCCGACGCCGTGGTCGAGCAGTTCGACAAGCTCTCGGGCACCCGCGAGCAGATGATCACCGCCCGCCAGCAGGTGAAGGCGCTCGAGCCCATCCGGGAGCACCGGGCGGCCCTGGACGAGGCCGCCGAGCGCCTGCGGGTCATCGACCGCGTCGGCACGTTCGACGACGACCGGTCGACGGCGGCCCTCTGGCGGCACGAACGCCGGCTCGGCCTGCTGCGCGCCGTCGAGGAGGAGCTCGGTCGCGAGCACCAGCACGCCGAGAAGCGGGCCGCCGAGACCACCGGCCGGATCGCCGCCGCGCGCTCCGAGCTGGAGGGCGTCCGGGAGACCCTGTGGTCGTCCGGCGGCGACCGGCTGGCGACCGCGCAGCGCGAGCTCGTCGCGACCGAGGACCGGCTGGAGCGCGTGACCCGCGCCCGCGGCCGGCTGGACGACGTGCTGCGCTCGGCGTTCGGCACCACGGTGTCGAGCGAGAAGGAGTTCGACGCCCTGGCGGCCCGCGGGCGCCGGGCGCAGGCCGACGGCGACGCGAAGTCCGAGGCGCGCGCCGAGTTCGGCACCGCGATGTCGGAGAAGAAGGCCGCCGGGGTCGACCTGGCCGTCCTCCGCTCGGACCGCGAGGCCGTGGCCCGGCGGCAGGACAACATCCCGGGCGACCTGCACCGGGCGCGCGCGGCGCTGGCCGAGGCGGCCGGTCTGACGCCGGAGGAGCTGCCGTTCGTCGCGGAGCTGATCGAGGTCCGCACCGAGCACGAGCCGTGGCGCGACGCGTTCAACCTGGCGCTGGGCGGGTTCGCCACGCTGCTGCTGATCGACGCCGCGCACGTGACGGCGTTCCGCCGCGCGATCGACGCGGTCCCGACGGCGCGCCGCATCCGGTTCGAGGGCGTGCCGACCGACCTGCGCTCCGACGTCGCGCTGGACCCGCGGACGCTGCCCGGCCGGCTCGACTTCCGCAACGGCCCGTTCACCGGCTGGCTGCGCAGCGAGCTCGCGAGCCGGTTCGCGTTCGTCTGCGTCGACACCCCCGGCGAGCTGTCCCAGCACCCCAAGGCGCTGACCCGGTCCGGGCAGGTGTCCGAGGGCCGCCGCGGCGCGCACGGCGGCCAGGGCCGCGCGAACGTGCTCGGGTTCACCAACACCCGGCGCCTGGCGCACCTCGACGAGCAGATCGCCGCCGCGCAGGCCCGGCTGGACGACGCGGAGCGCCAGGTGCGCGCCGCCGAGGACCGGCTGGACGCGCACGACGTCGAGCTGCGCGCGTACGAGCAGCTCGACGCGGTCTCCTGGGACCAGGTGGACGTCGCGGCCGTCGAGGCCGAGCGCGCCCGGTGGTCGCAGGTCATCGAGGACGTCACCGCCGGCAACCCCGAGGTCACCCGGCTCCAGCAGCGGGTCGGCGAGCTCGAGAAGACGATCCGCGACCTCACCGAGGAGGTCGGCCGGACGAAGGGTTCGGCCGAGGACCTGGGCGGCCGCTGGTCGACGATCACCGACGAGGTCGACGCCGCGCAGCTCGCGCTGGACGAGGCGCAGGACGCCGGGGTGACCGTCGGCGACGACCAGCGGGCGTACCTGGACGCGCTGCTCGGCGGGTCCTCGGCGACGGGGTCGGGCGGGTCCCGCCCGGCGCCCGCCGCCGCGCTCGCCGCGTTCGACAGCACCGTCGCCCGGGCGAACGAGATCCTGCGCACCGACCTGCTCGCCGCGCAGCAGACGATCGGTGCGGCCCGCGAGGCGCTGCGCCGGACGTTCGAGACGTTCGTCGAGCGCTGGCCCGACCCGAACCTCGGCACCGACCCCGACGCGTCCTACGCCGACTTCGCCCGCATCCTCGGCGCGCTGGAGACGTCGGGGCTGCACGAGCTCGAGGCCGAGTGGCGCAAGAGCCTGCTGCGGCTGTCCGGCAACGACCTCACGGACCTGCACCACGGCCTGAGCCGGTCGGTCCGGGAGATCAAGGAGCGCATCCAGCCGGTCAACGACATCCTCGCGGACCTGCCGTTCGCCGACGACGACCACCGGCTGCGGATCGACGCCCGGGACACGCAGTCGACGGTCGTGGCGCGGTTCCGCAAGGAGCTCAAGGACCTCAACGAGCTGCTGGCCACCGAGGCGTCCGACGCCGAGCGCGAGCGCCGGTACCACCGGATGGCGAAGGTCATCGACCGCATCCGGCGGACGTCCCCGGACTTCGCCGACCTGGTCGACGTCCGCCGGCACGTGCGGCTCAGCGCCGAGAAGGTCGACCTGGACGGCAACCACGTCGCGCTGTACGACCACATCGGCGAGAAGTCCGGCGGCGAGTCGCAGGAGCTCGTGGCGTTCATCGTCGGCGCGGCCCTGCGGTACCAGCTCGGCGACGCCGGGGCGCCGCGCCCGCGGTACGCGCCGGTGTTCCTCGACGAGGCGCTGATCAAGGCGGACGCGCGGTTCACCGGCCGGGCGATCGGCGCGTGGCGCGGGCTCGGCTTCCAGCTGGTGATCGGCGCGCCCAACGACAAGTTCAGCGCGCTGGAGCCGCACGTCGACCTCAAGTACGTGGTGCTCAAGGACACCGGCGGCCGGTCGCGCACCAAGCCGGTCGCGGGCGTCGCGGCGGACTGACGCGGCGGGACCGGGGGAGGCGCGGCGGTGGAGCCGGAGGTGCTGCTGGTGGCCGGGCGGTCGGGCGCGGGCAAGTCGTCGGTCGCGTTCGAGCTGTCGGCGCGCTGGCAGCGCTCCGGGCTCGCGCACTGCCTGGTCGACGGGGACAACCTGTCGGCCGCGTACCCCAAGCCGGCGTCCGACCCGCACGGCACCGCGCTGACCGAGGCGAACCTGCGGGCGGTGTGGGGCGTCTACGCCGCGGCGGGCTACCGGCGGCTCGTGTACGTCAACACGGTGAGCGTCCTGGAGCGCGAGCTCGTCACCCGGGCGCTCGGCGGCCGGGCGCGGGTGTCCGGCGTCCTGCTGACGGCGTCCGCGCGGACGGTCCGCGAACGGCTCGGGGCGCGCGAGATCGGGTCCGCGCTGCGGGAGCACCTCGACCGGTCGGCCGCCGCCGCGGAGCTGCTCGACCGCGCGGCGGGCCCGTGGGTCACCCGGGTCGGCACGGACGGCCGGACGGTCGAGCAGGTCGCGGCGGACGTCGCGGCCGCCTCGCGCTGGTCGGCCTGACCGCCCCGCGCCCGCCGACGTGCGCCGAAGTAGGGCCTCCGCGCCGAGATAGGGCCGCAGACGGTCCTACCTCGAGCGGGAGGACCTATCTCGGCGAGTGATCGCGCGGGCAGTCGGCGGCGGGGGACCGGCGCGTCAGTGCGGGTGCGTCCCGCCGGCCGGGCCCGCGACGTCCCGCGCCGGCCCGGGGTTCGCCGCCGCGGCCTCGGACGGCTCGTCGGCCGCCAGCGGCCCGGACGGCTCGTCGGCCGCCAGCGGCGCGGACGCCTCGTCGGTGTGCGCGACGTGCCGGAGCTGGCCCCAGATGAGCACGACGAACAGGGCCGACCCGGCGAACGCGAACCAGAACGGCGCCGTCACCCCCCACCGCTCCGCCAGCACGCCGCCGACCGCCGACCCGACGACCAGGCCGCCGAAGACGCCGACGGTGTTGACGC
>NZ_JAKRMS010000004.1 GCF_022346185.1 Cellulomonas sp. ACRRI | reverse complement strand
GTGCGGTCATGCGGATGCGTCCTCCTGGCGGGATCGGCGGGGGTGGTCCGGTGCGGTCGGGGTGGGCACGGCGGTCAGCCCTTCACGGCGCCCTGGGTGACGCCCGCCATCACCCAGCGCTGGGTGAACAGGTAGGCGACGATCGCGGGCGCCATCGCCATCAGGTACGAGGCGAACGCGACGTGGTAGTTGTTGCTGAACTGGTTCTGGAACAGGTTCTGCCGGACCGGCAGGGTCTGCAGCGCCGGGTCGGAGATGATCAGCGACGGCATCATGAAGTCGTTCCAGGCGTACAGGAACGCGAAGATGCCGACCGTCGCGCTCATCGGCGCCAGCAGCGGGAAGATCAGCCGCCAGAACGTCTGCCAGGTCGTGGCCCCGTCCAGCCGCGCGCTCTCCTCCAGCTCCTCGGGGATCGACCGCAGGAACGCCGTGAACAGCAGCACGCTGAAGCTCAGCTGGAACATCGTCGCCAGCAGGATCACGCCGAACGGGTTGTCGAGGCCGACCCGGCCCGTGAGCTGGATCTGCGGCAGGGCGACGACCGGGAACGGGATGAACATCGCCGCGAGCAGGTAGTAGAAGGAGTACCGGAACAGCCGGTGGTCCCAGTTCCGCATGATCGCGTACGACGCGAACGCGGCGAGCAGGATCGTCGCCACGACCGTGCCCGCGGTCACCAGCAGGGAGATGCCGGCACCGACGGGGAACCTCGTCAGGTTCCAGGCCTCCACGAAGCCGTCGACGCTGAACGGCGCGGGCAGCGAGAACGCCTGGCCGTCCACGGCCTGCCCCTGCGTCTTGAACGCCATCGACACGGTCACGTAGAGCGGCAGCAGGACGGTCACCGCGCACAGCGCCAGGACGACCGTCCCGGACCAGTTCGTCCGCTCGGCCCGCACGCGGCCGGTGCTGCTGCGGCGGGCAGGTGCGGCCGCTGCTGTCGTCGTCTGCGTCTGCGTCGCCATCACGAGGCCTTCCGGGTGCGCGTCAGGGAGAGCTGCAGGAGGGAGATGAGCACGGCGACGACGAAGAAGATCGTCGCGTTGGCCATCTGGTAGGCGTAGTCCCCGCCGTTGAAGCCGGCGATGATCGTCATGGCGACGCTGCGGGTGGCGGTGCCGGGGCCGCCGTTCGTGAGGCCGACGATGATGTCGTAGGCGTTCAAGTACCCCTTGAACCCGAGGATCACGTTGATGACGACGTACCCGGCGACCAGCGGGACGGTGATCCGCAGCAGCTGCTGGACCTTGCTCGCGCCGTCCAGGTCGGCCGCCTCGTACACGTCGCCCGGCACCGACAGCAGCCCGGCGATGTAGATGAGCATCGTGCCGGGGATCGACTGCCACGCCGTCACGAGGACGATCGCGACCCACGCCAGGTCCGGGTTCGCCAGCAGGCTGGTCTCCAGCCAGCCGATCCCGGCGGCCGCCCCCGCCGCGGGCAGCGAGTTCGAGAACAGGAAGTTGAAGACGTAGGCGATGATGATGCCGCTGATCACCATGGGGACGACGAACACCGTGCGCAGCGCCGTCCGCATCCGGATCCGCGAGGTCAGCCCCACCGCGAGCAGGAACGCCACCAGGTTGACGACCACCACGGTGGCGACCGCGAAGCCGAACGTGAACAGGTAGCTCTGCAGGATCGCGGGGTCGCTGAACATCGCGACGTAGTTCGTCAGACCGACGAAGCTCCAGTCACCGATGCCGATCGAGTCGGTGAAGCTGAAGAAGATGCCGATGATCCCCGGCACCGTGATCGCCAGGGTGAACAGCACGACGGTCGGCAGCAGGAGCAGGTAGTAGATCGGCTCGACACGGCGCCGCGGGCGCCTCGGCGCCGGGCTCGCGGCGGCCGCGCGGGCGGCGGTCCCGGTCGTGACGGTGTCGGTCATCGCGTCGGCTCCTTCGTCTCCGTCACCGGGGCGGGCTGCCGGAAGGCGAGCCGCGCCCAGTCCGCGTCGAGCGTGCGCAGCATCCGGGCCGGGTCCTCGCCGAGCAGGACCGCCTGCGCGTAGTTGTTGACCGGGATGGTCTTGGGGATGAGCACCGACGGGCCCTGGTACACCCGGTTGTCCTCGTAGTACGCGGCCATCCCGGCGACCCGCGGGTCGTCCACGGGGGCGGCGTCCGTCGTCGGCGTGAAGCCGAGCTGCGAGGCGTTGTAGGCCTCGATGACCTCCGGGCGGTACAGGTACTCGAGGAAGTCGCGGGCGGCCTCCGGGTGCTTCGCCTCCACCGGGATCCACGCCGCGAGGTCGACGTTCACCCGGACCCGCAGGTCGTCGGGGTCGTCGGTCATCGGCAGCGGGAACGTCCCGACCGGGAGGTCCGGCGCGGTCTTGGCGATCTCGCTGAACGCCCACGGCCCCTGCAGGTACATGGCGGCCTCGCCCTGCGCGAAGGCCAGGTTGCCGTCGCCGTACCCGCGGCTGGCGGCGTCGGGGTTCACGTACCGCGCGAGCTCCGTGGCCTGCTCCAGCGGCCCGGTGAAGTCCTTCTGGAAGGACACCGCGCTGCCGGGCCCGACGTCCGTGCCCTGCTCGGCGAGCCGGTCGAAGAAGTCGAGGACGTCGACCTGGCCGCCGACGGCGTAGTCGAACCAGCCCTGCGCGACGGTCCAGTCGTCCTTGAACGTGGCGTAGATCGGGGTGATCCCGGCGGCCTGCAGCGTCTCGCAGGCGGCGATCAGCTCGTCCCAGGTCTGCGGGACCTCGATCCCCTGCTCGGCGAAGATCTGCTCGTTGTAGATGACCGACGCCGCCATCACCGAGTACGGCAGCGCGCTGGTCCGCCCCGGGTACGACCCGTACTGGTCCATCAGCGGCTGCAGGTCGGGGCGGATCCGGGTGGCCGCCTCCGTGTCCGACAGGTCGCTGAGCGCCCCGCGCTGGACGAACCGCGCCGACTCCATGTTGTAGTTCGCGAGCGCGATGTCCGGCGGGTTGCCCCGGACGAAGCTCGCCGACACCACGTCCACGCCGGAGGTGTCGAGCACCACCCGCACGTCGGTCTGCGCGGCGTTGTACTCGTCGACCAGCTCCGTCATGAAGCCGATCGCCTCGCGCTTGCTGAACGCGAACCGCACCTCGTCGCGGCCGTCGCCGGCGCACGCCCCGAGCAGCACCCCGCTCGTCAGGACCACGAGCGCGGACGCGACGGCCCGGCGCACGCGCCGCACCCGTCCCGTCCGCACCGCGGGTCGAGAGATCCCCTGCACCATCGTCCCCTCCGTCGCGGACACCGGTCGGGCGAACTTCATCGTCGCCCACTAGATCTACTTGGCAAATCAACTCGCCTCGGGCAGTGTGGCAGCGCTGAGGAAGGACGGTCAAGACCTGTGACGACGCAGAGCCCCCGCGCGGCGGCGCGGCCAGCGAGCCTGGACGCGGTGCTGTCCTGCGCCTGGGACGCCGCCGAGCTCACCGCCAGCGACGTCATCGCGGCGACCGGCCTCACGCGGTCCACCGCCATCGAGGCGCTCGACGCGCTCACGGCCGCGGGACTGCTCCGCGAGCTGCCGAACGCCCGCGCGGCCGGCGCGTACCGCAAGGGCCGCCCGGCGCGCCGGTTCGAGCTGCGCGCCGACGCGGCGGTCCTGGTCGGGGTGGACAGCGGGCAGGTGCACGTCACGGCCACCGTCGCCGACCTGCGCTGCACCCCGCTCGGCACCGCCCGCACCGTCCTGGGCCCCGCCCACGACGACCCCGCGGAGCGGCGCGCCGCGGTCCTGGCGACTGTCGACGCGGCGCTCGCCGACGCCGGCAGGGACCGCGCGGACGTCCTGGCGTTGTGCGCCGGCGTCCCCGCCCCGGTCAACACGCGCGGCGACTCTCCCCCGCACCCCGACGGGTTCTGGGACCGGATGAACCCCGGCCTCCGGGACGCGCTCGCCCGTGTCGCCCCGCTCGTCCGCGTCGAGAACGACGCCTCCCTCGCCGCGATCGCCGAGGGCACCCGTGGCGCGGCGGTCGGCAGCCGCAACTACGTGGCGCTGCTCGCGGGCGAGCGCCTGGGCGCGGGCGTCGTCGTCGACGGCCGGGTCCTGCACGGCGCGCACGGCGGCGTCGGCGAGATGGTGGCGTTCGACCTGGTCGAGGGAGTGGGCGCGGCCTACGGCCTGGGCGCGCGCGCCGCGGAGTGGGCGGCCGAGGCGGTCGCGCGCGGCGAGGTGGCGCCGGACGGCCCGCTGGCGGCGGCCTCCGCGGCGGCCACCCCGCTCGACGGTCGGCAGGTCCTCGGGCTCGCGGCCGCCGGGGACCCGGACGCGCTGCGCGTCGTGCAGCGCGTGGGCGCGATGCTCGGGCGCGTCGTCAGCGTCCTGGCCAGCATGTTCGACCCCGAGCGGATCGTCGTCTCCGGCGCCGTCGCCGCCGGGGTGCACCAGGTGGTCGAGGCGGCGCGGGCGGCGCTCCCCCCGGGCCTGCACCTCCCGGCGCCGGAGCTGGACATCTCCCCGCTGGGCGCCGACGTGGTGGTGACCGGGGCGATCGCGGAGGCGTGCGCGGCGGCACGGCGGCACGCGCTGGACCTGTGGGCGGAGCGCGGGGCCTGAGGGCGCCCGACCCTTTCGCTTCGCCGAGATAGGGCCTGCCCGTCGAGATCGGACCGTACAAGGCCCTATCTCGGCGGGAGGGTCCTATCTCGGCGCGGTTCGCCGCCGCGCCGACGGACCCCCGGACGCGAAGAACCCCCGGCCGGATCTCTCCGACCGGGGGTTCCCCGTGATGTGTGGCTTGTTCGGCTAACTCTCCGACCAGGCGGTACGTCTTCGCTGGTCAGGTGCCGTGTACAGGCCGAGGGTGCAGTTGTGTACAGGCACTTAACCTCGACCCAGCAGGAGGGTGGAGTTGGTGCGAGTGTCCCCTTGTCCTGACCACCACCCGGAGGTCGATCGGGCTGCCGACCGCTTCGTCCATCAGAGGCTCTCGGCGGCGGTCTGGACCCGCGCCGGCTATGCGCAGTTGTACGTGCCGCGCGTCACCTGGGTGCCCCATCCGAGCTGGACAATCGGGGGGAACTTCACGCCGAAGCAGTTGCCGTTGGAGTAGAAGTCACCGGCCTGGGTGGAGAAGATGTGCGCCCGGACGCCCACGATCACCCCGGCGGCCGCTCCGACCGCCGCACCGACAGGACCAGCCACGGCGGTGGCCGCGGTGGCGATGGCGCCGGCGATGGCTCCCGCGTCGCCCCCGAAGTCCCTGATCTTCTTCGTCCATGCGCGGTCGAAGCGGATGGTGCAGGTGACGATCCCGCAGTCGCCCTGGAACGAGGGGTCCGACACGATCGGGAACGCGGTGTTCTCGTCGACGGCCACCTCCTGGACGACCGAACTGCCTTCGACGCGGTAGGTGGTCGCGAGGGCGTTGCCGTCCGCGTCAGCCGCCCAGGGCGCATCGATCGAACCGACAGAGAGCTCGATCGAGCCCTCCTCGGTCGTCGCGGTCGCGAAGAGGCTCACCGACCCGTCTTCGTTGAGCTCGGGCGTCAGGTCGGTGAAGACGTACTCCACGTCCTGCGCAGCCCGCGCGTCCGCCATCACCGTGTGCACCCGGGCCTCGTCGGCTCCGACCTGCACGGCGACGGTCACGCCGGCCTCTTCGCCGTAGACGACGGTGCCGTCTGGCGCGATCGACGCGTCCGCGCCGTTCCCGGGGAGCTTGACGGTGATCGGAACGCCCGAGTCACCCGTAACAGTGAGCTCTCCAGCCGAGGTCGCAGGGACCTCGGCCGCCGTGTCCGCGCTCGCTCGCGTAAGGGCGCCTTCGACAAGTGTCACCGACTCGTTGGTGACCTCGTTGGGACGCACCTGATCGATGAACTCTGCGATCGCGGTTGCGTCTGACTGCGGCTCCGTTGCCGAAGCGGAACCTAGCCCGGTGCATGCGATGGCAATTGCGACGGCCGCACCAACGGCCCCCCTGGTCGCTCGTTGCATCTCTTTAACGCCTCCTATTGTGGTTCTTATCGGCGGACTTGCCGATAAGTTTCTAGGCAGCACTCTTGGGCACGACGAAGCACACGGATCGCTCGGAGCGATCCGATCTTGACCTGGGTTACGCGCCTCTTAGGTGTTGGCGATGTCGCGCTTGGCGTTGACCAGCCGCACGGCGGCGACGCACCACATGGGAATCGAGCCGACCACGGCCAGGACTACAGCAGGCCCAGCGCCAAGCGGCGTCGCTTGGAGCAGGCCAGGCACGTACGCGGCCATGAACGCGCAGAGCAGCGCGACAGAGGCTGCGATGCGATACGACATCGGCAGGCTCACGGCGAGCCAGAACACCAGGGCCTGCCCCACACCGAGAATCAGGATCCACCAGATGGCGCCAGACGAGTCGGAGCTCAAGACCGTCAGCGCGATCGCCACTGCTGCCGTGGCCGCCAGGACCAGGGAGGCGATCCCGTTGACATACGGGGATATGCGCTCGTCTTGATTCCCGAGCGGGTTCGACACTGACGCGTTCATGCGGTCCCCCATGCTTTGTTTCTTCTTGTTCGATACCAAGAAGGAGCCTCGACGAGAGTCGTGGCGCGCTCCATACCGAGGCCCGAGCATCGCTTGCGCTGTTGGAACGAGCGACCATCGGAACTCGTTCATACTGCTCCGCCGACCACGGACTCGACACGCGTTTCCCGACCGAACTGTTGTGATGCGCGTCACATCACAGCCGCCGGCCTGGTCACGCGCCCCGGCTGGGCGGTACTCATCCCGAGTTCAGACAGGGCGGGTGGCGCTGTGCCAACCGGCCGCGCCGAGGTCAGTCGGCACGATCGCAGCCGCGATCCTCTCCGCGATCACTTCGATGCTGTCTCGCGCGGTCTCGAAGCCGCGAGGTCGGGCAGGATTCCGCTGCGCTCGGCGACCTGGTCGAAGGTGACGTCGTGAAGGACTGGGAGAGCATCGGCTTGTGCAGGAGCGAGCCGAGCTCTCGCTCGGTCCAGAACCACCGACGTGGTCTGCAAGGAAGCGGAGTAGAGGCTGGCGCCGACCTCCTGTCCATCGACCCGCGCAGCCCATCTGCGCCCCCGTGCGATGCCAGCGGTCATGACTTGCGCGCCTTGGGGACCCGCGCCTGGCGCGCTCGATGTGATTGCTTGCCTCGCCACCGTCGTCTACGCCGGTCAGGTGACGGATTCCGTGTTCCGGCTAACTCTCCGACCAGGTGGTACGTCCTCCCTGGTCACGTTCCATGTACAGGCCGAGGAAGGTGTTGCGTACAGGCGGGAAGCCTGCGCCGGAGTTCGAGCGCTAGTCGATGGGGACGTACTCACCGGCCATTGGGTCGATGCTGATGCGATCGCGCAGGAGGTTGCGGTCGACGCCGAGTTCGAGCGCGACCCAGGCACGGAACACGAGAACGGCTTCTCTCCACCTGTTGGCGAGGTGCACCGAGTCAGGCAGGGCCCGGTTGGCGTGCTTCACGGAGTTGTACGCACCGGCGAATTCCGTCGCCCACACATCCGGTGCGAACGGCAGGACATCCGCCATGGGCTTCGCGATCCGCTCGAACCTCTGGACGTAGTTCAGCTTGTCTGCTTGCTTCTCAGACTTGCCGTCGATCTTGTGCGCGAGGAGGAACCCGAGCGCTTCGAGTCCGATGCCGGCCTGGGACACCTTGCTCTCGATCGCGGCGTCCGCGTTGTACAGGCACGAGATGAGCGGGTCTACGGCTCGCTGGTAGTCCTCGCGGAGACGGAGCCAGTCCCTGACGCCATCGACTCCGACGTCAGCGAACTGAACCAGGTGCCCCTGTCGAGTAGGAGACGGCGCGTCGTTCAGGACGCCCTCGATAAGGGTCGGTGACCACGTCCGGTCTTCGGCGGTTCGGTCGGAGTCTGCCCTGGCGGATGCTCGTGTGAGCTCCTCACGTCTCCATCGGGAAACCGCCAGCAGGTCACGCAGACCACGATGGACGGAGAGATGCACGCTCCAGGGACGTGCTTCGTCATGCCAGGTCTCGACGTGAAGGTGCTCACGCATCTCCACCACGTCCGGGTCGGGCTGCGCGGTTGTCCAACGGGGAACGAGGGTCAGACCGTCGACACCCGGCACCACCATCGTCGCCGGCGAATCGAGCTTGAACGCGATCGTCTCCATGCGGCCAGCCGCGTCACGCGTCTTCTCCGCAGTCCGGATGCTCTCCACGCCGAGCCACTCGCGCAGGCCGGACACGGTAGTGCGCAGTCCCTGGATCGTCTCGTACGTCGCTTCCGTCGGGACGCGCTCCATCACGACGTAACGGGCTGTCACCCGTCCGCGCCCGGGGCCTCCGAGCTGGCCGTTCATCCCCACCGCTCGGCAGCCGATCAAGTTCACCGACCCGCGCTCGTCTCGGAACGACAGCAGCCGCGGAACGGTGTAGTCGAACTTGGTGCGTCCGGGGTCGTCCTGGATCTGGATACCGTGCATGAACCACCGCGCTGGGGCCGAGAGCGGCGACTCCCAGAAGACTGACAACGTCACTGCGTCACCGCGGCGCCCAAGTTGTCCGAGAGCTTCCGGCGTCTCCGGCCGCCCGTCGAACACGTGACCTATACGGGTCTCACCGTCGTCCAGCACGTTGCGCTCGACCATGTTGCCTCCCCGAGTCTCCACAGACTGCGGCTGCCGCATGTGACAGCCGGATCAGCCCGCGTGCGCTCGCCCGAACGGTCCGGCGAGGCGAGCGCACGCGTGCCTCCTAGAGAGTGGCGGACCCGGCGTTGTCGCGGACGTTGTCAGCGGCGCGCTGAGCGGCGGACCTGCTGGAGAACGACTCGCCGGACGAGGCGACCTTGTCTGAGGAGCGCCATGCCCGCCACCGCCAGTTGCCGCCGGCGTCCTGATACACGTCGTACCGCGCGGTGGCGGCTCCGGCCTTGAAGCTGGCTGCGGCACGGTGCGCGTTCGCAGAGGACGCGAACGTCTCACCAGCCCACGCGACCTGCTCGTTGTTGTTGGCGTACAGCCACCAGGAGTCCTTCCCGGCGGTGTTCTTCCCCACGCTGAACCTCATTGGTCTTCCTTCCGACATCGTGATGGTTGACCGCTGAGCCGACGTCACGTCAAGGCGCCGGCTCAGCGGCAGGTCACCGACCCCGCTTGGGGGTCTGCGACAGGGCGGACGCCGCAGCGGACTTCTCCGCCTTAGTCGACTTCGGGTTCGCCAGGACCTTGCTTGCGGCGCTGGCGGCCTTCGTCCCGGTCTGTCGGGTGTTGTTGGCCATCTCGATCACCTCCCTCGTGCCTGCTTGCGCACGGCACATCGAGGTGTTGTCATGCCGGAGTATCACCACCGCACGACGACCTCGTGTGCCTCGAACGCCCGGCCTGCCAGCCGGGCGTTCGTCGTTGGTGGGGCCGGTTGGTCCCGTGCTCATGTCAGCACGTGTCGGCTGCTGCCCGAGCGCGACACGCCGATGCACGCGAATCACGCGCGTCAAAGACTGGACACCGTAAGGTGTTTCGCGCGACCTACGCACGCCGCGATGGGTCACTGCAAGGGAAAGCCAGTCCTCTGAACTGCGTCGACGTACGCGTCGAACTCCGAATACGCGCGACCTACGAGGCAGAGACATGAGCCAGGCCACCGAACCGTTGCACACCGTCACCGCCACACACGCAGACGAGACGGGGACTGACCTCGTCGACTACTGCGCGCGCCCCAAGTGCCGCACGGAGTTTCGTCAGAGCGCCGGGCGGGGG
The DNA here is from genome assembly GCF_022346185.1 of Cellulomonas sp. ACRRI. Classification (GTDB taxonomy): domain Bacteria; phylum Actinomycetota; class Actinomycetes; order Actinomycetales; family Cellulomonadaceae; genus Cellulomonas. Next base: position 82,218 of record NZ_JAKRMS010000004.1, on the reverse strand, counting down.
CGGCGACGCGACTACTGCTCCGAGACGTGCCGGCGCATAGCCGACAAGGAGTACAAGCAAGCGAAGGCCACCGTGGAGCACTTCGAACGGCTCGCGGAGCGGTCACGGCATGACGTGCGAGCGTTTGGTCGCGCTGCCGACGAGCTGGACTCGACGTCCGACGTCTCAGCGGATGTGGCGGTCGAGCGAGCCAAGGGAGCGATCGAGCGGGCTCGGGCCGTGCTGCGATTCGCGGGTGACAGCGGCGATGCGTATGCGACCGAACTCCGTGCCCTGAGCGAGTCGATCGAGCCAGCACTTCGGTTGCTCCGCTAGCAGCGCTTCAGTTCAGACTCCGAGGGCCTGCGAACTCGGCAGACTGCACAGGTGAGCATCTCCAGCGAGACACGCAAGCGCCTATGGGCACGCTCAGGGAACCGATGTGCGCTGTGTCGGCTCGAGCTCGTCCGCGACGACCAGGGCTCCGAGCCTGGCGCGCTCATCGGACAGGAAGCGCACATCACCGCCCGCAACCCAGGTGGCCCTCGCTACGAGCCAGTTCCTGTCGACGTCCGCGATGGTTACGCGAACCTCGTCCTGCTGTGCGCGAACGACCACGTCCAGGTGGACGCCCAGCCGGAGCGATACACCGTCGAGCGGCTGCGCGCCTTGAAACGGGAACATGAGACATGGGTGAGGGATCGCCTACGGCCGAAGACTCCTGCCCACGCAGAAGCGACACGCGTCGTGCCGCTGCGATCGGGTGACGCTGTGTGGAACGTAATGTCAGGAGCGCACGCATACCAGACAGGCGCCCCGGGGAGTCTGCCCGACGACGTCGCCGATCTCGTCGATGACGCGCTGCAGGTGTTCGTCGACTGCGGCGAGATCAGCGAGGACATCACCGCCGGCGGGCTACGAGCGGTCCGGGACGCCAAGCGGGCGATACAGGCCGAACTCGACGCTCTGGCCTCCGCCGACTTAACAGTCCTGGGCGGGCGCCGCCGGGGCGAGATCGCACCGGGCTTCACAGGCGACATCGCGATCGTGCACGTCGTGACTACCGATGAGTTCCGGACGCTAACCTCTCCTCCCGAAAGCGATGCTCCCGTTCAGTGACCGCCAGGCAGGCCGGGTCTGCTGCACGGATAGGTGACAGCGGTTCTCAGGCGGCGAGTGCGACCTGAGTGGTCATGATCGTCTCGTACTCGATGGGTGTCAGGCGTCCGAGGCGGACCTGGCGTCGGCGGCGGTGGTAGGTCCGTTCGATCCAGGTGATGATCGCCAGGCGCAGCTCGTGGCGGGTGGCCCACCTGCGCCGGTCCAGGACGTTCTTCTGCAGCAGCGAGAAGAACGATTCCATCGCGGCGTTGTCGCCGGCGGAGGCGACCTGACCCATCGACCCGAGAAGGTCATGGCGGCGCAGCTCGGCCAGGAACTTCCGGGACCGGAACTGGCTGCCCCGGTCGGAGTGGACCGTGCAGCCGGCGACGTCGCCCGCCGCGGCGGGCGACCGCGGAAGCCAGGGCGTCGACCGCGAGGCGGGACTTAATCCGGTCGCTGATCGAGTACCCCACGATCCGGTTCGAGTACACGTCCTTGATCGCGCACAGGTAGAGCTTGCCCTCGGCGGTGGGGTGCTCGGTGATGTCGGTCAGCCACAACTCGTTCGGGCCGGTGGCGGTGAAGTCGCGGCGCACGAGGTCGTCGTGGGCCGGCGTGCCGGACCGCTTGCCGTTCTTGCCCCGCTTCTTGCCGAACACCGACCACCAGGCGTTGTCCCGGCAGATCCGCCAGACCGTCCGGTCGCACGCCCGGTGGCCGGCCTCGCGGGCCTCGTCACCGAGCAGGCGGTGGCCGAACTCGGGGTCGTCGCGGTGGGCGTCGAACGACGCGTTCGCCAAGCACGCCTGCTCGAGGTCGTGGTCGGTGAACGGGGCCGCTAACCACCGGTAGTAGGGCTGTCTTGCGAGCTTCAGGACCCGGCACGTCACCGCGACGGCAACCCCGTCAGCGGCGAGCTCACGCACGAGCGGGTAGATCATTTTCCCGGCAGATGCGCCTGGGCGAAGTAGGCCGCAGCGCGACGCAGGACCTCGTTCTCCTGCTCGAGCAACCGGACCCGCTTGCGGGCCTCGCGCAGCTCGGCCGACTCGCTGGCAGTGGTCCCGGGGCGATTGCCGTCCTCGACGTCGGCAGCCTGCAGCCAGTTCCGCAGGCAGGACTCGGAGATCCCAAAGTCCCTCGCGATCTGCTTGATCGGAGCATCCCCGCGGCGGGCCACAGCCACGACGTCGTCTCGGAACTCCTTGGGATGGGGTCTGGGCACGTTCGACATCCTCTCAGCGGTGCCTCCCGGCACCACAGATCAGGTGTCACCTATCCGTGCAGCAGACCCGCCGGCCGACGCATCGCCTGGGTTGTCGCGCCGGACACCACGACGAGATACAGCTCCGACGCCTGCAGGCGGGTGAGAAGTAGCGTCGCGTCCTGTCGCACCTGTATTGCCGACGACTGAGGCAACGGAATCGGTCATTGGCCTGGCCAAGGCGAGCCGCTGAAACGGGCCCCAGATGTCTACGGACTCACTGGGGCTGCTTCGTTTCACGGGCAGAGCGGGCAGGTCCTCAAGGGCGGAGTAGAGGCCGGCGCCGACCTCCTGTTCATCGATCCGCGTAGCCCATCTGTGCCCCGTCCCATGCCGGCGGTCATGACCCGCGCGCCTTGGGGACCTTCGCGCCTGGCGCGCTCGACGTGATTGCTCGCCTCGCCACCGGCGTCTACGCCGGTCAGGTGACGGATTCCGTGTCGACGGCAGTCCCCGCCTACGGTGCTGGTGTGCGTTTCGTTCCCACTCTCGCGCCTCCCGCGCTCCCGCTGCCAGCAAGCACACCTGCCGCAGCGAAGAACACCCTCGGGACAGACTCCAGCGCGGTGTCGGATTGCGTGGACACCCCCGACGCCGTGCGTTGCTGACGGACGCCCGATCAAGACCACCAGCAGATCATGACGGCCACACGACACCAAGACACCTGGTACGGACACGGGCACTCGGAACTGCGCTACAGCCCGCTGGGATGCTTCGGCTGGATCGGCGCCCTGCTCCTGGGCTTCCTGCTCGCCACGCCACTCGCGATGACGGCGTTCACCCTCGGTGAATGGTCGTGGAACTGGGCGCTCATCCTATGGGTGTCGCTTGTCTCCGCAGTCGTCGCCGTTGTGCTCCGCATCAACCAGAAGACCACGACACATCGGGTCTTCTGGTGTCCGCGCTGCGGAGTCGTCACCGATCCCGCTTTCCCGATCTGTCGCTCGTGCGGTCGGGTGAAGAGATGAGCAATCCGCATACGTTCGAGGGCCTGCGTGCCGCTCGGAGTCACAGGTCGGCGCATCGCTCGGTGTGGAGCTAGGGCATGACGGTCGAGCTGCTGCGAGCGATCGGCTACGTCGCCGGGCAACTGATCGCGTTGCTGTCCGCGATGACGGTGGGTGTCTACATCACAGCGCGCGCCTGGCGCTCAGACGCGCGACGTGCGCGCTGGAGTGAGCACGGCCTGTCCGCGACCGAACTCGCCGAGCTGCATCCCCTGACGTTCCTCGCGGTGGTCTCGGCGTCCAACCGACCAGACGCCGCTCGCCTTGCCGAAGGACTCGGCCGCGGGTGGACGCGCACCAAACGGACCTTGGTGGCCATTCCGTGGACGGTCACTGCTTTCATCGCAGGGCTGGCCTTGACGTACGCGTGCCGTCACCTCACCGCGACCGGCCTGACATTCGTTTGGGCGGCCACGATGATCACGCTCGCAGCGATCGCTGGCGGTCTCTGGGTCGGCCTCGGGTGCATGTTCCTGTACGACTACCTGCTGGTTCGGATCTCGCCCTTGCGTGGAGCAGACATCGCGGTCGGGATCGCGCTAGCGCTCAAGCCGGTTCCCCAGGGCGGCTCTCGGCATCTTCGCCGTTCGAGTCGCGCGCGCGCGAGCCAGCGCGTGACCGATGCCTTCAGCCGGCTGAAGCTGCCGATGGCGGAGGTCGTCGCACGGGAGCGTCGCGCCCTTGATGACGCGGGCTGGGCGGAGTTTCAGGAGATGTCCGCGCGACTCCTCGGGCGCGTGTACGAGGGCGACTTCGTTGGACATCGCACCACCGAAGAGCCGAGCCAGGGGCGGCGAACCGGATGGAAGGCGCTCTGGACAGTGGTGGTCGCGCTCGGAGCGATCCCGGTCGCGATCAGCCAGCTGCACGAGATCGTGGTGGCGATTGCGGACCTCGGCGCGCAGTTCCCCTGATGACCATGCAGGGTCTGCAATCGCCTCACATCGCGAATGGTGGCAGCGTGCAGTCGATCGAACGCACTTGGCACAATGGCATCGGTGCATGCTCACCGCCGGAGCCGCCCTGCTCGCGATGCGCGAGCTACCACCCTGGATGCAAACCGGGAGACCGCGTGACCACACCATGGGCTTGGAAGGTCACTCAACGACCTCTGAACATGCGATGGCTTGACGAGGGCGGAAGGTGACGGACGGCAGGCTTCAGGGGAGGTTCTGGCTGCCGGGCCGGCACGACCAAGCAGTCGGCGGGTGGCTCGACCTGTGCGGAAGGTGGCCGCACGTCGAGCTCGCGGACCCTCGAACCGACATCAAACTCGTCGTGTCCGGCGACGGCGGCTACATCCGCAGCTCCACCGGCCGCTGACTGGTAGACAGACCTGTCGGGTTGAGACGAGTGGCCTGCCCCAGCATCCCAGCGCACCCGCGTCGGGGACATCAGCGGAGCACGACGGCCGCCACCGCAGGGATGAGGCCGACCACCCCGAAAACCACGGACGATCGGCGCCTGTACCTGGGAGAGCGAAGAAACGCTACGCATGCGACCACCAGCACGATCCCCGAAAGCACAAATGCGAAACCAGGAAACGTCTGCCTGTCACCGAAGAAGCTGATCGCGGAAAGCATCAGTGCCGCGAGCGAAGTCAGACCGCACGCCGCCCTAGATCTTACCCCTCTATCACGGACGCCGGTGTCGCGAAGCACCTCGAGCGCGCTCTCGGTCGGCATGGGACCAGGATTTCCGATGAATGCCATGGAATAGACCCCCTTGTCTAGCGATTTCGTAGATGGTAGCGTGATTGTCGCAATGGCGCAACTCATACAGGGGGCATTATGCGTAGTTTCAAACGACAACTCGCCGTGATCGGTGTGCTCGTCGTCGGGATTGCCGGAGCGGCGATCCCTGCCGCGGCAGATGACTCAGGCGGGTTCTCGGGGCAGGGTCTGCCTGCTGACTCCGTGCTCGTCGACACATCGCTCGGCCTGCCGGTCTCGGTGGAAATCTCGGGCGGTGAGTCCGCCAGCGATCTGCAGATGCAGGCAGAGGAGCGGGCTGCTTACGTGACACGAGACCTCGAGGAGGCGGATATCGCGGTCCTTCATGGCGTCGGGCCGCGCATCATGACCTGGGACGTCGATGCAGACGCGATCACCTCCGTCCGCTACCGGAACGAGTCTGCGATCACGCCGTTCTACCTCGCTCCCGGACTCGGGTGCACCGACAGCGGGAACAACAAGTCGTGCATCATCCGGAGCTCGGGCTCCAATCGGAGCCTGACGGGCACGAACGACGTGACGAGCCCGTCGTGGTCGTCAACGAACTCCACGCTGTTCGCCGGCCCCCGCAACATCCAGTCCGAGGTCTGCGCCGGGTCGGGCCCGGGAAACTGTCAGGGCCTTCCTGCGGACTACTACATGCAGTTCGCTGGTAGCGGCGAGACGATCTACCGCGTGAAGCACTTCTGACCGAATATCTATGACCAGCGCCTCACCCGTCAGGGGTGGGGCGCTGGTCGTTTGGCTCTTGCGACTGACCCCGCTGCGGTACTCGGTGGGGGGGTCCGAGCACGTACACGTTCGACCGCTACGCGAATCACGGGACGAGCACCGCACGAGGTGCCGACCCTCCGAACGTGGGCGACGAGCCGGACCCCGTGGCCGACATCCATGGTGGCCGGACGTGACCGTTGATCAAGCCAGAGCAGACGAAGGCACGTGCTGACACGTCGCCGCAGTGCGACCAGTGCGCATGCAACCGGGCCATCGTCCGCGGGCGAATCGATACACCGCGGACCTGTCCGACGAAGGAGCACACCTCGGCACCGCACCGTCCGCAGCCGGCACACCACGGACTCGGTCAGCGCATGGGCGCGAACGAGTGAACTGTCCACTCGGCTTCCGCCAGTCGGGCCTCCCGTGTCGTAGCGACCAACTATAGTCGACGCGTACGCGGAACCGGAGAGGAGTGGTGGCGATGGCTGAGATCACGGCAACGAAGCCAGCGAACCTGTCGAACTACGACATCGCTCAGTACGCAGAGCGCATCGCGCGCCACCACGACGTGTACGACGCGAACGGCTACGCCGACCTGCAGTCGCTGCTGAGCAGCCTCGGCGGTTCGATCACGTATGCAGACAGCGCCGAGTCTCTCGTTGTCAACGGACCGGGCGACTTCGTGGTGCGCCTGCCCCACTTCACGTCGAACGCTCGCGACCGGTTCACCATCGCGCACGAGCTGGGGCACTACTTCCTGCACTACCGCTTGCCGAAGGTCGAAGGCCCTCGCCGCTACGGCCGCGGGCAGCGCAACCGCGCCGAGACTGAAGCCAACGTCTTCGCCTCCACGCTGCTCATGCCAGCGAAGGAGTTCAAGAAGGTCTGGTCCCGTTCCGATGGTGACGAATGGAAGGTTGCCCGGCACTTCGAAGTATCACCCCTGGCCGCTACCGTGCGTGCTGAGGTACTCGGCCTGGCATGAGTCCGTCGGAAGGCCGGCAAGTCAGCGGCATCTCGCGCTTGTTCCTTTCGTGCGACCTGATCGGCTCGACTGCATACAAGCAGCGGCGGAGCCATCACCCGCAGGCCCCATGGCAGAAGGTGTTCCTCCAGTTCTACTGGGAGTTCCCGCAACAGTTGCGACTCCTGCAGTCAGATAAGGCCCACCGCGACGCACGCAACCTGCAGTTCACGCTGTGGAAGGCCGTCGGCGACGAGTTGCTGTTCACGTGCGATGTTCGCTGCGAGACGGACGTGTACGCCGCGGTCCGACTGTGGGTAGCAACGATGCAGGAGTACGCCAGCAAGAGCTTGAGCGACAAGCTGATCGCCGCCGGCGACGGAGCACGGCTCGGGGTCAAGGGCGGCGCGTTCATCGCGACGTTCCCGGGTCCAGACAGCGAGTCAAGCATTCCCCGACGCCCGGACATCGACCGTACTGGCCGGGATGTCGTCGACCTGAACAACGACGCACTGAGCGGTACCCGTAACCCGGACGACTACCTCTACGACTACTTCGGGCCGAGTATCGACACCGGGTTCCGACTGTTCCACGAGAGCAAGAGCCGGTATTTCACCCTGTCGGTGGAGGTCGCGTACGTCCTGGCGACCCTCCATGTGGCGCGCGGGCGCCGGAGGAGGGCCTCGGACGATCTCGTTCTGCGTCTAGGGGCCGAGCTCAAAGGCGTCTGGGGCGGGCGGACCTATCCCGTTTTCGCGCTCGACTTGGAGTCTGAGGACCACATTCACCGTGCGTTCGCGGTGTTCGAACCTCCTCGGGACGGAGTTGCCCGGGTCCTGGACCTGTGTCGTGCGTGCTACCACAGCGCGAACTGGCCGTTCCACGTCTACCTGCCCGAAGCGAGGCGGAACAGCCCCTTCCTGCTCCCGCCGATCGACCCGCTCGCTGGGTACGTCGGCCAGTCGGAAGTCGACCCGATCCACGACGACCCCCCACGGCCGGAGAGCCTGGACGAGGAAGCCAGTCCGCTGCAGTAGCCCTCGACAGCGACACCTCGGCGAACGTCACCCGATTGCCCGCTCGAAGCGTCCCCTCCGTGCAACCTGAGGCACCTACTCTGGTTGCGCCTGTGCGGTCGGCGACCGCGGAGGTTCAGCAGGGGTGCCGACCAGGTAGGACACGAATGTCGATCGATGAGTTGCCCGCTCCGGAAGCGATCTCAGAGCTGCGCAGGGCGCGCGAGGCCGTACGTGAGGTTCTCGATGGTGACGCGCCCATGACCTTCGAGGCGGTCGCGGAGGCTATGGAACAGCACGGGTTCGGGGAGTACGACACCCGGCTTGCGATCGCATCCGCCCGCGGTCGGTATGTCTCCGGAAACGTGGAGTTCTCTCGGTGACCGGCAACAACAGTGCGCTCGACGGCGAGGTTCAGCTCACCGGAGTGGCGTCAAAGACGACTGATCGGGTTCGACGAGCCAGTGGCGGGACAAGGGCTGCGGGCGACTCCCGGAGCGAAGCTGCCCGCGACAAGGACCGTGTTCTGTACTCGTGGCACTGGCGCAGGCTCGGTGGCGTCACCCAGGTGGTGTCACCCTTCGACGACGTCCGGCTGCTCCACAACCGGCTCACGCACTCGGAGAAGGTCGCCCAGGTTTCGCGCAGCATCGCGGTCGAGCTCCTGAACGACCCTGGTAACCGCGCCCTGATGGCCGGCCTTGGCGGCTTCGACGTGGACGTCTGCGAAGCCGCGGCCATGGCGCATGACATCGGCCACCCACCGTTCGGACACATCGGCGAGACCCTGCTCGACGAGTTGGCGCGCGAGAAGCTCGATTTGGTTGACGGCTTCGAAGGCAACGCACAGACGTTCCGGATCGTCGCGATCGGTCGCATGCGCAGCCTGAACTACGAGGGTCTTGACCTCACGGCAGCAACTCTCGCAGCGGTGGCGAAGTACCCGTGGGCCCGGCGTCGGACTCTCGACAAGAAGAACCACAAGACGGCATTGAAGTCCGACCCGGACTACCGTCGCGAGTGGCGGAAGTTCAGCGCGTACGATTCCGAGAAGCCGCTGCTCGATTGGGCTCGCTCGTTCACCGGTGCTTTGAGCGTCAACACGCAGACGCTCGAAGCGTCGGTGATGGACGTTGCGGACGACATCACCTACGCCGTTCACGACCTGGAGGACTTCTACTTCGCGAAGCGCCTCGACGTCGCGGCCGTGCGCGACGACCTTCGCAGGTGCGCGAAGGGTCAGACAGACCCCGTGTTCGCCCGACTCGCAGATCGACTTCGCATGGACTACGCCTCGTGGTTCGATTCTGCGTTGTTCATTGAGGCGCTGGTCGAGGTCGAGAGCGTCCTGGCGGGCTACTTGTCAGACCGTGCCCGCTCCGCCGTCGATCTGCGCGAGGCGCTCGCTCGAAGCGGTGTCTCGGACTTGATCGGCCGCTTTATCTCGAGCGTGGTCATCTCGGCCACGCCCTTGTGGGTCAACGGCCCTCACATCGGGCTGAGCCGGCCGCAGTGGCATCAGGTGCAGGTGCTCAAGGAGATCACCAAGCGCTACGTGATCGACGGCGCCGAACTCGCCCTGCTGCAACGCGGGCAGGAGCACGTGCTGGGTGGCCTCGTGGACATGTTGCACTCGTGGACGCAGAATGACCCGTCTCGACTGCCCCCGCGCCTCGCAGCGGAGATCAAGCTCGCGACCACGCAGGGAGGGGCCAAGTACGAACAGGAGTACTACGCCCATCTCGCACAGCGTGAGCCTGGCGACGACTTCATGGACCCTGCGCCCCGCGGGGAGCCGAACCGGGCCATCGTCGACTACATCTGTAGCCTGAGCGACGCAAAGTGCATGGCGCTGTATCAGAAGCTCAGCGGTCAGCGAGTTCACCGGGCGGGCATCGAGTTCGGATTCTGAGGTTTGCGCGCTGGCTCGACGGTGCCATGGCGCCGCTACTCGTGAGTCGGTTCGGCAGGGCGTGCGACGTCGACGTATCTCCGATGCACCTGACCGCCGGACACAGATCGTCCCAGTTCAGGGGCTTGGTGGCCTAAACGCTCAGGTGCGAGGCGTACGCCCGCGCGATGTCGTCGTCGGCCGACGACGTCGTCAGCGCAATGACCGGTATATCGGCTCGACGGCGGTGACCCTGGCCTTGTCGGTGCTGTCGGCGTGTCCCGGCCCGGACCTGATGCGTGGGGCTGCGTGTTGGTCGCGGTGAGACGACGACCCACCGGCCCGACGCTCTGCCGGCGCGCTGCTCCCGGAGAGCGTTGCCTGACAACGATCGTGATTCGCTCGCCTCTACTGGTGCGAGAAGACAGCCGGCGCTGCCTATAAGCGATGCCAGCCCTTGCTTGACTTCCCTGATGCACCGCGCACGCGTGGTGCTCCTGACCGTCGCTCGGCGGCTGCTCGCCTGCCTTGTCCTTCAACCGTGTTCGAGAACTACTTCCATGCAGGATCCCTCGACTTCCCTCCTCACGTCCTTGATCACCACGGAGAGCGGCGAGACTCGGGGTCAGTCACCGTGACGATGATGGGTCGGCGAGTGGCCCGCCCAGCGAACTACGTCGTCGCGGCGATCGCTGCGGTGGCGGCCGCGAAGACGGCGATAACAGGCATGTTCACGGGCAGGGGCTGTCCGTGCCCGTATGCATGGAGCGTTCGCCCTGCATGGGCTAACGGTGTTGGCGGCGCGGGGCTTCGCCGCCGCCGGTGTGTCTAGCGGGCCACCGCCCACGGTCATGCCGCTATCGCCTGGTCGATCAGCAGCCCAGCGACCGAAGGCGGGCGTGCTGCACTGGTGGTGTCGTCCTTGGGGCGGCTACCGCCGCCGGACGACACGACGATCACAACGACCACGACTGCGACGGCGATGACGGCGACGATCGACAACGCCAGGATCGTGTTCCGGTTCAGCAGGGCCTCGTCGTGTGCGGGTTCATGGTCCCGCTGGCGGGGGGCGGGGTTCACGTCGGTCCTTCCTTGGTGTCGCGCCCTCGGGATCGGGGTGCGCCGGCAGGTGCCTGCAAGCCGGCACCGAGCGCGCCGAGCGCGAGGACCACCGCAATGGTCATGGGGGCGTTGCTGAGGCGATCGGCAAGGGTGAGCGTCGTGCGCAGTGGAAGACGCGCAGACTGGGTGTCGGCGGTGAACAGCGCGGTGCGGTCCAGCACGGTGCCGTCGGGGGCGACGATCGCACTGACGCCGACGGTGGACGCCTGGATCGTGGCGCGGCCGTGCTCGACCGCACGCAGCCGGGACATCGCGAGCTGCTGCGTCGACTGCGCGGTGCGTCCGAACGAAGCGTTGTTCGTCGGGACCACGAGCAGCTCGGCCCCGCGCCGGACGGCGTCGCGCACCACGTCGTCGTACGCGACCTCGAAGCAGATCACGGTCGCCATCGGGACGTCGCGGCCCAGCCGGTCGACGGGAACGCGAAGGACCGCAGGCTCCTCCCCCGCCACCATGTCCACCGGGACCCGGTCAACCTCGGAGGAGAACAGCCGGACGAACGAGCGCAGCGGCACGTACTCACCGAACGGCGCCGGACGCTGCTTGGTATAGGACGAGAGGAAGCCCCGCTCGGGGTCCCAGACCAGGACGTCGTTGAACCGCGCGTCCGGCCGGTACCGCATCGCACCGACCAGCACCGGGACGCCCACCGCGTCGGCCGCGTCCTGCACCGCGGCGCGGGTCCGGACATCGGTCCGGGGGTCGACGTCAGTGGCGTTCTCCGGCCACACGACGACGTCGAGCTGCGTACCGGCCGCGGCGAGGTCCCGGGTCCCGGCGACGTGGTTGTCCAGGACCCGGCGCGCCCGGTCGGGTACGCCGTCATCCGGGACGTCGCCCTGGACCACCCCGACGGCGATCACGCCGCTCTCCGCCCGCGAGGGCAGCGGGATCAACGGGCCGGCGGCGAGCGCGAGCCCGGCGAGGAGCGCGAGCGGCGTCAGCGCCCGGACCCGTGCACGGGTCGTGTCGAACGGTGCTGCGAGGGCGTAGCCGACCAGGGCGACCACGAACGAGACCCCCGGCGCTCCGCCGACCGACGCTAGGGCGAGCAGCGGGCCGTCCACCTGGGAGAACGCGAGCCGCCCCCAGGGAAAGCCGCCGAACGGGACGACCGACCGCAGCTGCTCGCCGGCGACCCACACGGACGCAAACGTCAGACCCAGCAGCGTCGGTCGCCCCCGCAGCCACGGCGCCCGTGAAGCGAACGACCACGCGGCCCCGACGACCGCGACGACCAGCGCCTGCAGCACCGCCAGCGCGATCCAGGCGACCGGCCCTGCGGCCTCGGATGCCCAGACCACGTGCGGGACGAAGAAGGCGGCACCCCACACCGACCACAGCAGCGCGGTGACGAACGCCCCACGGCCGCGGGAGACGAGCACGAGGGCCGTGACGCCGACGAACGCGAGCGGCCACCACCCGAGGTCAGGGAACGCCGCGGCGGTGAGCGCGCCACCCCAGCCGGCCACGACGACCCGCAGCACCGGCCGGGTCCGCCCCTCCGTCGCCAGAGCCACCCGCGGGCTCGGCACGTCCAGCAGGAGCGAGGAGGACACGGGTGGCACGACTCCCGGGACGAGAGAGGGGGTGAGTGGCCCCCGCGGCGGCAGTGCCTGGGTCCGTGGGACGCCGCCGCGGGGTCTCCTCAACGTAAGCAGGCCGGAACACCCCGATCCACCGGAACCGGTTGAGGTTCGATGAAAAGTGCGGGCGCGCCCCCGCCGGCGGGCGATGCCTGCAGCCGCGACATGTGCCTGGCGAGCGCTCATCCACTCGTCAAGCTTTGGCACCGCCGCGATCGCCGGCTCTGGCGCGAAGCGCCCTAACCCGGTCGGCGACCTCACGGCCCTTCCACCGCACCGTCCAAGCCGGTGCATCCGGCACGCGCGTCGCGCGGCCCGTCGAGGAACTCGCGCTCGTCGTTCGACGCCACGGTGACTGCGCTGACCCGCAGCCTCAGCTCGTCGCGCGCCGCCGCCGGCATCCGCTCGCGCTCGGCTCTGGCGATCTCGCCACGCGTGTTCGCGCCCAGTCCCTTGCCCTCCCACTTCGGGGCCTCGGTGACCGTCAGCCGTAGCGGTGCTCGACATCGTTCATGATCCGCTACGACCGGGCCCAGTCGCGGAGCAGGTCAGCCCTCGCCCCTCCCTCGCGCACCAGGTTCAGCACGACGTGCACCTGGTCGTTGCCGTTCGCCGAGACCACGTGCGACTCGTCAACGACCGGCACCGCGCTCAGTCGACACCCTTGTCGGCGAGCCGCATCGCCGCGACCTAGTCCGCCGCGACCTTGGTCTACGTCTCGTCGCTCAGCCCCTTTCGACCGACGCCGCCGAGGTGGACACGTAGTAGACGTGCCCGAGCACCCGCTCGGCAGTGCGCTGCTTTGCGCTGCCGCTGTTCGCCCCACCTCGACTTATGCACCAGTACCTTCGTGCCGAGCACCTTGCGCGGCAGGTCCAGGCAGTCGCGATCGCCACCGCGTCGTCGAGGCTCAGGTCGCGATCGTGCGACACCGCACCCACCACGGAGTCGTGACCGGCGAGCGCGTGCGTTCGCCGTCGCGGCCGGGAGCACGACGGGCTTGTCCCGCGCGGCTCATGCGCACGAGGGCGGGGTGCGGTGGTCCCCGTGGCGGCCGAGCGCTCGGATCCATCGAGAGGGCCGCCACGGGGTGCGTCCAACGTAAGCGCCTGGGATCCCGAGTTCGGCCGCCGCCGGTTGAGGTTCGATGAAGATCCGTGGCCGGGCGTCCTCCATGGTTACTGATAGACGAAGTTGCTGAAGTAGACGTCGACGACTTCGCCCTCGTACACCTCGGTCAGCTGAGCGGCGAGCTCGCGCTTGAGCGCATTCCTGCCCTCAGGCGTGCTGATCTCCTCGACGGGCCGCTGCGAGAACAGCGCAATCGCGAGGTCGAGCGCCTTGACCGTGTCCACGTCCTCGGCGACCTCGGCGGTCAGCTGTAGTCCTAGCCCGAGACGCAGGTAGCGACCGCCCGCAAGGTTGATGCTGATCGGCTCAACCGCCTGGACGGTACCGAGCTCGACCTTCATTGGCTCGGCCTCCGACGCTGCACCGGGCCGAAGAAGGAACCAGCCGGCTCCGGCCGCAACAACAAGCGCCCCGACGACCACCAGCCCACGCCTGCCTCGCTTCTTCGGTACAGGCGCGGGCTCCGGCTCTGTGTGGGTCGACGACGAGCGCTGGCCACCGATCTTGTTGCTGGACCCGACGATCCGTTGTTCGGGCATCCGCCCCTCCTCGCTGGTTCGCACCTCGTGTCGTGCAGCGACTGGATCGTCCGGTAGGCGGCTATCGGTGAGCGCCTGCTGATGAAGATCCGGCTAAGCCCGGCTCGACGTCACGGCTCGCGGCGCTCGTGATCGTCGTTCGACGCCCCGAGGTTCCGCCGCCGCAGACGCAGAGCTACGAAGACGAGCACGCCGACCGCTGCGGCGATCGCGATGAGGACCCCGATCGATGTCGGTCCCCACCGCCAAGTGACCTGCTCCTCCTGAGCCTCGCTCGGCGCCGCGGCGGAGTCGACGGTCTCCTCGGTGCTCGGAGCGGTGGTCTCCTCGATCGGCCCCGGCTCCGGGTGGGTCGATCCGCCGGCCGTCTCTTCCACCCCGGTGTCGGTCGCGGCCGTGAACGTGAGCTCGCCGGACAGTGGGTGCCCATCGGCGGACGTGACCCGCCACTGGATGACGTAGGCACCTGCCGGTCGAGCCGCGGCGAGGGTCTGGATGACGGCGGTGTCGGCGACCGTCGTCACACCCTCGCTCACGGTCGCCCCGTCGGGCCCGACGACAGCGACCTCCGTGCCGAGCGCCTGCGGCGGTTCGTTGAAGGTCAGCGTGACGGCGTCGGGCGCGACGTCGACGGTGGCGCCGTCCGCGGGGTCCGACCCGGTCATGCCGGAGTGCGCCGACGCCGGGGCCACGGACAGGGCCAGGGCACCGGCGGCCAGCACAGGGACGAGCAGCAGGCGGGACAGCAGGGACCGGCGCGGACTCGGCGCGGGGGCGTGGGACATGTCGGACCTCTCGGGTGGTGCGGATGCTGGTGGAGGTGGTTCGGAACGCGGACCCGGCGGGACGGGTGGGCGTCAGGTGGGGCGACGGTCGCGCTCGGCGAGCCCCGCCAGGTAGGCGTTGTAGGCGTCGAGCTCGGCGTCGCCGTCCCGGTCGGCGCGGCGGTCGCGCAGGGCCGTGCTGTCCGTCTCCTCGCGGTGCCAGCGCGACAGCACGATCAGCAGCACGATCAGGGTGGGCAGCTCGCCGTAGGACCAGGCCAGGGCTCCGGCGGTCTGCTGGTCGCCGACCAGGTCGACGCCCCAGCCCGCAGGCGGGTGCCCGAACGCGGCGACGACGGGTGTGGTCGCCATCATGAGCACGACGCCGAAGAACGCGTGCAGGGGCATCTCGACCGCGACGTCCAGCGCGCGACCCGCGTGCCCCTGGCGTCTCGGCAGCGGGTCGCGCGAGAGCACCGGTGCCGCGAACAGCACGCCCGCCACGAGCAGGGCGACCTCGAGGGCGGTGTGCCCGGTCCACGAGGACAGGACCACGCCGGCCGCGTCGGTCAGGTACAGGCCGTAGAAGGCGAGCAGGAACAGCGGCACGGTGACCGCCGGGTGCAGGGCTGCGCCCGCGACCGGTGACCGCAGCGCACGGCGCGCTGAGATCAGGAGCACGCGCCCCGGCCCGCGGTGCGGAGCCGTGTGCAGCAGCAGCGTGCCCGGGCGGCCGAGCACCAGCAGGGGCGCGACGAACATCATGAGCGTGAGCTGCTGGAACATGAACACGGAGAACATCTCGTACCCGTACCCCTCGACACCGGCCCCGGTGACGACCAGCAGCACGACGCAACCGCCCAGGAACGCCAGCGTCCGGCTGAAGGGCCACCGCCGGCCCCGCCTGTGACGCCGGGCGACGCCCACCACGTAGGCGGCGCCGAGCAGGACGGCGACCACCGGCAGCACCGGGACCGGCTGGATCCACGGCGCGAGATAGGTCGCCAGGCTCGGGGGCGCGGTCGGGATCAGGGCCGGGCCGGAGAAGTCGGCGGGCAACATCACGCGTCGCCTGCTGGTCTCACGGTGCACCGGCTTCGTCGACGACGTCACCGACCACGGCGTCCAGGGTGGAGTCTTCGGCGAGCCCGACGATACGGGCGGCGACGCGCCCCTGACGGTCGAGGACGACGGTGGTGGGGACGGCCTGCAGGGGGACGGTCCCTGACAGGGCGCTCACCGCGGTGCCGGTCGAGTCGTCGATCGACGGGTACGGGATGTCGAAGGTGCGCTCGAACGCCAGTGCCGCGCCGGCGGCGTCCTCGACGTTGATCCCCAGCAGCCGCACTCCCTCGTCCGCGCGGTCTCGAGCGAGCGCCGCGAGGGTCGGTGCCTCAGCGCGGCACGGCGGGCAGGCTGCGTACCAGGTGTTGAGCACGACGACGTCGCCGGCCCAGTCCGCGGTGTCGACCTGGTCGCCCTGGTAGGTGGTGCCGGTGACGGCCACGGCTTCGCCCCGCTCGTCGCGCTCCCACGTCTGGACGCTGCCGTCGCCGGAGACGTACCCCTGGTCGGGGACGGTCGCGCCCGTCGTCGACGACGGGCTGCAGGCGGCGAGGGCCAGCACCGCGGTCGCGATCAGCCCCGCGGCGCGGCATGTGCCGCGCACGCCGTTCACCTCCCCAGCAGCGGTGCCGGGTCGACGGTGGAGCCGTTGACGTAGACCTCGAAGTGCAGGTGGCACGCCCCGGACAACCCGGTGTTGCCGGAGTAGCCGATGAGATCGCCCTGCCGGACCTGCTGGCCCGCGGAGACGACGGACCGGGTCATGTGGTTGGAGCTGCTCATCATGGGCTGCCCGTTCACGGTGCCGTAGTTGAGCATCACCTGGTTGCCGAACCCGTTGCGCCACTGCGCCCACTGCACGGTCGCGTCGCGGGGCGCGTAGAGCGGGGTGTTGCAGTAGGTGCGCAGGTCGATCCCGGCGTGCAGGCGGGTGTAACCCAGGATCGGGTGCAGCCGCATCCCGTAGTTCGAGGTGACGTACATCGGGTTGATCGAGGTGGGGTTGGCGAAGATCGCCCCGGACCCCGACGAGGGCGGAGGAGGGGCTGCGGGACCGGGCGCCGCGGGCTGGTTCGCCGCCGCCGCGGCCTCGGCCTGCCGGCGCTGCTCGGCGATGATCCCCGCGAGCTCGCTCTCCAGCGCGCCGCGTTCACGCTCCGCCTGCGCCTGCTCGGCCTCGGCCTGCGCCTTCATGCCGGCCAGCCGCTGCTGGCTCGCTCGCTGATCGGTGATCAACTGCTCGATCTCCTGCTCGCGGGTGGCCGCCGCTGCTCGGGCCTGGTCCGCGACGGCGACCTCCTCGTCCGCCTCGACCTTGAGGTCGGCGATCCGGTCGGTGACCGCGACGAGCCGGGCCTCGGCCTGGCGGGCTTCCCCGGCGAGCTGCGCCAGCTCGTCGACCATCTCCGACTGAGCCCGTTGAGCGGCGGCGGCGGCCTGGTAGCGGCGGTTGAAGTCGTCCAGGTCCTGGGCGTCCAGGACCACGGCGAGGGGGGACACCTCGCCGCCGTTCTGGTAAGCCTGGCGCGCCAGCTGCCCGACGCTGGCCCGCACCTCCTCGCCGCGGGTGGCGGACTCGGCGACCTGCGCGGTGATGCGCTCCTGCTGCTCGGTGGCGTCCGTGAGCCGGGCCTGGACGAGCGCCGCCCGGCGCTCGGCACCGGCCAGCTCGTCCTGCGCGGCCTTCAGCTCGGCCTGCGCGGCCGGGAGCCGGGCCTCGGTCGCCGCGAGATCGCTGACCGCCTGCGCGAGGTCGGCGGAAAGCCCCTCGACCGACGCCTGCAGGTCGTCGGAGCGCTGCTGCGCGGCGTCCGCGCGTTCCTGCGCGGCCCGGCGCCGGTCGTCCAGGTCGTCGGCGGAACCGGTGACCGGGGCGACCGAGACCAGCACGGCGGCGGCGACCAGCGTGGCGATCAGGCGCCTCCAGGCGCGGACGGGACGGAGGGCGGGGCGCATGCGGGATTCCTGTCGTGGGGCACGAGGGCGCGACCACCGTAGGTCGGGGCGCCACAGCGCGACCGCGGCGCGGGCGCGCCTTCAGCGTTCCTTCATCTGGGGCTCGCCGCGGCGCTCCGGCTGCGTCGGACCGGGAGTCGGAGGGTGAACGTCGCGCCCTGCCCGGTGCCGGGGCTGGCGGCGTCCAGCGAGCCGTCGTGGGCCTCGGCGAATGCCTTGCTCACGGTCAGCCCGATCCCTGACCCGCCGTGGTCGCGGTCCCGGGCGGCGTCGGCACGGTAGAACCGGTCGAACACGTGGGACAGGTGCTCCGCAGCGATGCCGTCCCCGGTGTCGTGCACCGCGATGGCCACGGCGTCGCGCTCGGCGCGCACGCGCACGACGACGGCTGCCCCGCGGTCGCTGTGCCGCAACGCGTTGTCGAGGAGATTCGCCAGGACCTGCCCGATCCGGTCACGGTCGACGCTGACGGCGGGGACCCGGACCGCTGCGTCGACCTGCAGGTAGACGCCCTTGGTGGCGAACGCGGGGTTCGCGGCCGCGGCCGCCGCCCGCACCAGGTCCTCGGGTGCGGCGTCGGCGAGCCGCAGGGGCAGGCGTCGCTCCTCGGCCAGCGAGACCGCCGAGACGTCCTCGGCGAGCCGGCTGAGGCGGTCGACCTGGTCGCGCAGCACCTGCAGCGTCGCCGCGTCCGGATCCCGCAGTCCGTCCTCGATCGAGTCGACGTATACGGTCAAGGTCGCCAGCGGCGTGCGCAGCTCGTGCGCCAGGTCCGCCAGGAGCCGGCGGCGGGTGCCGTCGACGTGCTCGAGACGCTCGGACATCGCGTTCATCGCGGTCGCGACATCGTCGAACTCGGCGCCCAGACCCGGCACCGGGACCCGGCGGTCGTACACCCCACGGGCCACGCTCCCGGCCGCGGTGACGATCGGCTGCAGCGAGCGGGTCACCCGGCCGGCGATCCAGATGCTCAGGGCCGACGACACGAGAAGGGCCAGCAGCAGGGCAGCCGCGAGCGAGACGCTCCCGGCCGTGCCGAACGCGGCCTCGGCGTGCTCGGTCGCGTCGTCGGACGCGTCCTCGTTGTGCTGGAGCAGGTTCTCGTGGAAGATCCCCGGCCCGATCACCCACGCGACCGCGCCGGCGGTCGCGACGGTGACCACGATGACCGCCCAGAGCGCGACGCTCAGCCGGAGGGCGACGCCCCACCGGCGCCAGGGCGCGCGACTCATCCGTCGCCCAGCTGGTAGCCGATGCCGCGCACGGTCCGCACGAACCGCTGGGTGGCGGCGTCGTCGCCGAGCTTGCGGCGCAGGTGTAGCACGTGCACGTCGATCAGGCTCTCGTCACCGAACCAGTTCTCCCCGCGCAGCGCCTCGATCAGCGCCCGCCGTGTCATCGCGGTTCCGGCGTTGTCGAGCAGGCACGCCAGCAGGTCGAACTCGGTCGGCGTCAGATCGACCGTGGCCCCCGCCAGCGTCACCTCGCGGCTGCGCAGGTCCGCCACCAGGGCTCCCACCTCGCGGGTGGGCGGGGCGAGCGGCCCGGGGGTGCGGGCGCGACGCAGCAGCGTGCGGACCCGCGCCAGGAGCTCACGCGGCCGGAACGGCTTGGTCATGTAGTCGTCCGCCCCGGAGCGCAGCCCCTGCAGCACCTCGGTCTCATCGGCGCGGGCGGTGAGCATCACGACGTAGGCGTCGGAGAACTCCCGCAGCTGCCGGCAGACCTCGATGCCGTCGACCGTAGGCAGCCCGAGGTCGAGGACGACGACGTGCGGGGCGATCGACCGGGCCGCCTCCAGCGCGCGGGCTCCGTCCCCGACCACGGCCACGTCGTACCCGTCGGCCCGCAGGTAGTCGCCGATGACGGCGGCGAGCACGCTCTCGTCCTCGACGACCAGGACGCGCACGCGGTCCGTCTCAGTGGGCATGGTCCACCGTCGCACGCGCCGGTTCCCGATCCGTGCCGAGGCGGCAGCGAACCACCTCGGCCTTCATCGGAACTTCACCGCGCGGGCAGCCGCGACGAGCGCGCGCACCGAGCGCAGGTCCGCCCAGCGCGGCACCTCGGAGCGGTACCGCGCGTACTGTTCGCCGAACCGCGCGTTGAGCGCCATCTCCTCGGCGGCGATCTGCCCGGTGGTCAGCACCCCGACGAACCCGGCGACCGGTACCAGCGCGACGGCGGACCGGCGGGCCACGGCGTGCGCGAGCAGCGCGGCGGCCATGCCCAGGTACATGGGGTTCCGGCTGACCCGGTTGGCGCCGGAGACCACCAGGACGCTGACCGCCGCCGGGGCGGTGGGGTCGACGGTCGTGCGGCCGCGCCGGAACCGGACCAGGGCGTCGCCGAGCAGGCAGGCCGCCGCGGCGGCGGGGAGCGCGGCCGCGGCGAGCGAGCCGGGCGTGGGCCGCGTGCGCCGGGAGACCGCGATCTGGAGCGCGCCGGCGGCCGCGGTGACGGCCACCGGTGGGAGTGCGGGCGCGGTCAGGAGGCTCACGCGTGCCCCAGGTGCTCGTGCGTGCGGTGCGACGCCGGCTCGATCTGGAACGTCGAGTGCTCGACCGAGATCGGGAAGTGCGTGGCCAGGCAGTCCTGGAGCTGGTCGAGGATGCGGGCGGTGTGCCCGTCGGAGAAGCACTCGTCGTCGACCGTCAGGTGCGCGGTGACCACCGGCAGCCCGGTGGCGACCAGGCTCGCGTGCAGGTCGTGCACGGCCCGGACGTGCTCGACGCCGAGCAGGTGCTCCCGCACCGCGTCCAGGTCGAGCCCGGGCGGGGTGGACTCCAGCAGCACCGCGCTGGTCTCCCGCAGCAGCTTGAACGCACGGGGGACGATCAGCGCCCCGATGAGCAGGCCCGCGACGGCGTCGGCCTGGTACCAGCCCGTGGTCGCGATGACGATCGCCGCGACGATCACGCCGACCGAGCCGAGCGCGTCGTTCAGGACCTCGAGGAACGCCGCGCGCAGGTTGAAGTTCGCCTTCCGGCCGCCCGCCAGCACCGCGATCGCCGCCACGTTCGCGACCAGGCCGATGACGCCGAACACGATCAGCTCGGTCGAGGGCACCTCGGGCGGCGCGAACAGCCGCCGGACGCCCTCCACCAGCACGTACCCGCCGACGGCCAGCAGCACCGCGGACTGCGCCAGGGCGCCCAGCACCTCGGCGCGGCGGTAGCCCCAGGTCCGCCGCGAGGTCGCGGGCTTCAGCGCCAGGTGCGCGGCGACCAGCGCCATCGCCAGCCCGGCGGCGTCGGTCAGCATGTGCGCGGTGTCCACGAGCAGCGCGAGGCTGCCGGTGAGCACCGCGCCCACGGCCTGGGCGACCAGCACGGTCGAGGTCAGGCCGAAGGCGATCGCGAGCCGGCGCCGGTGGTCGGCGGGGGCGCCGGCCCCCGCGGGCGCGTGGTCGTGGTGGTGGCTCACCGCTCGTCCCCCGTCACGTGCGCGCAGGAGTCGGGGCTCGAGCCGCCGTGCAGCAGGTTCTCCGCCGCGCCGACCAGCGTCGCCAGCCGGCCGGGGTCGGCGATCGCGTAGATCGAGGACCGCCCGCGCTGCCGCACCGTGACCAGTCCGCAGTCCCGCAGGCACGCGAGGTGCACGCTCACCGTGGACTGGGCGAGGCCGAGGTGGTCGGTGAGCTCGCGCACCGAGTGCTCCCCCGTGAACAGGTGCCGCAGCATCGTCAGCCGCGCCGGCTCGCCCAGCGCCCGGAACAGCGCGGCGGTCGGCGCCGTGAGCGCGGCGTCGTCCGCGGAACGGGCGTCGTTCTCATTATCGACCACGGGGGATGTCATCGTCACGTGGCGATGCTACGGGCTAGGGGCAGTCTCCGACCAGGACCATCGGGAGTCTTCATCGAATCTCAATCTCCGTCGGCGGATGGGCACCACGGGCTCGCCTAGCGTGCGATGCCATGAGGACCGACGCCGCCGCCGCGAACGCCCCGACACCGCTGAGCCCGCGCATGCGCAGCGCGCTGATCGCGGGCGCTCTGGTGGTGGTCGCGATCACCGTCGTGCTGGTCTACGCGCTCGCCACCGGGCCGCGCGGGCTGGCGCCGGAGCAGCAGGACGGTGCGCTGCCTGCGACCCGCACCGACTCGCACGTGCTGGACGAGGCGGGGCCGGACGCACCGACGCTGGTCGAGTTCATGGACTTCGAGTGCGAGGCGTGCGGCGCCTTCTACCCCGTCGTGGAGCAGATCCGCGAGCAGTACGCCGGGCGGATCAACTACGTCATCCGCTACTTCCCGATCGCGAGCCACGCCAACGCGATGAACGCGGCGCTGGCCGTCGAGGCTGCCGCGCAGCAGGGCCAGGTCGAGGACATGTACCACCGGATGTTCGAGACCCAGGCCGAGTGGGGCGAGCAGCAGACCTCGCAGGCGGACCTGTTCCGCTCGTTCGCCGAGGACCTCGGTCTCGACCTGGCCGCCTACGACGACGCGATCGCGGACCCCTCGACCCAGGAGCGGGTCCAGCAGGATCTCGACGACGGGCAGGCGCTCGGCGTGCAGGGCACCCCGACGTTCTTCCTCGATGGTGAGCGCCTCGAGCTGAGCAGCGTCCAGGACCTGACCAACGCCCTGGACCGCGCCCTCGACGCGTCGGGCAGCGCGTGACCGCGGTCGCCACGACGCCCGGCACCGTGCTGTTCGAGCCCCGTGCGGCCGAACGGCGGCGCGCGATCGCGGTGACCGCACTGGCCGCCATCGGGCTCGCCGCGGCGATCGCCCTGCTCCTCGAGCGGTTCGCGATCCTCGAGGACCCCACCCACGTCCCGAGCTGCACGCTGAACCCGATCCTGTCCTGCACCTCGGTGATGGCGTCGGACCAGGCGTCGGTGTTCGGGTTCCCCAACCCGCTGATCGGCGTCGTGGGCTTCACCGTGGTCCTGACCGCGGGTGCGAGCATGCTCAGCGGCGCCCGCCTCGGGGAGTGGTTCTGGCTCGGCCTGCAGGCCGGCGTGACCTTCGGCGTGGTCTTCGTGCACTGGCTGGCGTTCCAGAGCCTCTACCGGATCGGTGCCCTGTGCCCGTACTGCCTGGTCGTGTGGGCCGTCATGATCCCGCTGTTCTTGTCGGTCACGCTGCGCAACCTCCAGCGCTGGCAGCTGTCCCTGCCGCGACCCGCCCGGTCGGCGCTCGCCGTCGCGGTGGACTACCGCTCGACCATCCTCACCGTCTGGTACCTCGCGATCGCCCTGCTCGCGGTCCAGCGGTTCTGGTCGTACTGGTCGACCCTCGTGCCGTGAGCCGACCGCCGGATCGCCCTTCTCGTCGATACAGCGAGGGCTGTACTGTTCAGTCCATGCTGACCAGTTCCTCGCGCGTCGACGTCTTCACCCGCCTGGGCCGGGCCATGGCCGACCCCAGCCGCGCGCGGATCCTGGCCGCTCTCACCGACGGCCCGGCCTACCCCGCCGAGCTCGCGGACGTCCTGGGGATGACGCGCTCGAACGTCTCGAACCACCTCGCGTGCCTCCGGGGTTGTGGGCTCGTGCTCGCCGAGACCGAGGGGCGCCGCACGCGGTACGCGATCGCCGACGCGCACCTCGCGCACGCGCTGACCGCCCTCGTCGAGGTGGTCCTCGCCGTCGACGACGGCACGCCGTGCGCGAACGACACGTGCGACGTACCGGGATGCTGCGCGGACTGCGACCCCGGGCCGGCCGCGCGGGCGATCGGCGACGACCGGATCGAGGTGCGCGCTTGAGCCGGGAGTGCTGCGGACCGGAGGACGACGCGCCGCGACCTGGCCTGTCCATCGGTGTGCGCCCCGCGGGCAGCACGCCCCCGCGCCCCGAGCCGGACGACTGCTGCGACCACGACGCCCCACCCCTCGACGCGGACGAGGACCAGTTCGTCGCCTGGTGGCGCGACCCTGCGCTGCGGCTGCCTGCTGCCTCCGGCGTGCTGCTGCTCACCGGATACGCCCTCGACTGGTCGGGCGCCGGGCCGGTGGCCAGCACCGTGGCGTTCGCGCTCGGGCTGGCCGCCGGGGCCTGGACGTTCGTGCCCGGTGCCCTGCGTCGACTCCGGCGCCGGCGGCTCGGGGTCGGCCTGCTGATGACCATCGCGGCTGCCGGCGCCGTGGTCCTGGGGCACGTCGCCGAGGCCGCGGCACTCGCGTTCCTGTTCTCCATCGCCGAGGCCCTCGAGGACCGGGCCATGGACCGCGCCAAGCACGGCCTGCGGGCGCTGCTGACGCTCATGCCGGAGACCGCCCGCCTCTCCCGCCTGGCCGGCGAGGTCGTCGTGCCTGCCCAGGACGTCCGCGAGCTCGATGTCCTGGTGGTGCGCCCGGGCGAGCGGGTCGCGACCGACGCCGTGGTCGTGACCGGGCGCAGCGCGGTGGACACCTCGGCGGTCACCGGTGAGTCCATCCCCGTCGAGGTCGGGCCTGGGGACGCCGTCCCGGCCGGCGCGGTCAACGGCACCGGGGCGCTCGAGCTCGAGGCGACCGCCGACGGCCGGGACAACTCGCTCACGACCATCGTGCGGCTCGTCGAGGAGGCGCACGCCCGCAAGGGCGAGCGGGCGCGGCTGGCTGACCGCATCGCCAAGCCCCTGGTCCCCGCGGTACTGGTGGTCGCCGCCGGTGTTGCTGTGCTCGGTTCGCTGCTGGGCGATCCGTCGGTCTGGATCGACCGCGCGCTGGTCGTGCTCGTGGCCGCTTCCCCGTGCGCGCTGGCGATCGCCGTGCCCGTCACGGTGATCTCCGCGATCGGATCGGCGAGCAGGTTCGGCGTCGCGATCAAGTCCGGCGAGGCGTTCGAGCAGCTGGGTGCCCTGCGCACGGTCGCCCTGGACAAGACCGGCACCCTGACCGTGAACCGGCCCGAGGTGGTGGACACCCGGACCATCGAGGGCACCACCCCCGAGCAGGTGCTGGCCTGGGCGGCCGCCGTCGAGGCACGCAGCGCGCACCCGCTGGCCCGCGCCCTGCTCACCGCGTCGCCCGGCGCAGGGACGGGCGAGGACGTCGTCGAGGAGCCCGGGCACGGGATCACGGGGACCGTCGGTGGTGTGCGCGTGCAGGTCGGCTCCACCCGCTGGCTCGAAGCGGGGTCCCTCACCGGTGCCCTGGACGCCATGGAGACCGCCGGCATGACCACCGTCGTCGTGCGCGCCGACGCACGCACCGTCGGCGTGATCGGGATCCGCGACGAGCTGCGCCCGGAGGCCGCCGAGGCCGTCGCCGCGCTGCACGCCGCCGGACTGCGGACCACCATGCTCACCGGCGACAACAGCCGCACCGCGCACGCCCTCGCCGCAGCCGCAGGCATCCAGGACGTGCGCGCCGAGCAGCGACCCGAGGACAAGGCCACCGCGGTCCTCGGACTGGGCCCCGGCACCGCGATGGTCGGCGACGGCGTGAACGACGCACCCGCGCTGGCCGCCGCGGACGTCGGCATCGCGATGGGCGCCACCGGCACCGCCGCCGCGGTCGAGTCCGCCGACGTCGCGTTCACCGGCAACGACCTGCGGCTGCTGCCCCGCGCCATTACCCACGCCCGACGCGGGCGACGCATCATGACCGGCAACATCGGCCTCGCGCTGCTCATCATCATCGCGCTGTTCCCCTTGGCCCTGACCGGCACGCTGGGCCTGGCAGGCGTCGTCCTCGTGCACGAGGTCGCCGAGGTCGTGGTCATCCTCAACGGCATCCGAGCCGCCCGCGTCACCACCCCGGGACCGCAAGCCGGCGCCGACCGCGCACTCGCCGCACCGGCGCCCGCGTGACGGCCCCCGCCACCGTCGCGACCGCAGCCGACGTCGGGTCCGCGTTCGCGACCACCGCGTTCTCCGGCCCCCTGCTGCTCGCCCTGCTCGTCTCGCTGGTCGCCGGCGCGGTGTCGTTCGCCTCACCCTGCGTCCTGCCGCTCGTCCCCGGCTACCTCGGATTCCTCAGCGGGCTGACCGCGCAGACCCTGCAGCCGGCCCGCGCGGTCGCAGGGCGCAGACCGGCCCCGCCGGCCCCCCGGCGCGGCCGGCTCACTCTCGGTGTCGCGCTGTTCGTGCTCGGGTTCGCCCTGGTGTTCGTCGCGCTCGGTGCCCTCGCGGGGTCGCTCGGCGGGGCGCTGCTGCGCTGGCAGGACCCGATCACCCGGGCACTCGGCGTGGTCGTGATCGTCATGGGCGTCGCGTTCCTCGGCGGCGTGCCGTTCCTCCAGCGCGAGGTCCGGGTGCACCGCCGTCCGCCGGCGACGCTGTGGGGCGCCCCCGTGCTCGGCGTGACGTTCGGGCTCGGCTGGACCCCGTGCATCGGCCCCACGCTCGCCGCCGTGATGGCCCTGTCCCTCGACGGCGGGTCACCCGCCCGGGGCGCCGTGCTGTCCGCCGCCTACGCCCTCGGGCTGGGCCTGCCGTTCGTGCTCCTCGCTCTCGGGCTCCAGCGCAGCAGCCGCCTGCTCGACATCGTGCGCCGTCGACGCCGCGCCATCTCCGTCGTGGGAGGAACCATGCTGGTGCTGATCGGGATCGCCCTGGTCACCGGCCTGTGGGGCCGGTGGGCGCAGAGCCTCCAGGGCCTGATCCTGATCTTCCAGCCCGTCGTGTGACGAGGGGCGCCCGAACCTTCAGCAGACCTTCATCGGCGAACGGGTGCTTCTCGCACCGATCCCGCGCAGGCGGCGGCGATGCTGCAAGGGCACAACCGCGGCGAGCCTGGAGGTCCTGTGAGCCGAGACGGGCGCCGTCCCGACGTCCTGCGTTGGCTCGACACCGAACCGACGCTCGACGAGCTGCGCCGGGTGTTCCCCCACGAGTGGGAGGACGTGCAGACGCGCCTGTCCGCCGCCGCGGAGGACGGTGAGACCGCGCTCCACGCCCTGGTCGCGGAGCTGAGCGCCCCCCGGGTCGGATCGCCCGACCGCCGCCGCAGGAAGGACGACTTGGTCGCCGACCAGGTCCGCCGGCAGATGCTCCTGCACGCCGTCCAACGTGCCGCGTTCACGGCCGAGGCGGGCGTCGACCGCTCCGAGATCGCGTTCGACCGGCTCAACGGCCAGATCCTGCAGCGGCTGTTCTTCCAGCGCGGGCTGGAGCGCAAGCCCGCCTCGACGCTCGCGTACGCGCTGCTGTGGCCGCTCGCGCGCCAACGCCGGTACGTCATGCCCCTGGTCCGCCCGCGCGGGGTGTACTGCTTCTACTCGGCGGCCCTCGTGCGCAGGCTCGCGAAGCTGATCGGCTCGCGCGAGACCCTCGAGATCGCCGCCGGCGACGGGACGCTCAGCCGGTTCCTGCGCCAGCGGGGTGTCGACGTCGTCGCGACCGACAACCACAGGTGGGCACGGTCCATCGACTACCCCGACGACGTCGTCCGCCAGGACGCCGTCGCGGCCCTGCGCGCCCGCCGCCCCCAGGTCGTGGTGTGCTCCTGGCCTCCCGTCGGCAACGCGTTCGAGCGCGAGGTGTTCCGCACCCCCAGTGTCGAGACCTACATCGTCATCGGCAGCACCCGCGAGACCGGCAGCGGGAACTGGTTCGACTACCGGCGCCAGACCGGGTTCACCTACGTCCGGGACCTCTCCATGGGCCGGCTCGTGCTCCCGCGGTACCAGGGCAACGCGGTGCTGATCTTCCAGCGCCGCGCCGCGGTGACGGGCTCCTGAAGGCCGCCGGTGCCCGAGACCGACAGCGCCAGTGAACCCGCCGTCGGGGAGATCCGTCCCCCGGGCGGTACCACGACCTCGGGAGGCGACCTGTGCCCGCCACGCTGAGACGAGACGTCCGGACCCACCTGCGGGCGGCGGGTTCGCTCGCTTCCACGGGTCTGCTCCTGGTGCTGACCGTCCTGCCCGCCGACGGGTCGCGGGCGGTCGAGGTGCCCCCTTCCCCCGCGGCGACCGAGAGCGCCGACCCCGGCAGAATCGTGCCGACGACCGCGCCCGCGCCCGGGACCGCGCCCGCGGCGGCCGAGCGGCTGCCGTTCGACCTGCGATGGGCGCTCGTCGGACTCGGCATGGCCGCCATCGCGGCCGCGCCCTCGGCCGTCCTGCACCGGCGCGACCGCCCGCCCCGCTCGCGCGACTAGCACCGGGAGCACGGCCCCGACCGTCACCGTCGACGGCGCAGGTACCAGATCCGCGTCCCGGTCGAGCAGACGAACAGCACGACGACCCCAGCGGCCGTCGAAGCGAGGCTGCTCGTCAAAACGCCGGTGAGGGTCAGGGCGCCGCCCGCGACGAGTGCCACGACGATCAGGACGATCGCAGAACGGTCGTCCTGCGGGGGCCGGCGCCGGTCCGGCACGGCGCGATCGTCGCGCGGGCCGCGACGGCGTGGCAGCAGTGGGCGGCGCACGCGTCAGATGCCCGAGTAGGAGTGCTTGCCGTTGATGAACAGGTTCACCACCGTGAAGTTCGCGATCACGAGGGCATACCCGACGTACACCAGGAAGGTTGCGCGTCGCCCCTGCCAACCCCGCGTCGTCCGCGCGTGCAGGTACGCCGCGTACACCACCCAGGCGACGAAGGTCGCGACCTCCTTGGGGTCCCAGCCCCAGTACCGGCCCCACGCCTGCTCGGCCCAGATCGCCCCGCCGATCAGCGTGAGCGTCCACAGCACGAACGCGATCGCGTTCAGCCGGAACGACAACGCCTCGAGCCGGACCGCGGTCGGCACCGTGCGCAGCCACGACCACGCCGGCCCGGTGATCCGCCACCTCCGCAGCGAACGCCGCAGCTCGTCGCCCGCGCGCCACGGGCGGTCCAGCCGCGACCGTCCCGACTCGCGGGCGTCCTGCAGGACCTGCAGCACCGACGTCGCGAACGCGACCGTGAAGATCCCGGTCGCCACGACCGCGATGCTCACGTGGATCACCAGCCAGTAGCTCTGCAACGCCGGCTGCACCGCGTCCGCCCTCAGGTAGAACGAGTTCTGCGCCACGATCAACGCCAGCACGGCGATGCCGGTCACCAGCACCCCGACGAAGGGAACCGTGCGCGTGCGCCGCACCCCGAGGAACACCAGCGCCGCCACGAGGATCCCGAAGATCGTGAACTCGTACATGTTCGCGGTCGGCCACCTGCCCGCCGCCACCCCGCGCAGCGCCACACCAGCCAGCAGCAGCGCGGTCGCCACGGTCGCCGTTGACCGCGCGATGCCGGCCGCTCGCCCGCCCGGCACCGAGGGTGCCGGGTCCTGCGAGGCAAGAGCGTCAGCGCCCCCGGCTCCGGCCCCGACCGCTGCGAGACGGCGCTGCGAGCGGGCCGACGCGTCGGCGACCCGGGCGAGCGCGGCGGAGTACGCCACCAGGGCGATGGTGTACGCCGTCACCGCTCCCCACACGAGCAGCGTGCTGAGGTCTCCGAGGGGCACGCCGGTCAGCCGATCCGGATGAACAGCGGATCGGACTGCCAGATCTCGCGGATCTGCACGGACTTGCCCGGAACGGGGGCGTCGACCTGGAGGTTCCCGCCGGCGTAGATCGCGATGTGACCCGGCGACCAGATCAGGTCACCTGGCTGCGCCTGGTCCCGGGGCACGACCGTGCCGGCGTCCCGCTGCGCGGTGGAGGTGCGCGGGATGGTGATCCCGGCCTGTGCGTAGACGTAGGAGGTGAACCCGGAGCAGTCGAACCCGCTCGGGGTGGTGCCGCCGTAGACGTAGGGCACTCCCACCAGACCGGAGGCGAGCTCGACGACGACGCTGCCGTTCGCGCTGGCCGGTGGCGGAGCGCCGATCGACGCCGCAGGGGCGGGCGGTGCCTCTGCCCGGGCGTTGCTGCGCGAGGCCGCCTCCTGCCGGGCGGGTCGTTCCTCGACGACGGGCGGCGGAGGGGGCGGGGTGACGGCGGCCGTCGCGGGGTTCTCGAACGTCCAGATCGCACCGGCAGGCGACGCCGCGACCGGCGCCGCGTCGACGACCGCGCGAGCGGCAGCGGTGAGCGGGGCCAGGTCGACCGCCGTCAGCCTCGCGTCGTTCTCGGACGGCGTCGCCGCGGACGCAGGGACCGCGAGCAGCGAGACGGCGAGGCCGGACGTGGCCACGACCGCCCCCGTCCGGCGGCCCGTGGCAGCCAGGGCGGCCTGGGTCACGTCACGGGCGTCCGACAACGGTGTGCGGGTGGGTCCCGCCGAGCGGTGGCGGGAGCGCGGGTGAGCGGGAGAGGTCATGGGAGGGCTCCGACCGCCTGCGAGGTGAGCTGTCGGGTTCGGGCTGGAGCAGCCCGGCCGGTCGCAGCACGACCGGCTTCACCCCGAGGGCACGCGTGCCCGTGGAACCTGGGTCCCCCGCTCCTGCCGAACGGTCTGGTCGGGCGTCGCGGTGGCAGGATTCGGCGGGTGCGACGCCCGTCCGGGTGACACCCGGACTCGACGACGTTAGGTCGTCGACCGGACGGGCGGTCCCTCCACGGGGGAACCTTCAGCAGACCTTCATCGGCCTGAGTACCCGTCCGGCGCGGATCACGGCGGGTCGGGAGCGATGCAACGTCGGGACAGCACCCAGACCAGGAGGATCCGTGAGCCGAGGCCGCGGCCGCCTGCAGGACGCGATGCACTAGCTCGCGACCGAACCGCCTCTGGAGGAGCTCCGCTGCGCGTACCCACAGGTGTGGGGCGACGTCGAGGAACAGCTGACTACAGCGGTCGCCTGCGGGAGCGAGGGCCTGCACCGACTGGTCACCGAGGCCAGCGCACCGCGGACGGGAACGACCGAACCGCCGCGCGTCAGCGAAGGACGCCGTGGCCGCGGAGATGCGCCGGGAGATGATCCTGCATGCTGTCCAGCGTGCGGCCTTCACCGCCGAGAGTGGCGTCGACCAATCGCAGATCCAGCTCGACCGGTTTAACGGCTGGGTGCAACGGCTGTTCTTCCGCTGCGGGCTGCAACGCAAGCCGGTGTCGCTCGCGCTGCACGCACCGCTATGGCCGTTGGCCCGCCAGCGCCGGTACGTGATGCCCCTGGTGTGACCGCGGGGCGTGTATTGCTTCTACTCCGGTGCGCTGCTGCGCCGTGTTCCCCGGCTGATCGCCGGGCGTGAGGTCCTGGAGATCGCCGCCGGCGACGGCACGCTCGCCGGGTTCCTGCGAGAGCGCGGCGAGGACGTCGTCGCGACCGAGAAACTACAGCTGGACCCGGTCGATTGAGTACAGCGACGACGTCGTGAAGCAGGACGCGATCACCGCGCTGCGCACTCGTGCGCCGCGGATGGTCGTCTGTTCGTGGCCGCCGGTCGGGAACTCCTTCGAGCGGGAGGTGTTCCGCACACCGAGCGTCGAGACGTACATCGTCATCGGCAGCTCGCGCGAGACGGGCAGTGGCAACGGGTACGACTACCGCCGGCGGACGGGGTTCTCGTTCGTCCACGACCACCACCTCACGCGGCTGATGCTGCCGCGCTACCAAGACAACGCCGTTCTGGTGTTCCAGCGCCGGGACCAGCTGGCGTGACCGGGCACCGTTCTCAGCGGTGGTGCGGCGGGATCTCGTAGGCCAGGTGCTCGCTGTGCAGCAACACGTTGGTGACCAGCAGATCGACGTGCTCGTTCGTGAGCGAGTACCGGATCGTCGTCCCGTCCCGCCGTGAACCGACCAGCCGCCCGGCCCGGAGTTTCGCAAGGTGCTGGGAAACCCCTGGGGTGGGGCGACCCAGCTCCTCGGCAAGCGTCGTGACGGACTTCTCCACGCCTCCGCGCAGCGTCGCCAAGATGGCCAGACGGGTCCCGTCGGCGAGCAGCCGTGCCACCTCCGCAGCATGCATCAGCGTCTCGCTCGACGGGGCCAGGTCTGGCGTCGTCTCAAGGTCGGTCATCGCGGTCATCATCGCACGGAGCTCTCGAATGGCACCTGAGTCCGTACCGAGGGCCAGAGCACGACAGCGCCCACAGTCGCGCCCGCCGCGATGACCGCCAGGACCACCGCCGTCGGAACCAGCCCGACTGCCCCGAGCCACCCTGCCAGGGGGTAGGTGATCAGCCAGCATGCGTGGGACAGCGAGAACTGCGCCGCGAACGCGGCCGGCAGATCCTCGCGGTCGACCGACCGGCGGATGATCCGTCCGACCGGTGTCTGAACCGCCGCGGACCCCAGCCCGAGGATGAACCACAGCGCACCAACAGCCACCAGCCCCGCCCGCGCGGGGCCGCTGGCCAGAGCGACCGGCACGAGTGCCAGCGTGACGGTTAGTGCGAGCGCACCGCTGAGCATGACCCGACGCTCACTCGCGCGTCGCAGCACACGAGGCAGCAGCAGCGCGCTCAGCATCGACCCGGCGCCGTTCATTGCGAGCACAACCGGGACGACGCTCTCGCTCTGCTCGAACGTCGAGCGCACCACCACGACGGTCTGCACGATGACGAACGCGCCCGACGCGGCGACCGCCAGATTCAGCAGCAAGACGGGGCGCATCTCCCGCAGCCTGACGAACAGGCGCATTCCGCGCTGAACACGGTTCCAGAAGGGTCCGACGTCACTGCCGGGCAGCGTTGCGCGGTGCGGGATCACCGTGGCCGCGACCAGCAGAGCCGAGGCGGCGAACCCGATCGCTGTTCCGAAGAACAGCGTCGAGGACGACACGAGCAGCAGCAGAGCACCAGCCAGGACCGGTGAAAGCACCGACTCCAAGTCGTAGGCGAGCCGCGACAGGGACAGAGCGGAGGTGTAATCCTCCTCGTCCGGCAGGACATCGGGGATCACCGACTGGAACGTGGGCGTGAACGTCGCCGACGACGCCTGGAGCACGAAGATCAGGACGTAGACCTGCCAGACGTCGGTGACGAAAGGCAGCGCCAGCGCGACGAGCAGCCGAAGCACGTCCGCCCCGATCATCACAGCCCGGCGCGGGAGTCGAGCGACGAGCGCGTTGGCAACGGGTGCGACGAACACGTACGCGACCATCTTGATCGCGAACGCCGTCCCCAGCACCGCGCCCGCGCCCTCGCCCGCGATGTCGTAGGCAAGCAGGCCGAGCGCGACGGTTGCAAGGCCGGTTCCGGCCAGGGCTACGACCTGGGCGATGAAGAGCTGACGGTAGGCGCGGTTGCGCAGGACCTGGATCACGGATCAGGAGCGTACAGAGATGTGCACATGTGCGCAACTACGAATCTGCTCATGTGGGTCACTTCAGGGCTCGGAGATCGACACCTCGAACCCCGCGGACCTGCGGGGATCGGCGAACCCGGAAACGGTCGCGCTCTTCCAGTCGATCTCCAGGGCCTGGACCGACCCGTAGTTTGGCCGGGACGTCGCCGGCGTCACCTGCACCTGGTAGCCCCTTGCGCGCATCTGCTCGGCGATACCGTCGGTTTCTAGGCGCAGTCGGCCGTTGTCGAGGATGAACCGGTCGACCGGCACCGCCTCCTCCAGGCTCAAGCCGTGCAGCGCCCACAACGTGACGACCTGCGCGGTGGTGTTCGGGATCTGCCGCCCGCCGGGCGCCCCGATCACCAGGACGGGCCGGTACTCGTCGTCGACGACCATGGACGGCGAGCTCCAGGTGACCGACCGGCGTCCGGGCGCGGGGGTGTTCTGGCCTTGCACGCCGATGTCCCCGAACCGAGAGATCTGGTCGTTCATGAAGAACCCGGCGACGTACTGCCCGGATCCCCAGTAGTTAGTGATCGTGTTCGTCATCGACACACCGACCCCGTCCGCGTCCACGACGGAGATGTGGGTGGTGTTGAGCGCACCGGAGTACTCGGCGCCCGTGCTGGAGGTGACCGAGGCATCCGCGAGGGTCGCCGCGACGGCCGCATTCGCTGCGGGGTCCGTGAGGATCTCGACCGGGACGTCGACGAAGTCGGGGTCACCGAAGTACTGCTGCACCGAGGTGTCGGCGACCTGCCAGGCACGGGACTGCAGGTCGGCGAACTCGGCCGACCCCGGCTCGGTGTTCGCTATGCCGGCCGCCTCGGCGATCTGAACCATCTGGATGATCGCGGCCCCCGGCAACGCCGGCGCCCCGGACAGCATCGTGTAGTCACCGACCGGGCCCGCGGCTGGCTCACCCTCCTGCACGGTGTACGCCGCGAGCGAGACGGCATCGACGCCATCGACGGCTGCGGCCATCGCAGCGGCGAGCTCGTCGGCGTACCCGGCACCGGGTCCCGTGTCGGCTATCCGCTGCATCGTGGCCGCGAGCTCGGACTGGACCAGCAGATCTCCCTCGACCAGCGGCGCACCGTCAGCGCGGCGGAACTGCGGCAGCGAGGCTGTCACCTGCCGTCCGAGGTTCGACGCGAGCGACCCTGCGAGGTATGCCGACACCGGGGCGCCGTCTCGCGCGAGCGCGATCGCCGGCTGGAGGAGCTCGTCCCAGTCCAGGCGCCCGTACTCCTCGTACAAGGTGGTCATCCCGGCGAGGAAGCCAGGGATGCCCGTTCCGGACGCGGGGACGACACCGGACTGGTTGACGACCTCGCGGTAGTCGTAGTTCCGGGCAGCGCCGTCGGCGACGACGATCGTCACCCCTCCTCCGCCGATGCCGGAGGACGCCGGCTGCATGACGGCGTCGGCGAACGCGGCAGCGATCGCCGCATCCACGGCGGACCCCCCGGCCTCGAGGACCTGCATGCCCGCCCGGCTGGCGAGGGGGTGCCCCGAGCTCACCCCGTAGGACCCAAGCTCGGGTTCAGGCTCGCGCGCCGGGCTCGGGGGTGCGGCCTCGGTCGGATCGAGGCTGAACGTCGGGGGAGCAGGCTCGTCGGTGCCGGTGCATCCGGCGACGACGAGGACGGCCAGTGCCGTGGTAACGGCAGCAGCTGTGTGCAGCAGGTGTGGACGGTTCATCGGCGTCTCCTCATCTCAGGCGGCGTCGGGGCGGGGGTGCGGTCGGATCCGGGTCGTGGAGGTCGCGGCCCGCGCGTGACGGGGCGGAGCCACTCGGCACGCAGCAGCCGTTCGAGAGGCCCGATCCCAACGGCGCGTCGCCACATGACCGCGGCGGCGACGAGGGCCAAGGCCATCGCGGCGCTGACCGCGATGCCCTGGGCGAACGTGAAGCCGTCGGGCGGGGTGATGAAGGCGAGGACGACGACGTGGACCACGTAAAGGGTCAGGGCGAGCTGGCCCGCGGCCACCAGGGGCGACGCGGCCCAGGCGAGCTGGTCCCAGAAGCGCACCAGTGCGGCGACGACGAACACCGCACCACCGACGCTGCTGATCAACCACAGCGGCATCTGCCCATGGGCGACGCCGGTCAGCAGCCTGGCGTACCCGCTGTCAGCCCCCGCTCCGAGCACCGCCGGCGCGATCCGGGCGAGCAGGAACGCACCGACCGCGGCCGATCCGCCGACCACCATCAGGCGGTTGCTGGTGGTCCGGCGGGTCAGGTCGAGGCTCGCGAGCCACATCCCGACGAGGAACGGCACGACCCAGCTCAGCAGGGGGTAGCGCCCGGACAGCAGCAGGCTGTGCGCGATCACGCCGAGCGAGTCCCCCCACGCCACGGGTGTGCCCAGGTGCCGTCCGCCTTCGACCACGACGTGAGCGACAAGGAGCACAGGACCAATCACGGTGCACGCGACGGCCAGGCCAAGCAGGTAGCGAGGGCGCATGCGTTGCAGGCCGAGGATCAGGACGAACAGAACGCCATACAGGGGCAGGATCACCCCGACGTCGTCGCTGACGAGCTGGAGCGCGAGGCCGCCGGAGAGGAAGACCATCGCCCGCCACACCAGGGTCGGCCAGCGCCGCACGTCGTCGCGGCGCGACCGCAGATACAGCGCCATGCTGATGCCCGCAACGACGACGAACAGGATGGACGCACGCCCGTAGGGCAGCAGGTACAGCCGCCGCCACCCGCTGTCGGCATCGAGCGGCCCGACGTTGACCATGATCATCCCGATCAGCGCCAACCCTCTCGCCGCGTCGAGTCCGAGCACCCGCCCTCGGGAGGCAGCGGGAGCGGTCATGGGGTCTCCGATTCGAGCGCAGGAGGCAGGTCACCCACGCGCCCTGTCGGCTGTCACGACGGGGCGCCGCCTTCTGACATTCGATCGACGCAACCAGCGAGACGCGGGATCGCCGACATTAACGAGCACGAGACGCGCAGACGTCGTGTCGCCCGCTGCCTTCAGCAGACCTTCATCTTCAGTGCGGACGACCGCCCGAGCGCGGCTAGAGCGAACCGAAGCGTGCTTCAAGTGCAGCACCGTGGGCAGGGAGGTCCTCGGCTGCGCTCAGAACTCGCACGACGTCCCGGACCGCGCCCAGGGATGACTGGGGATACCGCACGCTCTGCACTCCGCGCAGGTACGAGTACACCGAAAGCCCCGAAGCCGACGTGGCGGTGCCCCCGGTCGGCAGGACGTGGTTCGACCCGGCGCTGTAGTCCCCAAGCGTCACGGGCGTGGTCGCACCGATGAAGATGGCCCCTGCGTGGCGAATCTGCCCGGCGAGTTCGTCCGCTTCGACCGCGTGGATCTCAAGGTGCTCCGCGGCGTACGCGTTGCAGAACGCGACCCCGTGGAGCATGTCATCGACGAGGACGACGGCCGACTGGCGCCCCCCGAGCGCCGCTCGCACGCGCGCACTGTGCGGCGTCAGCGCGACCTGGCGCTGCAGTTCGACCTGAACGAGCTCTTCCAGCTCGGCCGAGTCAGTGACGAGCACTGCGGCGGCGCGTTCATCGTGCTCGGCCTGGCAGACCATGTCCGCGACGATCAGGGCGGGGTCTGCGAGCGCGTCCGCCAGGATCATGACCTCCGTCGCCCCCGCCTCCATGTCGACCGCGACGTCGCCCCGCACGAGCCTCTTCGCGGCTGCGACGTAGTCGTTTCCAGGGCCGGTGATGAGATCAACAGGCTCGAGGCCAAGTCCAGGGTCGTCGTCGGTGAGCCCGTAAGCGAGGGACGCGACCGCCTGTGCCCCACCGATGGCGTAGACCTCACGGATCCCGAGCATTGCCGCTGTGGCAAGCACCGTGGGGTGCGGGAGGCCGTCGTTCTCAGACTGGGGCGGACTAGCGAGCACGATCGATCCGACACCCGCGACCTGTGCGGGGACGACGTTCATGACAACGGACGACGGGTAGACGGCCTTGCCGCCGGGGACGTAGACGCCTGCTCGGTCGACAGGGTGCCAGTTGAGTGCGACTTGCGCCCCTCCCTCGTACTGCACCAGCACCGGTGCCGGCTGCTGCGCGGACGCGAACCGTCGGGCACGCTCAACGATCGCCTCCACCGCTTCCCGAAGATCAACGGACATCGCCCGCAGCGCCTCGTCCAGAGCACTTTCCGGGACCCGGAGAACACTCTGCTGGACGCCGTCGAAACGGGCGGAGAACTCAAGGACCGCACTGGAACCGCGCTCGCGAACAGCTCTGACGACATCGGCAGCGGCCGGGGCCACAGAGGACTCCCCGACCGCCGCCCTGGGGACCGCCGAACGAACTGCGGCGCGCGTAGCCGCGACATCACGGAAGTCCACGAGCCGAACCCGGTTGTTGCTATCGACGTCCATCGCTTCTCTTTCTGACCGGTCGCGCTGTCGCGGAGTTCGGGATCAGCAGGTCCGCGCCTGTCCTGCATGTGGGGGCCTGGACGCGTCCGGCACGACAGACGTGCCTGGCTCGGACAGCGTCCGACACCAGGTCCTGAATGGGGTCAAACCGCGAAGCGTTGCGCTCGCGGCACCAGCAGGGCTGTGCTCGTTCAGCCGTGGTGCGGGGGAACCCCGCATGCGATGTGCTCGCTGTGCCGGAGCACGTTGACCATCAGCAGCTCGACGTGCTTGCCGTTCGCCGAGTAGAGGACCATCGTTCCGACACGGCGCGAGGTCACCAAGCAACCCGCGCGCAGCCTGGCCAGGTGCTGCGAGATGCCAGCGGGCGGTCGGCCGAGTTCACTGGCCAGCGCAGAAACCGATCTCTCGCGCCCACCACTCAGCGCGACCAGAATCGCCAAGCGGGTGCGATCTGCCAGCAGCGCTGTGACCCCGACGGCGTGCTCGAGCGTGGCGCGCTCCGCCCCCCGATGATCTGTGACCGAATGTCGGCCGACCGTCACCATCAGCGATCCCCTGCCCCAAGTCACCTCACGCACGCGGCAGTGCGCGTTCACGAGTCCGCTTGCGGTCGACGTTTGTTCGTTGTGCGCCTGGTCGTCTCCGTGAGCACCTGGAGGACGCGCGAGACGCCGGAGCCCCACTGCTGCGGCCACGAGGGGTGCCCCTGTATACGACCGCGATGTGCAGCTAGCCGCGGAGAGTGGGTCACGCAGCCAACGTACTACTTGTTGCGCATCTGCGCACGCATCTATTGTCGTAGGTGTTCGCACGAGCGAGGTCGAACCGGCGTCAGACCCGGTCGAGCGCCCCGGCGAGGAGTCGCTTGACCACTCGCCGGGGCGGGCCAGCAGACCTCAGGCAACCACGGCCATGGCGCCGCGGTGCATCGCGCCCTCGTGCTCGACGTGACCAGGCTCCTCCATCTGAAGGGTGGCGTGCTCGATCTGGAAGTGCTCGCGCAGGTGCTCGCTGAGCTCGTCGAGGATCTCGGCGCCCCGTCCGTCGAGCCTGCCGCGCTCATCAAGGACGATGTGAGCGGACATCACCGGAACCCCGCTGGTGAGTGCCCACACGTGCAGACTGTGCACCGCGGCCACTCCATCGATGCCCTCGATCTCCGCGCGAACATCGTCGATGTCGATCCCCGCGGGCACCCCCTGGAGGATGATGTTCACGGCCTGGCGCAGCAGCATGAACGCACGCGGCAGGATGATCACGCCGATGGCCGCTGCAGCCAGAGCGTCGCCTCGGTTCCACCCCGTGGTGACGTTCAGGATGCCGGAGATGATGATCGCGGCGGCTCCGATCCCGTCGCTCATGACCTCGAGGAACGCGGCCTTGACGTTCAGGCTCTCCTTCGCGCCACGACTGAGCAGGATCAAGGAGATAGAAGCACCGACCAGGCCAACGACGGCGAAGGCGATCACGCCTTCACCAGCGACCTCCGGCGGGTTGATCCACCGCTCGACAGCCTCGAACAGGATGAAGCCCCCGAGCGCGAAGAGGAGCAGGCAGTTGATGAGCACGGCCACGATCTCGGCTCGCATCATCCCGTACGTGCGCTTCTTCGAGGGCTTGCGGACGGCGAGGAACGTCGCGATGAGCGCGATGAGGATGCCACTGCCGTCGACGGCCATGTGCATCGCCTCTGCCATGAGAGCCAGGCTGTCGGTGAGCGCCGCGCCGATGACCTCCGCGACGATGATCGACAGGTAGATGCCCAGAACCATCATCAGCCGACGGCGGTAGCCGCTCGTCGCGGTCTGCACGCCCCCGCCGCTTGCGGCGCCGTGGTCGTGGTTGTGTCCGAGTCCCATGACCGGTTACTTCCTTCCGTGTTCGGAACAGCGAGCTCCGCACCAGCTGCATCTGGCACCGAGGAGGCGTCGGGCGGTTTCGCGCACCAGCGGGACGTGATGGCACGAGAGGCGGCCGTCGTCAGGTGCCGTGGCGAGCAGCGAGCGCGGCCCGATGAGCATCGATCGGTCGAGTCGCGCGGCCGCCGGCGGGGCGACTGGTGTCGGCCTCAGCGGTGATCGTGGATCTCGGCGCGCTGCTCAAGACATGAACACTTGTTCACATGAACGACTGTACATATATTGCGGGCGCCTGTCTAGCCGTCGCACCTCCTGCACCCCCGGCACGAGCCCCGGTGCGGATGGCGTGCCCACGAGTGGACGCGAGCATCGACGATGCATCCGTTCGGCGTTCGCCAGCCGGGACGCACCCCAACCGC
Organism: Cellulomonas sp. ACRRI; assembly: GCF_022346185.1. GTDB lineage: Bacteria > Actinomycetota > Actinomycetes > Actinomycetales > Cellulomonadaceae > Cellulomonas. The sequence goes on along the minus strand of NZ_JAKRMS010000004.1, from coordinate 42,688 downwards.
CAACGGACACTGAGGTCAGCGGTCCGCCACGGCACCACGGACCGCGACCAAGGGGTGAGGACGGGTACTCAGACCGGTTCCCGCGCTGCAACCCGGACGGGTGCCTCGGCGCCAAGGGTCAGCACCGACGTCTCGCAGGCGACACCTCAAGCCAACAGCGCGGCCTTTGCAGCCCCCAGCACGGTCCGATCACCCAGGATCGAGCCAGGTGAGCAGGCACTCCGTCAGGGCCGGGCGGCTGCCTTCCTCGACTCGGCACCAGCGACCGCATCGAGGACCCCACCCCGCGGTCGACCCCAAGAGGGTCCCTGTTCGATCGCGCCTTCCAACTCGGTGGTCACGTCGAGCACCCGGCCCACCCTTGGGCTCAGCATTGCCGGACCGCCGGCTCTAGGGCGATCCAGGGTGACGCACGTGTGCTGTGGCGAGCTCGAGCAGCATCCGAACGTGGTCGTCTGCCAACCGGTAGAAGACCATCCGCCCATCGCGCCGGGCGGAGACCACCTCATGCGCGCGCATGAGGCGGAGCGCGTGGCTGACCGCGGACTCGCTCTGCCCCGACAACTGAGCCAGGTCGCTGACGCAGAGCTCCTCGGCTTCCATCAGCCCGATGAGAAGCCGCAACCGCGCGGGGTCACCGAGCAGTCGGAACGTGTGCGACAAGACGGCAGCCTCATGCGGGTCGAGGAGTCCCGACCCCGCCTCGCCGGCGTGTGAAGAGCCGTTCATATGAGCAGAGTAGGTAGCGGGCTCGACGCAGTCCACTGCGCCAAGCCCCTCGCGCGTGGCGGCTCGAGCGAACAGTGACGACGATAACACTTGAAACATCTCGCATATATCGTCACCCATCGCTAGCATCGCCCTTGAACGATGACTCGCGCTGGTTGGAAACGAGACGCCGCACACCACCGTCAGGCGAACCTGACGACCCCACGGGAGGAGCCCACGATGGGAGCCGGACACAACCACGGGCCCAGCCCGCAGCAGGCCGGGCAGGTGCCCGACATGCGCAAGAAGCTCATGATCGCGTTCGCACTGACGTTCGGCGTCGTGATCGCACAGGCCATCGGATCCTGGGTCACCGGCAGCCTCGCACTGCTGACCGACACCGCCCACGCCCTGACCGACTCGACCGGACTGCTCGTCGCCCTGATCGCCGCGACGCTGATGCTGAAGCCGGCGAGCGCAAAGCGCACTTGGGGCTTTCGCCGGATCGAGGTCCTCGCCGCGTTGGCACAGGCGACCCTGCTGATCGTCGTCGGCACCTACGCCGCCATCGAGGGAGTGCGGCGCCTGCTAGACCCGCCGGAGGTCGCCTCCAACGAGCTGCTCATCTTCGGCATCATCGGGCTCGCAGCGAACATCGCCGGCCTAGCGATCTTGTCCTCGAGCCGCGGAGCGAACTTCAACATGCGCGCAGCGTTCCTGGAGGTCGCGAACGACGCTCTCGGCTCGCTCGGGGTCATCATCGCCGCGATCGTGATCAGCACGACCGGGTTCCAGCGCGCCGACGCGATTGCCGGACTGTTCATCGCGCTCCTCATCGTGCCCCGGGCGATCAAGATCGTGCGGGAGACCACCGCGGTCCTGATGGAGTTCACCCCGCAAGGACTGAGCCTGGACGAAGTCCGGACGCACATCCTGGCTCTCGAGCACGTTCGCGACGTCCACGACCTGCACGCCTCCACCGTCGGGACTGGCCTGCCGACGCTCACCGCGCACGTCGTGGTGGACGCCGAGTGCTTCACGGACGGACACGCGCCGAGCATCCTGCAGGACGTTCGGGAATGCGTCGCGCACCACTTCCCGGTCTCGATCCAGCACTCCACGTTCCAGGTCGAGACGGACGGCGCCCACCACGACGAGCCTGCTGGCGCGGTCCACCCGTGAGCACGCTCGCGCAGGACGCTCGATCGAGGGGCGCAGCGGGCAGATAGGGGCGAGCATCGGCACACTGCGCCGGGTCGGTGGATGCGAAGCACCCACCGACCCGCTCGTGCTTGCCACCTCCGAGCCGGCGAATCACTGGCGACCATCAGCCGCGCATTTGATCGTCTCAAGGCGCTATCATCGGGATGTGTCGATGCCAGAGAAGCGAGAACTCGATGCCGGCGCCACTGCCGCCTACGCGCACCTCTTCCACGTGCTCGCAGATCCGGCGCGGCTCAGCATCGTCCAACATCTCGCCAGCGGCGAGCACCGCGTCCGCGACCTGGTCGACCACATCGGTTTGGCACAATCGACCGTGAGCAAGCACCTCAGCCACCTGCGCGAGTGTGAGCTGGTATCCGTTCGGACGGAGGGCAGGGCCTCGTGGTTCTCACTCGCGGAACCTCGCCTGCTGGCGGACGTCATCGCGAGCACCGAGCGCCTGCTCAGGGCCACCGGGACGCCCGCTTCGCTGTGCGGCCATATCCATGCCTTGATGAGCGAACCGAGCCGGTGAGGATCAGATCGCAAATCTCAGCCGGCGCCGATCGCGGCGTGGCAGGCCCACCACCCGCGCTCACGGGAAAGTGCGCGAGCGCAGGGCATCGGGGAGGTGGCGATGGGATTCGAACCCACGTACACGGCTTTGCAGGCCGCTGCCTCGCCTCTCGGCCACGCCACCATGACACCCTGGCTGATCAAGGAACTCCCGAGTGCCGAAGTCGATCGTATACCCCCAGGGGGTACCTTCCGAACCCGTAGAGCGTGATCTCCCGCTCATCCCCGCCGTAGCTGACCCGCAACGACGCCTAGCACCACGATGACCAGGACCCCCGCGAGCCCATCGAAGCCGACCTGCGCCAGGATCGGGCCGGCCGCTGCGCCGCCGACCGCACCCGCAAGGTTCATCAGGAGATCCGAGGTTCCCTGGACCTTGGTTCGCCGTGACAGTTCGACCGCCTCGCTCAGCCGTGTCGAGCCCGCAACGGTGGCGGCGGACCAGCCCAGCCCCAGGAACAGCAGGCTGAAGGTCACCAGCGACTGCCGATCCGCACTGAAGAACGCGGTCGCCAACGCCAGTAGCAGCAACCCTTGCCCGATCAGGATGACCCGCGTCGCGCCAAGCCGGTCAACCAAGGCACCGAACACCGGGGACAAAGCGAACATCCCAGCGACGTGAAGGCTGATCGTCACACCCACCGAGGTCAACGATCCACCATGGTCGGTCAGGTGAACCGGAGCCATGCTCATCAACGCGACCATCACGGCATGGCTTCCCGCGACAGCGAGAACCGCCCGACGAGCCGCGACGTTCGAGGCAAGCACGCGCCACGCCCCGCCTCGCAGCTGGTTTCCAGGTTCGGCCACGCCCGCCTGGGCCGTACAGGCCACGACGAGCGGATCGGGTCGCAGCCCCGCGAAGTAAACCAAGGCTCCTGCAAGCTGCGCGATCGCTGCGATGACGAACCCACCGGTCAGCTCGGGCAGGCCAAGCGATCGCGCAAACGTGTCGCTGACCGTCGTGAGGTTCGGCCCCGCCACTGCTCCCACCGTCGTCGCCCAGACAACGAGAGAGAGATCCTTGCCACGGGTGGTGTCCGTCGACAGGTCGGTGGCGGCGAAGCGAGCTTGGAAGCTCAACGCCGTGCCCGTGCCCATCACGATCATCGCGGCGACGACGAGCCACGCCGCCCTCGATCCCGCGCCCAGGACCACGAGCGCCGCTCCCGCCGCCGCGGCCACGGCCCCGCCGGTGAGCGACGGCCGCCTGCCGTGCCTCTGAGCAAGAACCGCCAGCGGCACGGCAGCCAAGGCCGCGCCCAGGGTGTTCGCGGTGGACGCCATCCCCGACCACGCGGAAGAGCCGGTGACACTCGAGACGAGAAGCGCCCCGGTGCTCACCGCCGCTCCGGTGCCGACGCCGCTGAGCACCTGTCCCGTGGCGAGGATCCGCACGACTCGACGCTGAACTCTGAGATGTGCTCGAGTTCCGACACTGACGGTCACTGCCACGATCACCTTTCGTTACATGAAGCTCATCCGGTGCGGCTGCACCACCCGGGAAGTCGCGTGACAGGCCCGGGCATGCCTCGGCCCTCGGCACATCGCGGTGCCGAGGGCCGGAACAACTGATCGACTCGGGCTCTTCGGTCAGGAACGGACAAGACGAGCGATCGCGTCGCTTGCCTCTTTGATCTTGACCTCTGCCTCTGCATCACCCATGCGCGCCGCGTCCAGGACGCAGTGCCTGAGGTGGTCATCGAGCAGGCCCGTCGCAACAGCCCTCAGCGCGCTAGTCAGGGCACTGATCTGCGTGAGGATGTCGATGCAGTACTGCTCCTCGTCGACCATCTTGGACACCCCGCGTGCCTGCCCCTCGATGCGGCGCATGCGTCGCATGTACAGCGCCTTGTCGGAGATGTAGCCGCAGTGGGCGTTGTCGGTGTGCGGCTCGGTAGCGATTGCGGTCATGAGGGGTTCTCCTCTCAGCGGCTCAGGATCGACCGGACGCTGGACTGCGGGCTCAGGTCGATGCGGCGCAGGATCTGCGCGTTCAGGGCGACGACCACCGTGGACAACGACATGAGGATCGCTCCGACGGACATCGGCAGGACGAACCCGATGGGTGCGAGCACGCCCGCGGCCAGGGGCACCGAGATCAGGTTGTACCCAGCGGCCCACCACAGGTTCTGCTTCATCTTGCGGTAGGCAGCCCGGGACAGCTCGATCACCGAGAGGACCGAGCGCGGGTCCGAGCTGGCCAGGATCACGCCCGCGGACGCAATCGCCACGTCAGTTCCCGCGCCGATCGCGATGCCCACGTCCGCCTGTGCGAGTGCCGGCGCGTCATTCACTCCGTCGCCGACCATCGCGACCTTCTTGCCCTCGGACTGCAGCTCGGCGACCTTCGCGGACTTGTCCTCGGGCCGCACGTCCGCCAGGACCCGGTCGATCCCGAGCTCCTTGCCGACCGCGTCTGCGACCGCCTTCGCGTCACCGGTCATCATGACGACCTCGATGCCGAGGGCGTGCAGCGCATCGACCGCCTCGCGCGACTCGGGACGGACCTCGTCGGCGAGCTTGAACCCGCCGATGACCTGACCGTCACGCACGGCGTGCAGGACGATCGCGCCCTCACCGCGCCACTGCTCGGCGGACCCGACCTCCTTGCCGCCGATCTCGGTGACCAGTCGCGGGCCTCCGACCCGGATCTCGTGCCCGTCGACGGTGGCGGTGACGCCCACAGCCGGAGTCGAGGAGAACCCGGTCGCCTTCGGGACGGTCACGTCACGCTCGCCGGCGGCACGCACGATCGCACGCGCCAGCGGGTGCTCGCTGTCGGCCTCAGCCGCGGCCGCGTACGCGAGCAGGGTGTCGGTGTCGACATCGCCGCTGGTCTCGATGTCCGAGACGGTGGGCTCGCCCTTGGTCAGGGTGCCGGTCTTGTCGAACATGACGGTGTCGATCGTGCGCATGCTCTCGAGCGCGAGACGGTCCTTGACCAGGACCCCTCCGCGGGCCGCACGCTCGGTGGCGATGGACACCACGAGCGGGATGGCCAGACCCAGGGCGTGGGGGCAGGCGATGACGAGCACGGTGATGGTGCGCACGACCGCGGCGTCGGGATCACCGACGGCGGTCCACACGATCGCGGTGATCACGGCCGCGACGAGCGCGAACCAGAACAGCAGCGCGGCGGCGCGGTCAGCGATGCGCTGAGCACGCGAGGACGAGTTCTGAGCCTCGGTGACCAACCGCTGAATTCCCGCGAGCATGGTGTCGTCGCCGGCGGCGGTGATCTCGACCCGCAGACCGGAGTCGGTCGCCACAGTGCCGGCCGTGACCGGGTCCCCGGTGCCGCGGCTGACGGGCCGCGACTCCCCGGTGACCATGGACTCGTCCATGTCCGCGTTGCCGTCGACGATCTTGCCGTCGGCCGGGACGCTGCCGCCCGGGCGAACGAGGACGACGTCACCGACCTGCAGGTCGGCGGGGGCGACCTTGACGACCTGGTCGCCCTCGACCCGCTCGGCCTCGTCCGGCAGAAGAGCCGCGAGGGAGTCGAGCGCGGAGGTCGTCTGCGCGAGCGAGCGCATCTCGATCCAGTGACCCAGGAGCATGATCACGATCAGGAGCGCCAGCTCCCACCAGAACTCGAGCTCGTGGTGCAGCAGACCGAGAGTGGCTCCCCAGGAAGCGAAGAACGCAACCGTGATCGCCAAGCCGATCAGCAGCATCATGCCGGGCTTGCGGGTCTTGAGCTCACCGACCGCACCGGTCAGGAACGGCCACCCGCCCCACGCGTACATGACCGTCCCGAGAATCGGGGCGATCCAGCGCAGCGCGTCGGGGACCTCGTAGTTCAGGATCATCGCGAACATCGGCGAGAACGCCACGACCGGGACGGCGATGATCAGGTTGATCCAGAAGAGGCGACGGAACTGACCGACGTGGTCTCCGTGTCCACCATGCCCGCCGTGCCCTCCGTGGCCCATGGCCGAGTGGTCCATCTGGCCGTGGCCCATGGCGGCGTGGTCCATCTCGCCGTGACCCATGGCGGCGTGGTCCATCTGGCCGTGATCCGCCTGCGTGGCGGTCGACGCGTGTGCGTCGTGCCCGGCGTGAGGATCGCCGTGCCGAGGTTTCGACCCGTGGTCGCGGTGGTTCGCGTGGGGATCGCTCATTGAAGTTCACTCCCTGTGCTTGTCGGGTGCCGGACCGCGAACGAGTCGCGCGGTGCCCGTGGGCGAGGTTCGTTCTCTGTGGGGCGCGTGGCGCCCTAGACGTGGGCCTCGGCGTGCAGGCGAGGCATCCACTCAAACACCTGGATCGCGGAGTCGACACCGCTGACACCGGTGGTACGGCCGGAGTACTCGTGCCGAACGACCAGCGGGTCGTCACTGGTCAAACTCGCGGTCGTGTGACCGCCGGTCAGGCCGACCGCCGCGACGGTCGTGCCGTAGACCTGCGCGGTGAAAGCGCTGCGCGGCAGGTACGCGCCCGGGTCGGCGTCGAGCCCGAGGTCGTGCAGCACGCTCTTCGCGGCGTGCTCACCCTGCGCTGCGGCGTCGGCCCAGTGGTCGATGCGCCACGTCCCGAGGCTCGGGTCGTCGTGCACAGCCACACCACCGGCGGCGTACACACTGTCGTGTGCGCTCCGCAGACGGTCGTCGACCGGCACACCGTCGTACCAGGGCCCGGGCGCCGAAGGGCTCGTGCCGTGGGCAACGATCCCGAGGTCCGCGAGCACATGCGTGGAGTCGTCCAAGGTGATGTCCAGAAGGTCGTCGGCGACGTCGATCTCGGTTACGGCTCGCCCGAACTGGGTGGTCACGTTCCGCTCGTGCAGGTCGCGCAGGCGGGCCGCAACGTGATCGCCGAAGGCGCTCGTTCCGGCCATGTCCGTGCGAGCCACAAGGGTGATCTGGTGCCCGCGGTCGCGCAGCAGGGTCGCAGTCTCAGCGGCCACCAGGCCCGCACCGAAGATCACGACACGGGCGGACCGGCCAGCAAGCCGGTCCCGAACCCTGACCGCGTCCTGCAAGGAGTGCAGTGTCGTGAGCAGCCCGGCGGCCCCGGCCACGTCCGCACCGCGGACGGTCGCGGGCAAGGCGCGGGGCGCACTCCCGGTCGCGACGACGAGCGCATCGAACGTCGTCGTGGCACCGGAAGCAAGGTGCACGGTCCGGGAGTCCGGATCGACACCGTCGACCGTGTCCGCGACGACGTCCAGGCCCGGCACGCGTGCCTGCTCGGGAGTCAACAGCCCGACAGCGACACCCTTGTTCACCAAGGTCCGGTTGTACGGGGCCTCCCCGGTGGCACCGATGACGGTGACCTCCACCTCCTGCGAGGCGTTCAAGACGCGCGCGGCGGCGGCCCCGGCGGCTCCTGCTCCGAGGATCAGCACCTTGTGCTGCTTCATTCGTGTGCTCCTTGTCTCGGTTCCGGGACGTCGGTCATGGGCTGACGGGCCACGGATGAGCCGTTGCCGGGAAGGGGCCCGGACCGGAGGCCCGCGGCGGTGAGATAGCCGCCGCGGGCCTCGGCGGCGGTCAGGCCGCCGCGGTGTACTTCTCGGGGTCCGCGTCGAACAGCGGGCCACAGCCCGCGCAGCAGAACCAGTAGCGCTGGCCCTTGTAGTCGCGGAACAGGCCCTGGGCCTCGGCGACGCTCTTGACCACGGCGCTGCCGGCCATCACGGGGCAGGTCGCCATGTCGTCGGCAGCGATCGTGGTCTGCTGCGGCTCGGCCTGCGCGCGGCTGCCGCAACAGCCGCCGGAGGACGCCTGGGTCACGGGCAGCTGCTGGTGCTCGTTGCTCATGTCGGGATTCCTTCTCTTTCGGTATGGCTGAGCGACGTGAAGCGAACGCTCAGATTGCGGTGCTCTTGAACCCACGCAGCCGCAGGCTGTTGCCCACGACGAACACGCTCGACAGCGCCATGGCGGCGCCCGCAAGCATCGGGTTGAGCAGGCCGAGAGCAGCGACCGGGATGGCCGCGGTGTTGTAGGCGAACGCCCAGAACAGGTTGGACTTGATCGTCTTCAGGGTCTTGCGGGACAGGCGGATCGCGTCGACGGCGCTGCGCAGGTCGCCCCGCACGAGCGTCAGGTCGGACGCCTCGATCGCGACGTCGGTCCCGGTTCCCATCGCCAGGCCGAGGTCGGCCTGAGCCAGGGCCGGGGCGTCGTTCACGCCGTCACCGACCATCGCCACCGACTTGCCCTGCTTCTGCAGCCGGGCGACGACCTCGACCTTGTCCTTCGGCAGGACCTCGGCGATGACCTCGTCGATGCCGACCTCGGCGGCAATCTGCCGGGCCACGGCCTCGTTGTCACCAGTCAGCAGGACCGGCGTGAGACCGATGGCCTTCATCTGCTGAATCGCCTCGGCGGACGTGGGCTTGACGGTGTCGGCCACGACCAGGACGCCGCGTGCCGCGCCGTCCCAGCCGACCGCGACCGCCGTCTTGCCCTGCCGCTCGGCGTTGGCCTTGGCGGCCGCGACGTCAGCACTCAGTCCCGCGGAGTCCTCGGCGAGCAGCGACTCACGCCCGACGAGGACCTTGCGGCCCTCGACCACGCCGCGCACGCCCTTGCCTTCGACGTTCACGAAGTCCTCGGGGACCGGCAGCGCGCCGATCTCCTGCGTGGCGCCCTTCGCGATCGCCTGCGCGATCGGGTGCTCGGAAGCGTCCTCAAGGGCACCGGCCAGCCGCAGCAGCTCGCTGCGGTCGGTGCCGGGCTCCACGACCACGTCGACCAGCGTCATCTTGCCGGTGGTGACGGTGCCGGTCTTGTCCAGCACCACGGTGTCGACCTTGCGGGTGGACTCCAGGACCTCGGGGCCCTTGATCAGGATGCCCATCTGAGCACCGCGACCGGTCCCGACGAGCAGGGCGGTCGGGGTAGCCAGACCCAGGGCGCACGGGCACGCGATCACCAGGACGGCGACAGCGGCGGTGAAGGCAGTTGCGATCGGGAAGCCGGCTCCGAGCCAGGCGCCGAGCGCACCGAAGGCGATCAGGATCACGATCGGGACGAAGATCCCCGAGATCCGGTCGGCGAGGCGCTGAACCTCGGCCTTGCCGGTCTGGGCGTCCTCGACGAGCTTGGCCATCTGCGCCAGCTGGGTGTCCGACCCGATGCGAGTCGCACGCACGACCAGACGGCCGCCGGCGTTCACGGTGGCGCCGGTGACGGGGTCACCCTCACCGACCTCGACCGGCACGGACTCACCGGTCAGCATCGAGGCGTCGACCGCCGAGCTGCCAGACACCACGACACCGTCGGTGGCGATCTTCTCGCCCGGCCGCACGATGAACTCGTCCCCGACGACCAGGTCCTCGATCGCGATCTTGGTCTCCACGCCGTTGCGCAGGACCGCGACCTCCTTCGCGCCGAGCTCGAGCAGGGCGCGAAGCGCCGCACCGGCCTGGCGCTTGGACCGCTTCTCGAAGTAACGGCCCAGCAGGATGAACATCGTGACGCCCGCGGCGACCTCGAGGTAGACGTTCGAGGCGCCGTCGGACGGTGCGAGCGTGAACTCGAACGCGTGCGTCATCCCGGGCTCGCCGGCCGTTCCGAAGAACAGCGCGTACAGCGACCACAGGAACGCCGCGGTGGTGCCCATCGAGATGAGGGTGTCCATCGTCGCGGTGCCGTGCTTGAGGTTCGCCCAGGCCGCCTTGTGGAACGGCCACGCCGCCCAGATGATCACTGGCGCGGCAAGAGCGAGCGAAGCCCACTGCCAGTAGGTGAACTGGAGCGCCGGCGCCATGGCCATCGCGATGACGGGGATGGTCAGCACCACCGCGCCGATCAGGCGGTTGCGCAGGGACAGCAGCTCGGTGTCCGGCTCGTCACCGCTTCCGGAGTCCTCGGTCTTCTTCGAGGTCTTCGGCTTGGGCAGCGCCGCGCCGTACCCGGTCTTCTGAACCTCGGCGACCAGCAGCGCGGGGTCGTAGCCCTCCGGGACGCTGACCTTGGCCTTCTCGGTTGCGTAGTTCACCGTCGCTTCGACACCGTCGAGGCGGTTCAGCCGCTTCTCGATCCGCATCGCGCACGACGCGCACGTCATGCCGGTGATCTCCAGCTCGACTGCTGTCTGCGCGTTCGGGAACACAGGTGTGCTCATCACTTCCTTCTCTCGTCAACGCACCGGCCTTGGCGGTCAGTGGTCGCTGGACTCCGCGTCGTCGTGAGTGGCGCCGCTGGTGCCGTCTCCGTGGACGGCGTCGAGCGTGAACTGAGCGGTGTGCACCTGCCCGTCGACCTGGAAGTCCAGGTAGAGGAGGTACTGACCCGCGGTAGGTGCCTCTGCGGCGAACATGACCTCCGGGCCGGTGGTGTCACCGGGCTCCGGGTCTTCGCCCATGGCGTGCACGTGCAGGTAGGCGAGGTCGCCGCTGCGCAGGGCCACCAGGTGACCGAAGGCGCCGAGGTACGGCTCGAGCTCGGTGACGGGCTGACCGTCACGGGTGACCGTGATGGTCAGGTCGCTAGTCGCGCCGGCGACGAGCTGTCCGTCGATCGACACGTCGAACCCGTCGACCTCGTCGGTGGTCTGCTCGCCCATCGAGTGCATCGGCTTGTACTCGCCGTGGACCTCGACGGTCCGGGTGAGGGTGACCTTGGCGTCGTCCGCACCGGTGACGAAGTCGGCGTACACCCGGTACGACCCGCCCTCCTGCCACTGCCACGGCGTGCTCCAGGTCCCGGTCTCGTGGTCGAGCTCGGGGTGCACGTGCTCGAACAGCGCGCCGTCCGATCGGACCGCGATCAGGTGCAGGTCCTTCTCGTGCGAGGCGGTGAAGTCACGCAAGGGCTCCCCGTCTGCGTCCAGGATCTGGAAGCTGAGCTCCCCGGACTCGCCGACGGTCACGGGTGCGGTCACGGGCGACAGCTCGTAACCACCCGACGACAGCGACAGCCCGGCGGGCACGGCCTGGGTCATCGTGTCCTCCTCCGTGCTTCCGTGCTCCTCAGTGGTTCCGTGGTCCTCGGCGGCTGCGCGAGCGTTCCAGTCGTCGACCACGCTCTGCGGGACCGCCGCGGACGCGACGCCGAACGCTCCAGCGAAGGCGACCGCGACACCCGCGGCGTACAGTCCGAGGCGCGCGCCGGCGTTCACACGCGCACCGCGGAGTACCCGGCCTCGTCGACGGCCGCGAGCACGGCGCCGTCCTCGACGGGCTGGGACGCCGTGACGACGAGCTTGCCGGTCTGGGCGCTGACATCGATGTTCTCGACGCCGGGGATCTGACCGACCTCGTTGCGGATGGACATCTCGCAGTGCCCGCAGGTCATACCGGTCACCTGGAACTCGATCACAGCCATGGTTCTCTCCTCTTCGACGGGGTACCCCCCTGGGGTACCTTCGCCACCGTAACACAGGTACCCCCTGGGGGTATTCCGAACGGCCGGATCGCACGTCGACCCCCGTTCTGCCCGCGCCCGCGCGTCGGGGCGCCAACCGGCCGGCGCAGATCGCGTCGGGACGTCAGGGCAGGCCCTGTGCGTGTTCGGGTCGCGCCACAACCCGAGCAGTCCGGTGACCCGATCCCCAGGGGCTGCTGCGAACCACCCCGGCGCACGACGCCGGGGTGCACGTTGCCTCTTGTCGTTGCCAGCTGAGATCAGCTCAGATCGTGCTGGCCCTACGCCGCTGCGATCACGCGTCGACGCCGGGAGCACAGCAGGGGCACCGGTCCGGCGGTCGCCTCGATCAGGACTCACCGCCGCTGGTGTGGTGGCTCTCGTGCACGTCCTCGCCTGCGGGCGCGGAGCCGATGTCGCTGATGAGCGGACCGACGACGAACGTGGAGACCGCGAACGCTCCGATGAACAGCACCAACGCGATCGCGGGCGCCCACAGCGAGCCCGTGCGCCGATGCAGTCTGCGCAGCATCGGAAGGGACGCCAGCAACCCGAGAACCGCGAACAGAGCTGTGCCCCCTGAACCGGCGACCACCGCCGTGCCAACCAACGGGCCGATGTGGTGCAACAGGTGCGGCACGATGCCGAGCACGGCCCCGACGCCGCTGGTCGCGGTGGACCAGAGCGATCGCGTTCGTGAGCGACGCGGGCCGGGTTGTGCAGCGGGGTGCGCCTCGGATGGGGTCAGGTGCGAGGGCATGTCTTCAACTTGTCGCGGCCATCGTGGGTTTCGGACTCAGCGTCGATGGAGGTTTGCGCAGGCGTGGAGATGTCGGTCCTTGTCAGGCGATCGGCTCGTGCTCGTCGCGGGTGGGCCGGTTCTCGCCACCAGCGTTCGCAGCGACGCGTTCGTGCCCACGGTGGTCGTGAGACCCCTGATGCCCGTGGCTGCGGTCCCTGCCGCGTCCCATGAACAGCATCATCGCCGCCATTCCCAGGGGGCACGCCAGCAGGAGTGCGTAGCGGAAGGCGGTGGACAGATCGACACCAAACGCCAGGAGCAGCCCCAGGATGACAGCGACTCCGAGCGCCATGTGCTTGAGGTGGTGCTTGATCAAGGTCGTTCTCCGTCTGCTCAGCGAGCGGCTGGGTCATCTCCAGCATGATCCGGGCCGGTGAAGTCCGTCCGGCAGTACCGGTCAAGGATCGATGAAGCCGGTGCGGTATCTGAGGCAGAGCAGCGCCACCGGCTCAGGGGGGCGAGGCCGGTGGCGTTGCGTTCGGGGGCCGCGTCAGATCTGGTCGAGCAGACTCTCCATCTCGGCGATCTCGTCGGTCTGGTCGGCGATGATCTTGTCGGCGAGCTGGAGGGCGTCCTCGTTCTGCCCGTTGTCGCGGTACTCCTCGGACATGGTGATCGCGCCGGTGTGGTGGTCGATCATCATCTCCAGGAACATGCGGTCGAAGTCCGCGCCGGCGTCCTGCAGCTGCTGCATCTGGTCGTCGTCCGCCATGCCGGTGTGGCCGCCGGAGTGGTCCATGCCGCCCATGGTGTCGTCGCTCGCGGCAGGCTCCTCGCCCCAGGTCTTGAGCCAGGAGGTCATGAGGTCGATCTCGGGCTGCTGCGCGAACTGGATGCGTGCGGCCAGGTCCTGCACCTGCTCGTTCTGGGCTCGTCCTTCGGCGAGGACGGCCATGTCGAGTGCGCCCTGGTGGTGCAGGATCATCATCTGCGCGAACTCCACGTCGGCGTCGTTGTGCTCGACGGACGTCGCCGCGGTAGCCGAGGACGCTGCGGGGCTCTGCTGGTCGCTGGTGGACGCCTCACCTGCCGAGCAGGCGGTGAGCAGGATCCCGAGCGTGAGGGTCGCGGCGGTGCCGGCGACGGCGCGGGTCTTCTTCGAGGACATGGGTCGCTCCTTGGTCGGCGTGGTGCCTGTCGCGGCCGAGGGTGGGGCGACGGGCGTGTCGTGCTGTCGGCCACGGTGTGATCGTGATCGGCGGGTCGTTGCCGCGGCGGTTGCGCAGACGCGGTCGCGGCAACGTGGGCGCGGACGGGCGCCCGTGATGCTCCCTTCGGGATCCGGCGGCTGTCAGTCGGTCAGTCGTTCCTGCACTTCCTTGAGCAGGGCCTCGGGAGCCAGCCACATGGAGGGGTAGTTCCCAGACCAGACGCGTTCACCGTCGGCGTCGACCAGCACGAAGCTGTGTCCGGGGAGCCCCTGGTGCATGCCGGTGCCGAGGGTGTCGTACTCCTTCGACACGGTCCCGTCGTCCAGGAGGAACGGCGTGGTGACGCCGTAGGTCTTCATGTCGGCGGTGATCTGCTCGGCGGTGTTCATCACGATCGGCAGCACAGTGATACCGGCGTCAGCGAACGCGGCGTCCTTCTCGATCTCGCCCATCTGCTGCAGGCACGACCCGCATCCGGCGCCTTCGCTGAAGTACAAGATGACCGGAGAACCGCGGAAGTCGGACAGCGTGACGCTGTTGCCGTCGGTTGTCTGGAGCGTGAAGTCGGGCGCGGGCCCCAGGTTGCTTGAAGTCGTGACGCGGGCACTGAGCAGCGCGGCCGTGACCACGGCGGCGATCAGTACGACGATGAAGGCCGAAGCGCCGCTCACGATGAGCTTGCGTCGTCGATCGTGTCTGCGCTGGTCCTCGCGAACTCGTGCGATCGCGGCTGCGCGGCGGTCGCGGGCGACCTTGGCGGACGTCATCGAGCTGCTCCTTCGCTCTTACCGTGGCAGCTGCCGTCGGCATCCGCGGGCGTCGGGGGTGTCTCACCGGGGGCGTCTAGGTTTGCCCCGGCTTGCTTCGTCGTGCGGCGGCGTTCGGAGAGCGTGCCCCAGACGAACACGGCCGCCAGGGCGACCAGTGCCAGTCCGAGCACAGGTTCGGGAACGGGGTCGCTCCACCGTTCCAACCGGGAGAACAGCGCAGTCAGGCCGCGGCCGATCGCGGCCTGCGCCGCGGTTCCTCGGGTCATGTCCGGGCTGTCGGCCAGCAGCATCACCACGACGCCCATGACAGTGAACCCGATCGCGACCGCGAGGTTCAGCGAGTTGGTCACCAGTGTCCGGCCGGCCGCGTGCAGGCGGACGATCTTGGGGGTCATCCATCGGCGCTCACGCAGCCGTGCCTTGTCCCAGATGAGAGCCATGACGAACAGCGGGAAGACCATGCCGAACACGTAGGCGATACCGAGCAGCAACCCGCCTCCGGGAGATCCGGACAGCGCCGACAGGGTCATCACCCCGGCCAGGACAGGTGCGCAGCAGCTCGA
Source organism: Cellulomonas sp. ACRRI (assembly GCF_022346185.1). Classification (GTDB taxonomy): domain Bacteria; phylum Actinomycetota; class Actinomycetes; order Actinomycetales; family Cellulomonadaceae; genus Cellulomonas. The sequence goes on along the minus strand of NZ_JAKRMS010000004.1, from coordinate 27,592 downwards.
CGCGATCCCGGAGAACACCCCGAGGGCGTAGAAGCTCCCGGTGTCACCGCGGCGGGTGTCCGGGGCGCGCAGCGCGCTGGGCAGCGACCACATCCGCCCGGACAGCGCGAACGCCGCCAGTGCGAGCATGAGGACCCCACCGGCGTAGTACAGGGGCGCGTGGTACTTGGCGATCGCTCCGGCGACCATGCTGACCCCGAGCGTGATCGGCAGCAGCACCGTGGCGAGGCCGGCAGCGAACACGAACGTCAACGGCAGGAGCCGCCAACGGCGGTTCTTCACCGCGCCCGCAAGGTAGCTCGGTGCCAAGAAGACGATGCAGCAGGGCGCAAACAGTGCGACTCCGCCGGCGAAGAAAGCAGCGAGGACGCTACCGGTGGTCAGCAGCTGCGATCCCATCAGCGGATCGCCTCGAGCGGCACGGTGTAGCCGTGGGCGCGCAACAGGTCCAGCAGCCGACCGGTGCGCAGCTTCCCCGAGCTGACGAACTCACCATCGAGCAGGACCAGCGGACTCATCGGCGCACGGTGCTCGGCCACGAGGCGAGCACCGTCATCGGACGTCGCCTCGACGACATCGACACGCATGGGCATCACGTTGCGCAGCCACCCGAGAGTTCGGAGGGCGGAGTCGCACTGGTGGCAGGCGGGTGAGCGGACGACGGTGATGCGCGGGGTGTCCGCGCCATCGAACCCCCCGGGGATGTCGGGCATGGTTCCAACGGTGCCGGGGGGATCTTGCGGTCTGGTCAGGTGCTCGTTGAGTTCCGATGAAGCCTGCGAGAGGCGCCGCTGATCCTCAGTCTCAGGGTGCGGCTGGTAGACGCACGGTGAAGGTCGTACCGCGACCAAGGCCCTGCGAGGCGGCCTGGATCGTGCCGCGGTGGGCGTGAACGACTGCCCTGCAGATCGCCAGCCCGACCCCGGATCCGCCGTGGTCCCGGTCGCGTGCGCTGTCGACGCGGTAGAAGCGCTCGAAGACGTGGTCGATGTGCTCGGCGGCGATCCCCTCACCCGTGTCGGTGATCGTCAGCTCGACGATGCCCCGTCCGGCGGATTCCGCGTTCAGCGACACCGACCCGCCATCGGGCGTGTGCCGCACGGCGTTGACGACCAGGTTGTCCAGCACTTGCGCGAGCCGGAGCCGATCGACGCGGACCGTCCCGACTGCGGACAGGGCGTGCACCTGCAGGGTGACGCCGGCCGCGTCGGCGCGTTCTCGCCCGGCGAGCTCGGCGGCGACGAGCAGATCGACGGCCGACACGTCTTCGAGGTGCAGGTCCAGTTCACCGCTCTCGGCGCGGGTCACGGCTGCGAGGTCGCGGGCGAGGCGGTTGAGCCGCTGCGCCTGGTCGTGCAGGACGGCGACCGTGTCGGTGTCCATGACCCGCACACCGTCCTCGATCGCCTCGACGTACGCCGCGATCGTCGCCGCTGGAGTCCGGAGCTCGTGTGCGACGTCCGCGATCAGACGTTCACGAAGCCGGGCGTCGGCTTCCAGGCGCTCTGCCATGGTGTTGAACGCACCGGCAAGGACATCGAACTCGTTGCCGATCCCGGGCAGGGGGACCCGCGCGTCGAACCGGCCGGTGCCGACCTGCCGAGCCGCACGCGCCATCTGCGTCACCGACCGTCCGATCCGTCGGGTCAGGAGCACGCTCACGATCAAGGCGGTTCCCGCGGCAACCACGATCGCCAGAGCGAGCGCGATCGTGCTTGCCGACTGAAACGCCTCCTCGACATGCAGGTCCGCAAGCTCGTGGTCCTGAACGCCGGCCTCGGCGAGGTGCTCGTGGAACAGGGCCGGGCCCACAACGGTCGCCACGACCCACGCCGTCGCCGCCGCCGTGATCAGCACCACCGCGATCGCAACCAGCAGACGGTGTCCGAGAGTGCCCGGGCCGATGACCTCTCGTGTCCTCATCCCGGTCCCATGCGATAGCCAATACCGCGGACGGTGCGGACGAAACGCTGCTCCTGAGCGGTGTCGCCGAGCTTGCGCCGCACATGCAGCACGTGAACATCGACGAGGTGCTCGTCGCCGACCCAACCCTCGCCCCAGACCGCGCGAATCAACGCAGCACGGGAGAACACCACCCCTGGGCGGGAGGCCAACGCGGCAAGCACGTCGAACTCCAGCCGCGTCAACGACACCGGCTCGCCGTCGACCTCGACCTCGCGCGCATCGAGGTTCACGCTCAAGCCCCCGATCGTCAGGACCCGCTCCCGGGTTACCTGCCTGGTCTCGGACGGTGTCGCGGTCGACCGTCGGGGTCTGCGCAGCATCACCCGGATCCGTGCGACGAGCTCGCGGGGACTGAACGGCTTGCTCATGTAGTCGTCGGCACCGACGGACAGTCCGATCAACGTGTCGATCTCGTCGCTTCGCGCTGTGAGCATCACGACGTAGCAGTCGGAGAACGTGCGCAGCTGCCGGCACACCTCGATCCCGTCCAGCCCTGGTAGCCCGAGGTCCAGGACCACGACATCCGGGTCTGTCGCGCGCAGTAGCGCGACGGCTTCGAGCCCGTCGTAGCACAACGTGACCTCCAGGCCCTCGCGTTCGAGGTAACCGCCGACGACGCCGGCCAGCGGCCGTTCGTCGTCGATGACCACAGCGCGCAGTGCAGCAGGGAGGGTCATGCGGGCCATTGTGTCTCCGTCGGACCGCGCGGGTCCCCTCCCGGGCTGGGACTTCATCGAACCTTGATCGAACGGCGACTGGGACGGCGCCGGGCTTGATCCAACGCCAACCGTTCGTTCGGGGCGCACTCAACCTGCGGGCGGCACGCTGACCTTGCCGATCCCCTGACGGCTGCCCCACGAACGAAAGCCCCGACGTGCGCCCTGTCCTGTTCAGCATCTTCGGCCTCGATATCCAGACCTACGGCGTGAGTAAGGCCGCGGCTGCGTTCATCGCCGCCTACCTCTTGGGCCGGGCGTTCTCCCGTTTGGGGATCAAACGCGACAGCGCGCATTCCCTGGTGTTGTGGGCGACCGTTTGGGGATTCGTTGGTGCGAAGGTGTACTTCGTGCTGGAGAACCTCGACGACCTCAGCTGGCACCACCTCGGGGGCATGGGCTTCACCTGGTACGGCGGGCTCATCTCGGGCACAGTGTCCGCGCTCGTCGTGATCCGCCGCCACCGGCTGCCCCTCGGGCAGGTCGCCGGTGCCACTGCCATCCCGCTCACGGTCGCCTACGGTGTCGGTCGGCTGGGCTGCTTCTTCGCCGGCGACGGAACCTACGGCAAACCAAGCGACCTGCCCTGGGCGATGGCGTTCCCGCATGGTGCCGTTCCCAGCACGGTGCCCGTCCACCCGACCCCTCTGTACGACACGCTCGCCGCGTTCGCGATCGCCGCCGTTCTTTGGTGGGCTCGCCACCGCCTGCCTGGCCCCGGCCTGTTCGGGGGGTACCTCGTGCTCAGCGGAGCAGCCCGGTTCGCTGTTGAGTTCTTGCGCGTGAACACACCTGTGGTCGCCGGGCTCACCCAGCCGCAGCTGTGGTCGATGCTCAGCATCGTGGCGGGCGTCGTCCTGCTGGTGCTTCCCGGTCGAGGGGGCGCGCTGCGGATCGAGCCCGGAGACGGTGACGCGGGCACCAGCACCGCTGGCGCCCCAGCGGTGACCCGGAACGCCTCGTCTTGATCAGACCTTCATGCTGCGGACGGGAGGACTTGACCGTGCTCGGGAACCCTGGTGGTGACGTCGAGCAGGTCACGGTCGGTCGGGAGCGCGAGGGATGTGGTGGTGCCGGATGAGTGCCGTCGAGTGGCTCGTGATGGCGGCGTCGTGGCTAGGAATCCTTGCCTGGGCCGCCTGGTCGGTGGCTCGGATCTTCCCTGCTCCGCGGCGCAGCTCACCGCGGGTCGCAGTTGAGGAGTGGTTTGCTTCCGGCGACATCGACGACGATCTGTACCGACGGCTGCAGGCCGACCTCGACGCCGGGCCAGCAGCCTCGCAGCCGCGATGAAGCCGCCGCCTAGAAGACCGCAGGTCGGCGACCAGCCGTGCGCGTCGGCTTCGTCGCCAACCCGTTACCGCACCTTGAGCTCGAACCGTTCCAATCCATCGAGCTACCCGACGGGCGAGCCCGTCGCAGGGACCGCGCCCAGCACCGACGACCCTTCTCCTTTCCCGACGATGTGAGGCGGCCTCGTGACAACTCCCCCGGCAGCCCTTCCTGTCGTCACCGTCGTCACCGCTCCCGCCTGTCACTTCTGCGAGGATGCCAAGCAAGCACTCACGACACTGTCTGAACAGGCCCCCATGCACATCCGGATCGTCGACATCGACTCCGACGAAGGCAGGGCACTCATCGGCGAGCACCGACCTGCGATGAACCCGTTGGTGTTGCTTGACGGCCGATACTTCTCCGCGGGCAGGCTGCCCCGGAAGAAACTGGCAAAGGAGCTGCGAGGTCGCGCGCCGACCCGTGCAAACTGAACTCCGCGGTTCTGCGCCTCCGCACGCCACGAACAACCAGCACCTGCGCCCGTCTCGCTAGCCACCGATCCAGTCGACAAGGAGCCGATCGATGACCTGGCCGCGTGATCACCGCATCGCGATGGGATATCGCTTCGCCGTGCGCGATCGAGGCGGCAGGTGAGCTTGATCGGCTGGCTGGCGGTCCTCGGAATCGGGGCTGGGGTCGCGTCAGCAGTCTGGGGCGTGAACCGTCTGTTCCCCGGCGCCCTCGAGGCCAGCGGTCGCTCAGTTGAAGACGCTGCGCTCGTCGATCAGGACATTGAGCGGTATCGCGCCCTCGCGGAGGTGCGCCGTCGCACCGAGTGCTCCTGCGACGCCCGCACCGCCGGTGCCCCACCCCTGAGGGTGCAGATCCGCTCCGCGCAGCCAGCCGGGTCGCGGTCGCACCCTGTTGCCACGTCGTGGATGCGACGCCGAACAGTCCACGCCTCGGTTCACCTCTGCCACGCACCGGGCTCACCCCCTGGGTGCGTCGCCCACGGAAGTTCGGTCAGCCCCGCGCGGCCCTTCCCCGGCACGCCGCGCCGGTGCTGCTCTGTTCGACCGGTGTGCTGGGCATACCCGCCGAACTCCCCGAAGGCGCGTGCGAACGGTAGGCCCCCGTCGCAGTAACGGGACGTCGCACGGCAACCGGCCGCTCGCGCGACCTAGGGTCACACTCCCGGAGTTGCTGATGCACGACGCAGCCCGATCGCACGGTGCGCCGCCAGATACACTCAGCAACGAGAGACCACCGCTCGCCGCGACGCGAGCCACAGCGGGCTCGGTGACGTCGATCCCGGCGGTCCCGCCTCACAACCGATCCGGCGCCCCACCGGCCCCTGAGCGCCCCCCTCAACCCGCCTGCTGAACCCATGGAGCTTCGATGACCGCGCAGACCGAGGAGCACGCCCACCACGGCTACATCTCCGACAAGGAGGAGTACCTCAAGCGCCTGCGTCGCATCGAGGGACAGGCCCGGGGCATCTCCAAGATGGTGGATGACGAGAAGTACTGCATCGACATCCTCACGCAGGTCAGCGCGCTGACCAATGCGCTTCAGGCAGTGGCCGTCGGCCTTCTCGACGACCACCTCAAGCACTGCGTGCTCGACGCCGCGCGTATGGGCGGCCCTGACGCTGACCTGAAGATCAAGGAAGCCAGCGACGCGATCGCGCGGCTCGTTCGGTCCTGACCCGGAGCTCACCAGCCCGTTCCTGGCGTTCCTCCCTTCGCCTCCAACACCAAGCGCGTCGGACGGTCGAACACACCTGACCTGTCGAGGTGAGTGGTGATCGGCCGTCCGACGCGCGAACGCCAGACTCTGAAGATCAGCGGCCACGGTACGAACGCACGTGCGACGTCCACTCGTGCACGCAACGCCAGCAGTCGACGTCCCACATCATCTGCAGCCCGCAGCACATCGGGACCTGGTTGTTCATCGTCGTTCCCCTCTCACTCCGCCGTCACTCGCCGGCTCGGCCGTACCCGACACCAGGGGGTGTCACTGCTTGCTGGGAACGCGAGCAGTTCGGACAGGGCGGGTGGCTCCAGGTAGATGTGCGGCAGACACGGCCGCACGCCCGGAGCACAGCAACTCGCGCGAGATGGGATCGTCTTCGGGTGCGGGCCAGGGGACGCGTGACGTCATCGTGGGACCTGAAGCCGGCTTTCGGGTGCGGTGCGCGTAGGGGCCGCTCGGACACCACCGTGAGGGCGGGGCCGTCGGGGGGCGCACCGGCGGGCACCGGCGCCCAGCCGGCCCGCAAGGCTCCGGTCGCGGTCAGGACGCGACCCCGGCCGGGACCGCAGGCGCGGGGCGACGAGCTAGTTGATCTAGATCGTGTTCACCTGGGCGAGCGTCTCGTACGCCTCCGAGTGACCGAGCCCCCGCAGGTAGCCACCGAGCAGCTGGCTGACCACCTCCGCGGTCGTCTCGACGAGCTGGTCGCTGGACGTCGTGATGACCCGTTCGTAGTCAACATTCGGGTACGCGGGGTACGTCTTGGCTCCGAATTGCTGCAACGACCGGATGCTGCGCACCCCTTTGAGGTCGTCCAGGCGCACGCCAACCTGCCACTGCCCGTCGAAGCCCAAGTGCTCTCGACCGAGGCCAGCGGCCACCCGTAGTGCTTGATGCACTGTCGTGATGACGTGCGCTGTCAACGCCAAGCGTTCCGTCCTGGGGGTGTCGGACGCGCGGCCCGAGACAAGACGGATCGAACAGTCGTCACAGACGACCAACACCAGGGTGTCCCGTTCCGGGGCGTCGTCGACCGAGTACGACATCCAGAACCCGTCCGGGTGCTCGCGGACGAACGAGATGTGACCCATGGACGGGGATACGTCCGGTCCGCCTCGCTCGAGGGCTGCCACGTACGAACTCAGCAGGCGGCCCCTGTCGACCATCGAGCTGAGACGGTCGGACAGGCCGGACACCACCGGCTCGGCAAGCAGGAACAGGTGGCTGTTCTGCCGATTCGGGGCCGGGTGGGGGTCGAGGTCCGCGACCCCGGCGAGCCGGTCGGTGAATCCGGAGGCGCGCTCGGCGCGCGCCTGCAGCACGCGGCGCACCTCGGTGTCGCTCAGCACGCGTTTGCCTTCCGCGCTGCGCCCCCAGTACCGCTCGTCGACCATGTGGGGCGCAGACAACGACGCCGGCACGACCACAACAAGAACTACCAGTTCCGGGTCGGTCGGGTGCGTGACCTCGCGCACGGTCAACGGCAGCGGCGGCTTGATCGCCCCATGAGCGACCTGCGATAGCCGCGTCTTCAGGCCCTCCGGGGGTACTCCCACGACCACACCGGCCCTGCGGTTGTCGTCCTGCACCCCGATGAGCAGCACCCCGCCATCGAGGGAGAGGGAGGCAAGGTCCCGAGCTAGTTCGGTGTTCGCCTTGCGGTTCGAGGCAGGAACCTGCTCCTTGAGCTCGACCCACTGACTCTCGTCCAGCACACCAGCTTGAGCCGCCGAGACGACCTCATCCCAGGTGTTCAGCGGAACGAGACCGGACACCGGCCCGAGGTAGTGGGAGTCGACCACCAGCTCCGCCCCTCCTCAGCGCGTCGCGCGGTACTGGTCGAGCACGGCGCTCGGGATGCGGCCGCGTGCCGGGATGTCGATTCCCCGCGAAGCAGCCCACTCACGCACCGTCGCCGGCTCGTAGTCCCGACCCGCACTGCGCGAGCGGCTCCCGGTGCGGCCCGAGGTGCGTCCCGCGATCTTGCGAGCGTGCCCGACGTACCCGGAGATGGTGTCGCGGAGCTCGCTCGCGTGCGCTCCGTTGAGGTCGATCTCGTAGCTGATGCCGTCCAGAGCGAACGTGACGGTTTCGTCGGCGGTGGAACCGTCGATGTCGTCGATGAGCGTGATCTGCGTCTTCTGAGCCATGTGTGCCGAGTCCAATCGCGTTTCGTGTCGTAGCCGATCGCGCAACGTTGACGGTTGATGACGGTCGTTGCCCAGCGGCGCACTCGCGCAGATCGTAACGAAGGTTCATGTCGGACCGAATAACGCTGCGAGGTGCACGTGCCGGCTCGAGCTACTGCCGTAGGTTGTGATCATGACGCCGGGGCGCGACTTCATCCTGCTCGGTGCCGGCTTCTCCCGGGCAATCAGCGGAGCGATGCCGCTGCTGAACGACCTCAGCGACGAGGTCCTCCCTCGGGTTGGCCTTCACACCGACTCTCTGGTCCCGTATGGCGGGAACTTCGAAGCATGGATGTCGCACCTCGCCGTGGATCAGCCGTGGCTGACCGACGCGCAGAACTACCGCAACAAGGCCCTATTCGCCGAAGCGAGCCAAGCCGTCCAGGACGTCATCGTCGAGCGTGAGGCGAGAGCGACCGCGACGCCGCCTCCCGAATGGATGACCAGGTTGCTGATGCACTGGTCGCATCGACAGGCGGTGCTTTGCTCCTTCAACTACGACCTGCTGGTCGAGCGGGGTCTGAGCTCACTGCGGATGCTGCAGTCGTGGAGCGACCTGTACGCGGTCGCGCTCGAGCAGCGGCATCCCCCCGGGGTGGGGTTGATGCTCTCCTCTTCGCCCTCCGGAGACCGGATCCCGGAACTTCTGAAGCTCCACGGGTCCATCAGTTGGGCCTACGGGGGGCCGAACGCACCGGTCAGCGACCGCATCACGCTGACGAAGTCCGAGCTGCAGTGGTCCACGGCGTTCTCCGCGCCCGAGCCTCGTGGACGTTACCGCGCGTTGCACGACGGCCTCGTCCCGCTGATCGTGCCGCCGACCAGTACCAAGAGCGGGTTCTACTCCAACTTGTCTTTGCGGGCGCAGTGGCGCCGCGCCCACGACGCCCTGCGTCACGCGAAGTCGCTGACCGTGATCGGTTACTCCTTCCCCCCGGGCGACCTGCAGACGCGCCATTTCGTCGCCGAAGCGATCGCCCCAGGCATTCCCGTGACGGTGGTTGACCCAGCCGAAGCTGCGCGGCAGAACGTAAGCGACCTCCTGCGACGTGACGACGTCGTCGGCTTCGATGGCGCGCACCCGGTCACGGACTACGTCGGATCGACGTGCGGATCGGTGCTGCGATTCGGCGTGCGTTCCGGGGAACGGCCCCGCCCGATGATCACGGTCGACGGCGTCGACCAGGTCCCGACGGACTGGGCCGCTCCCGACGTGACACCCGGGGACGAGTACCAGGCCGCCCGCGAATGGCTACACCGGGAGGTGAACCGGCGCTGGCCCGACCTTCCACCGGAGCACGACGACCCCTGGGCAGACGACTCGCTGTCTGATCGGGTACAGGTGACCTTCCTCGACCCGGACCGCCCACCCGCCCCGTCCTAGATCCACCTTGCCGCGGTCGAGCCGCACCGTTCCACGCACGCAACGGTCCAAAGACCGAGACGGGGCCCACCCGCGCCGTCTAGCCTGGCGTCCCACATCGAAAGAGCGGGCATCTGTGCCCAGCAAGGGGGCCGAGCGGTGACGGAGTCCACCGAGGTCACGGTGACCTCCTCCTCGGGTGAGGTCGGTCTGCCGGTCACGCTCGCGGCGTTCGAAGAGGCGCTGCTGAACCACGCCGAGGCGATGGGTCTGCCCTCCGGCGGCGTGCTCGTGCCGGTCCCGCAGCGCGTCCAGGTCCTGACCAACATGGACGGCGCGATGGCCGGGCTCACGACCGACAAGCGCGCCCAGTCGATGTACCTGTCGAAGTTCATGATGGCGGTGAGCGCCGGGCTGTTCGACGCGGCCCTGAACTACCTGTGGGACGAGACGATCACCGAGCTGCGCAAGCGGATCGTCGCCTACGACCTGAACTACTTCTTCGACCTGGCCGTCGCCACGCCCGAGAAGCGCAAGGACCTGCGCGGAGCCGACGATCTGGTCAAGATCACCGACGAGGAACTGATCCAGGCCGCCGCCCGGATCGGGTTCATCTCTCCGGTGGGTCGCCAGCAGCTCGATCTCGTTCGCTTCATGCGCAACCACGCCAGCGCCGCACACCCGAACCAGCACGAGCTGCAGCCGTTCACGCTGCTGGGCTACATGGAGACCTGCATCAAGGAGGTCATCACCCTCCCGCAGACCTCCACGATGGTCGCCACGTCACGGCTGCTGTCGAACATCAAGACGACGACGCTGACCGCCGCCGACACCGCCACGTTCACGACCCTGTTCAACGGGCTGCGCCCCGACCAGGCCGAGACGCTCGCGAACGGCCTGTTCGGGATCTACGTCACGCTCGACTCGACCGCGACCACTCGCGACAACATCCGGCTCGTCCTGCACCACCTGTGGCCGCACCTGACCGACGACACCAAGTTCAGCTTCGGCACCCGCCACGCCCGGTTCAAGGCGAACCTGGACACCAAGCAGGCCGACTTCGCGCGCGAGTTCCTGGAGTCCGTCAACGGCGAGTCCTACCTGCCCGAGGACGTCCGCACCGCGGACATCGACGTGCTGCTCGACCGGCTGCACCTCGCGCACAACGCGATGGACAACTTCTACACCGAGCCTCCGATCATCCGGGAGCTCGCCGCCTACGTCGGGACTCTGCCGATTCCCGATGGTGTGCGCGTGAAGTACGTGAACGGCCTGGTCGAGATCTTCCTCGGGCGGGCGAGCGGGGTGTCCTGGTCCGCCGCGGCGATCTGCGAGACCCTGCTCGGCCAGCTCACGCCGGCGGAGGCGGCTCTGACGCTACGCATCATCACCGGCAACGAGTTCGCCGCCCTGCTGGACTACTCCAAGCCGGTCCAGCAGTTCGACAAGCTGGTCGCGATCCTCGCGCCGAAGATCGTCGGTCGCGCCGCGACCGCGCTGCTCGACCACGTGCAGCAGTTCACCGGTCCGCGGCGGTCGATGGCCCTGGACACGAAGATGACCGAGCTGCGCGCTGCCGCTGCCGCTGAACCGAAGTGACCGCAGCGGCACGTTTCGGCCAGACCGGGCGCTGACATGGTCCCGAACGCCGTTCAAGACCAGATCGCTTTGGGCTAAGACGGGCACGCGCCGGACACAGGCGCGGCCGGCAGCCAATAGGCCGTCTGATCCGCCGTCGCGAACCTGGACGCCCGAGTCCGACCACCAAGGATCTCTAGGGGGTGCCGGGCCGCGGTCTTGGTCAAGGTCAGCGATCGGAAACCACCGTCGGGAGCTGCGCGACGCCGACTACTGGAGTCGTCCGGCGCAGCGTCAGGGCCGCGGCCGGGTCCAGAGGCTCGAGGTACAGCCACATGTCTTGCCCGACGACGATCCCGTTCGACATGGTCGTCCCGCTCAAGTGCTGCACGCCCATCACCCGCAAGGGCTGGTCGTCGCGGCGCAGCGCAGCGCGCGGGAACCGCAGATCGTCGCCGACCGGGCCAGCCACAACCCTCGTCGCGGTGACCGTACCGTCCGGATCGGTCGCCTCGATCAGGTAAGCCGCCCCAGACGCGGTCGTCACGAACCACCGACCGGGCGTCCGCATGGGGTCAACGGGGTCGCTCATCAGGCTCGTCGTCCTCGCCGAGCTGAACGGTGGGGTGCAGACGCTCCTGCATCGGCGGCCGCAGGTACGCCAATACCTCCCAGCCGAACCCCGCGGCGTCGAACCGGCCGGAGCGCCAGAACGCCCAGGACATCGCGGCTGCGTACAGGTAGCGCTCGTGCTGCAGCGTCCACAGGTCCCACCCGACGACGACCGCGATGCGCGTGCCGCCGTCGGTCAGGACCACCGGGAGGCCCGCCTCCACGCTGCTGCGGATCTTCTTGTACTTCGGGATCACGCCCGCCACAGGCATGACCCGCTCGGTCGCCTCCCACCAGAACCCGCGGCGACGGTCACCGGACGCGCTCATCGCCAACACCCGACCTCGAGGATCTTGTCGATCTGCGACGGCGAGAACCTCACGGCCGAGTGCCCGCGCTGCCTGGACTCGATCACGGCACCCGCGGCGAGCCCCACCTGGGTCGGCAGCGACCACAACCACCGGCGTCCGGTCCCGGTCACAGCGGGTCGTCCTGCGGGAAGGCCGGCAACCCGGCGAGCTCTTCGGCCTCGACGTAGTCGATCGACGTCACCAACCGCTGGATCCAGAACCCGTAGTCCGCACCGTCAGGGTCCCAGTCGTACACGTAGTGGTGCCGGTCCCCGACCCGGATCACCCCGAGATCGCCGTGGAGCAGCGACTTCACCGACACCAGCGGCACCCATCGCCCGTCACCCGGCCCGACCGCGGACGTCGGCCCGGGCTGACGCAGCAGCAACATCGAGTCCAGGTCGAGGAAGTACACCGTCCGCGAGAGCGACCGGATCGCCCACACCCCGGTTCCGTCGGACAGGACGAGCTCGGCGACGTGGGCGCCACTCACCGCAGGCTCCGTGGCCGGATCGGGGAGACGTGCCGCTCCCACGGTTCGGGAATCGGATCACCGTTGACCACGGCGCGCGCTTCGACGTCGGGGGTTCTGCCGGCCTGGTACTGCAACGCCGTAAGGATCGCGGACTCGTACCCGTACCGCCAGCCTCTCCGGAACTCACTGCGGGCGCGGATCTGACCGGCGCCGGCGATCACGACCATCGCGAACGCGCAGATCGTGACCGCAACCGGCTGGCCGGTCAGCAGCGACCCGATCCCTCCGGAGAGGCCGAGGATGGTGATCAGGTACGTGGGACCCCACCATGCAGCCCGGGCGACGACGTCCGGGGTGTTGGTGGGGTCGGGGGTGCTCGCTCGCATGGTGGCGTCCTCTTCTCGAGGGGAGCGTGAACTGCGGGGTGTGGCCCGGGGTTCAGGGTCGCGATGTCACCGACGGTAGTGACCAACTCGACTCAGAGTACGCACGTTCGGGCCTGCGTCAAGACTCGCAGTCCTGGGGAGGCAATGTTTGAGCCGATCAAACGGGCAAGGTGTCTATACGCTACGTGTCATGGCGAGGGCGACCGAGAGTCCGTCGACCCAAGGACCGCTCGTGCCTACCGTCGAGCAGGTGCCCGTCCCTCCCAGAGAGCTCGCCCAACGCCTCGCGTTCGGCTCAAGCCTGCGGCTGATCAGGACGAACGCCGGCCTCACCCAAGAGGAGCTAGCCCACGCGGCGGGTCTCGACCGGACCTACATCGGCAGCGTCGAGAACGGGCGACGCAACCTGTCACTCAAGGCCATGTGGCAGCTCGCTGACGCACTCGCGGTGTCGCCGCGGGCGTTCTTCCCTGTCCGCGAGGACGACGGCGCCGTCCGCGCCTCCAAGCCGTCAGGAGCCTGAACCGGGGACTCGCTGCTCACCCTCGTGCTGAGCGGCCCGCACGGCCGGACGACGGGCTCCCTTTTCCCGCACGGCCAGGGTCAGACGCCGTGCGCCTGAGAGCTTCTCCACGAGGTCCTCAAGCTCTTTGCTCGAGGTGGCGACCTTCGTCCGTGCCTCGAGTACCCGCCGCTTGGACGTCGGGTCCAGCTGTGAGGTGTCGAGGAGGAGCAGCATCCTGGTCGCCGTGTCCAGCTCGCCGTTGAGCCGCACCATTGCTTCGAGGACCTCAGGAGCGACGTAGACCCGGTCGACGCGCACCTGCTCGGCAACGTAGTTGCTGGCGCCGGACGCGCGGCCGGCCTTCTTCGCCTTCCAGGTCGCCTGGTACCACCGTCGGTACGCGGCCCGGTGAGCGTCGCACCGCTCGCCCTTGGCCGCGATGCGGTGGCCGAACTTCCAGCAGTCGACGCAGATGTTCGAAGGTACGGATGTCGACAAGAGTCGTCCCTCGGGTGGAGAGTGGTCCTCGCGACGGAGCGCGGCTGATCCTGATGACGGTGCGGATCGGGCCTGACGATACCCCGCTGTCGCTCACTGTGTAGACGTGGGCCCACACGTTCGGTCGACGGCTGTCGACATGGAACCCGCCCAGATCGGCGATCCCGTCGGTCCCATCACGTTGATTGGTAGGCGTGCGGAACAAGCCGCACCCCGGGTCATCCCGGCCAAGTACAGAGACATCCGAAGCCCAGGCAAGCAAAAAGCGCCACCCGACGGGTGACGCTCTCGCTGGCCGAGGAGTTCGCAGCTCCAGGGCCGAGGTTTGGAGTCCTCGTTGATGACTGTAGACCGGCGTGCCCACAGCACGCCAGAGTTCGACGCGCCCGTCGGCGTGACCTCGATCGCTCGAGTGGCGGTGCGCGTCCGTGGCTAAGCGCACGTCACCGAAGAGGACGCCTCACACCGTCGCGACTCCTGAGGTGATCGAGTACCGGATCGCGACCTACCGACCCAAGGGCGTGATGACCGCCGAGCAGTGGGAGTCGATCGAGCCGAACGTGCGCGACGCCACTCGGCGGTTCGCTCCGAAGTCGCTGTCGGCCGTGTACCTGACGATGCGTGCGGTCACCATGTTCTTCCTGTGGGCGACCGAGCAGCACCTGCCGCTGGACATCGAGCGACTGTTCGTCTCGGAGAACGTCGAGCGCTTCTCCGAGACCGGGATGAACCACCTGGCGCAGCACTCCCGCGCCTCGTACCGGTCCGCGCTCCGCGGGATCGGCCGGACCATCACCAGGAAGGCGCCGTGGGCGCCCGAGCCTGCACGTCTGAAGCGGACGACGCTCGCCGACCCCTACCCGCACAGCGACCTGGCGTGGCTGTGGGAGATCTGCCTCACGCAGCGTTCGGAGGTCCGCCGCCGCGCCGGTGTCGCGACGATGGCGTTGTGCCATGGCGCCGGCCTGACCGGCGCGGAGTTCTCGACCTTGCACGGCTCGAGCGTCGAGATGGTCGACGGGGTCGCCGTCGTCCACATCACCGGAGCTCACGCTCGGGACATCCCGGTGCTTCCGCAGTACGCGGACGAGCTCGTGCGTCTGTCCTTGGCCTACGTGGACGGTCCGATGTTCTCCGACCGTGCACCGACGAGGAACTGGACGTCGGGCGTCCTTCAGTACCTGGAGGTCCCGGCCGGTGCACCCCGACTGGTCCCGTCGCGGTTGAGGACCACGTGGATGGTCGCGCTGTCCACGGCGGGGGTGCGCATCTCTGAGCTGCAGCACCTCGCGGGAGTCAAGACGTTGAAGGGCTGGGAGGACTTCACCAGATTCGTCCCGCGCCGTGACGACGCGGTCCTGCGCCAGCTGATCGGTGGTGGCCTGTGACCGCCCCGCTGCTGCTGGTCCCGCTGCCGAAGTATGTCGTGGAGGCGTGCGACCTCTCCCTGGCTCAGGCCACGAAGGTCGCGGAGGCGATCGTGGACGCCACCGGCCTGGCGGATGCGTTCGAGTTCTCCTTGACATCGCACACCGGTGCCCCCCGGCAGGTGTCGTGGCGGACGCTGCTGGTCGTGTACGTCACCGCCGGAATCCGAGGTGGCGACATGCTCCTGACGTTGGTCCAGAAGACGGCCGCGGAGATGCTCCGCGACGGCCTCCTGCCGGCGAAGGTGTCGTACTGCCAGCTGTGGGACAACCTTGACCACTTCACGACCGCACTGGACGCCGGCTACGTGGTGTCCGCTCACTCTCACGAGCTTGAGGTGAACAAGCGCACCGGTGAGTTGACCGACTGCCCGAAGAGCTGCACCGGTGGCCGGCCCATCACCCGTGAGCTGTTCTCCGCTCTGCTGCTGCAGGCGTCCGCGTTCCCCGCCGGGATGACGATGAGCACGACGGTGTTCGCTCTGGACTCGACCGACAAGGAGACGTGGGCAGCTCGGAAGTCCTGGGCGAAGCTCCCCGACATCGACCAGTCCTCTGGTGCGGTGCGCCCCGAGGACGAGGGTGAGAAGGTCAACTCGCAGGACTCGTTCACCACTCCGGGGTGGCCCCGCCTCGGGCACGACGGCCGCGCCCAGCACTCCGCAGACGTAGACGCCCGCAGCGGGTACGTCTCGGGCAAGAACATGCGCCGCAAGGGCGTGTTCATCGGGTTCGACGAGCACGTCGGCACCCAGGTCCCCGAGTTCGGTGATCCGGAGATCCCGCACGTCGCGCTGACGCTCGTGACTGCACCGGCCGGGTCGGACAAGGCCGCTGCCGGCATCCTCGCGGTCGATGCACTCCGCGCCGTCGGTTACGACGTCAAGGAGCTGCTGTCCGACCGCGGGTACACGTACCTGGACGCCGAGAAGTGGGCGAATGCCCTGCGCGCCCGCGACATCGCCCAGACGTTCGACCTGCACAAGAACCAGCGCGGTGTCCACCCCGGCCCCACCATGGGGACCATCTGGGTTGACGGCGGACTGTTCACCGACGCGCTGCCGGAGCATCTGCGCAACCTCCCGGGGTTCAAGCTGGGGCTGACCGCCGAGGAGAAGATCGCGCTGCAGGCCCAGTACGACGAACGCCTCCCGTACGCGTTCTCCCCGTACGGGGAGATCAAGCCCACCGGCCGCCGATGGCGCGGCCCGACGTGGATGCGCTGGGTCCGCTGCCCGAACGACCCTGAGTCGATGCGTCTGCCGTACGACCGCCCGACGACGAACTGCAAGCCGGCGTACACCGACCCGGTCACCGGCAAGCGCATCGTCCCGTGCGGCTGCCACAAGACCGTCACCGTGTCCTTCAACGAGTACGCCCGCGAACGCCAGCCGCTGCTGTACGGCACGACGACCTGGGCCGCGTCGTACGGTCGACGCACCGCGATCGAAGCGTTCAACTCCGAGATCCGCACCCACCGCGGCATGAACTTCCGCCGCGACTGGTGCCGGGTCCGCGGCGCCGCCCGCACCCACGCCTTGGTGACGTTCGGTCTCGTCGGCGTGAACGTCCGCCTCCTGCGCGACTGGTACACGACCCGCGGGCAGGCAGACCCGTGGATGGTCGCGATCGGTGACACCTCTGACCCGGACTTCGCGTTGGTGCACCTGCGGCGAACCGCTCAGCCCCGCAAGAAGGCCCTGCACGTCCGGGTCACCACCGGTGACATCCCCCGCCGCACCGAACCCCGACCCAAGTACCCGTTCGTGCCGAAGCACCTGCGCCCCAAGCACCTGCGGGAGGCCGCCGAGGCCGCTGCCCGGGCCGAGTCCGACACCACCGGCACCGCCCACGACACGCAGGACCACACCCCGCCTCACCAGCCCGGCTAACCCCACGGGCGGGCCTCCTAGCCCGCACGAACTGAACAGCACCACCCACACAGCCCGCTGACCACCCCGGTCAGCGGGCCCTTCGGCGTACCCGCGAGCGCCAACCCGAGCCCACCAACCACCAGCTCCAGCACCCCAGCGTGCTAGCGAAACCGCAGGTCAGACCCACAAACGAAGAACCCCCGGCCGGAGACACTCCGACCGGGGGTTACCCGAACTGCTCTGCCTGTCCTAGACGAACAAGCCTGTGTGCGCGAGGGGGGATTTGAACCCCCACGCCCTTTCGGACACTGGCACCTGAAGCCAGCGCGTCTGCCGTTCCGCCACTCGCGCGCCGCAGAAGATTAACACGATTCCGAGGGGCCTCCTGACCACTCCCCGGACCGGGCTCCCGACCGCCCCGGCGGCCCCGCCTGCACAGCCCGCGCACACCCCGCCGCGACCTCTTCACCAGGGACGCGCCACTCCCGTCGTCCCCAGGGAGAGCCCGCGGACCTGGTCCGCGGCTACCATCGACGCAGTGTGTCGGGCGCACGTCGGTGCCCGGCCGTTCGCGCGTGCGGTGAGGAGGTGGTGGGCGTTGGGCATCCTGGACCGGTTCGAGCACGGTGTGGAGCGCGTCGTGAACACCGCGTTCGCCAAGGCCTTCCGCAGCGAGGTGAAGCCCGTCGAGCTGGCGAGCGCCCTGCGCCGCGAGGTCGACGACCGGGCCGCCGTCGTGGGCCGCGACCGCACGGTCGTGCCGAACGAGTTCACGCTGGAGCTGTCGCCCTCGGACTACGACCAGGTGGAGGCGTGGGGCGCCGAGGCCCTCGCCGACGAGCTGGCCGCGAACGTCACGGAGCACGCGACGAGCCAGCGGTACGCGTTCGTGGGCCCGGTGACGGTGGCGTTCCACGAGTACGAGGACCTGGAGACGGGCCGGTTCCGGGTGAAGTCGGCGACGGTGCGCGGCGCGGCCGCCCCGGCGACGACCGCCGCCCCGAGCCCGCGGCACCCGCTCATCGACATCGACGGGCAGCGCTACCTGCTCACCGGCCCGGTCACGGTCATCGGCCGCGGCTCGGAGGCGGACATCGTGGTGGACGACCCGGGCGTGTCCCGACGGCACCTGGAGATCCGGGTCTCCCCGCAGGGCGTCGTCGCGTCCGACCTCGGCTCCACGAACGGGTTGTTCGTCGAGGGCCACCAGGTCCCGGCCGCGACACTCCTGGACGGGAACACGCTCACCATCGGCCGGACCCGCATCATGTTCTGGACGGGCGACGGCGACGGACAGGACCAGGACGAGTGAGTCACGGCACGCAAGGCACGCATGAGTGAGCTGACGGTCACCCTGCTCCGCCTGGGCTACCTCGTGCTCCTGTGGGCCTTCGTGCTGTCCGCGATCGGGGTGCTGCGCCGCGACCTGTACGGGACCCGGATCACGACCCGCCGCAAGCCGCGGGCCGCGGCCCCGGCCGCCGGTCCCGCCACCACGCCGTCCCCGGCGCCCGCCCCCGAGCGCGGACGCGGCCGGCGCGCCGGCCCGACCCGCCTGGTCGTGACCGAGGGTCCCCTGCGCGGCACCACCCTGCCGCTCGGGTCGACCGCGGTGCTGATCGGCCGCGCGCCCTCCTGCACGCTGGTGCTGGACGACGACTACTCGTCCTCCCGGCACGCCCGGGTGTACCCCGAGGGCGGCCAGTGGCTGGTCGAGGACATGGGGTCCACCAACGGCACGTTCCTCGACGACCAGAAGGTGACCTCCGCGGTCCAGGTCCGCCCCGGTGCGCAGATCCGCATCGGCCAGAGCGTCCTCGAGCTGCAGGGGTAGCGGGGATCGTGGGCATCGCGCTGCGGTACGCCGCCCGGTCCGACGTCGGACTGGTCCGGTCGAACAACCAGGACTCGGCGTACGCCGGGCCGCACCTGCTGGTGGTCGCGGACGGCATGGGCGGGCACGCCGGCGGCGACGTCGCGTCGTCCGTGGCGATCGCGGCGCTCGCGCCCCTGGACGGCGAGTCGCACGGCCCCGACGACGCGCTGGACGAGCTGGAGCGCGCGCTCGAGGAGGCCCGCGAGGAGATCATCAGCCGCTCGGAGTCCAACCCCGAGCTCGCCGGCATGGGGACGACGGTCACGGCGATCCTGCGCGCCGGCAACAAGCTCGCGATGGTGCACCTCGGCGACTCCCGCGGCTACCTGCTCCGCGACGGCGTGCTGACCCAGGTCACGACCGACCACACGTTCGTCCAGCACCTGGTCAACACCGGGAAGATCACGCCCGAGGAGGCGGAGACGCACCCCCAGCGCTCCGTGGTCATGCGGGTGCTCGGCGACTTCGACGTCGACATCGCCCCCGACCTGTCCGTCCGCGAGGCGCGCGCCGGCGACCGCTGGCTGCTGTGCTCCGACGGGCTGTCGGGCTTCGTCAGCGGCGAGACGATCGCCCGGACGCTGTACGAGCTGCCGGACGTCGACACCTGCGCCGAGCGCCTGGTCCAGCTCGCGCTGCGCGCGGGCGGCGGCGACAACGTCACGGTCGTCGTCGCCGACGTGCTGGAGCTGAACGACGTGCGCGACGGCGCCGGGCCCACCACGAACGCGGTGGTCGTCGGCTCGGCGGCCGTGTCCCGCAACCGCCCGACCGCGGCCCAGGACGGACCGGCCGCACGGGCGGCCGAGCTGTCCCGCCAGGCCAGCACCCCCGGCGGCGGAGTCGCCGTGGTCGACGCGGGTGACGACGAGGAGGACGACCCCGAGGAGCACCGGCGCCGCCGGCGGCGCCGGGCGCGCCGCGTCGTGCTGGGCCTGCTCGCGGCCGTGCTGCTCGCTGCCGGCGCGTTCGGCTTCTACCGCTGGACGCAGACCCAGTACTACGTCGGCGTGGACGGCGAGGTCGTCGCCATCTACCGCGGCATCCCGCAGTCGGTCGGCCCGGTCTCCTTCTCCGAGGTCGTGGAGACCAGCGACGTCGTCGTCGACGACCTGCCCGCCTTCGTGCGCGAGCGCCTGGAGCAGACCATCCACACCGCGACGCTGGCGGACGCCCGCGAGCGGGTGGCCACGCTGGCGGAGGACGCCGAGCCGGAGCCGAGCCCGACACCGACCCCGACGGCCACGCCCGGCCCGGCGGCCGCTCCCGGCGCGACCGCGCCCCCGGCGGGTCCCTGATGGCGACGGTGGAGGCGCACCGCGTACGCGCGGGCCGCGGCACCGAGCTGGCCCTGCTGGTGCTGGCCCTGGCGATCGCGATCGCGGCGTACGCGCTGGTCGGGATCGGCGCGACCGACGAGCTGCCGGCCGACGTGCTGGGCTACGGCGCCGGCCTCGCGGGCCTGGCCCTGGTCGTGCACCTCGTGCTGCGCTGGCGCGCGCCCTACGCGGACCCGGTGATCCTGCCGTCGGTGATCGCGCTGAACGGCATCGGGCTCGCGATGATCTACCGCATCGACCTGGCCCGCGAGGCCCGCGGCGGCACGGAGATGTTCGCCGGCAAGCAGCTCGCGTGGTCGGCGATCTCCGTCGTGCTGGCCTGCGTGGTGCTGGTCGTGCTGCGCGACCACCGCACGCTGCGCCGCTACACCTACACCGCGATGGTGGTCGGCCTCGTGCTGATCGTGCTGCCGCTGGTCCCGGGCCTCGGCGTGACGATCAACGGCGCGCGCATCTGGATCCGCGCGCTCGGGTTCTCCCTGCAGCCCGCCGAGCTCGCCAAGATCGCGCTGGCCGTGTTCTTCGCCGGCTACCTCGTCACGCACCGCGACACGCTCGCGCTGGCGGGGCCCAAGGTGCTCGGCCTGCAGCTCCCCCGGCTCCGCGACCTCGGGCCGATCGTCGTCGTCTGGGCCGCCTCCATCGCCGTCCTGGTGCTGCAGAGCGACCTCGGCACGTCCCTGCTGCTGTTCGGCCTGTTCGTGGCCATGCTCTACGTCGCGACCGAGCGGCTGTCCTGGATCGTCATCGGCATGCTGATGTTCGCCGGCGGTGTGGCCGTCGCGACGGCCACGTTCGGCCACGTCGCCGCCCGCTTCCACATCTGGCTGCACGCGCTCGACCAGGACGTCTTCGAGCGGTCCCCGGGCGGCTCCGGCCAGCTCGTGCGCGGGCTGTTCGGCCTGGCCAGCGGCGGGCTGTTCGGCACCGGGTGGGGGCAGGGCCGCCCGGACCTGGTGCCGTTCGCCGAGTCGGACTTCATCATCGCGTCCCTCGGCGAGGAGCTCGGCCTGACCGGCCTGATGGCGATCCTCACGATCTACCTGGTGCTGTGCCAGCGCGGCCTGCGCACCGCGATCGGCGTCCGCGACGGGTTCGGCAAGCTCCTCGCGGCCGGCCTCGCGTTCGTCATCGCGTTCCAGTGCTTCGTCGTCGTGGGCGGCATCACGCGGATCATCCCGCTGACCGGCCTGACCACGCCGTTCCTCGCCTACGGCGGCTCCTCGCTCCTCGCCAACTGGATCGTCGCCGCGCTGCTGCTGCGGATCTCCGACGACGCCCGGCGCCCCGCGCCCGAGCCCGGCGGCGAGCTGCTGTCGACCCCGGCCGGCGGCCTGCCGCTCGACGAGGACGCCCGCAACCCCGTCGCCGTCGCCGGTGACGACCAGCCCACCGAGCAGCTGCGCCGCACCTCCGGAGGTGGCCGCGCGTGAACACCGCCCTCCGCCGCCTGGCGACCGTCGTCGTCGTCATGTTCCTGGCCCTGCTGGCCGGCACCACCTGGGTGCAGTTCGGCCAGGCCTCCGCGCTGAACAACGACTCCCGCAACGTGCGGACCCTGTACCGGGAGTACGGCAAGCCGCGCGGTCCGATC
The DNA here is from genome assembly GCF_022346185.1 of Cellulomonas sp. ACRRI. GTDB lineage: Bacteria > Actinomycetota > Actinomycetes > Actinomycetales > Cellulomonadaceae > Cellulomonas. Next base: position 5,814 of record NZ_JAKRMS010000004.1, on the reverse strand, counting down.
ATCGTGGCCGGCCAGCCGATCGCGCAGTCGACGCCCGTGGACGACCCCTTCGGCTTCCAGCGCTCCTACAGCCAGGCCGAGCTCTACTCGACGGTGACCGGCTTCTACTCCGTCGTGAACGGCGGCTCGCAGCTCGAGCGGGCCATGAACGACGTGCTCACCGGCCAGGCCGACTCGCTGTTCTGGTCGCGGATCCAGGACCTGATCACCGGCGCGCAGCCCCAGGGCTCGTCGATCGAGCTCACCCTCGACCCGGCGGCGCAGCAGGCGGCGTACGACGCGATCGACGGCCAGCAGGGCGCGGTCGTGGCGGTCGAGCCGTCGACCGGCCGGATCCTCGCGATGGTGTCGACACCGGGCTTCGACCCGAACGCCCTGGCCACGCACGACACCACGGCGGCGAACGCCGCGTACCAGCAGCTGCTCGCGGCCGACGGCGACCCGCTGATCAACGCCACCACCAGCGAGAACTACCCGCCCGGGTCCACGTTCAAGCTGGTGACCGCCGCCGCCGCGCTCGAGTCCGGCGGCTACACCCCGGAGTCCGTGCTGTCCGCCCCCGACGTCTACACGCTGCCCGGCACCCGGACGACGCTGCCGAACTTCGGCGGCTCGTCCTGCGGCGCGAACCAGCAGACCACCCTCGCCGACGCCCTGCGCATCTCCTGCAACACCGCCTTCGCGTCGCTCGGGGTCGACCTCGGGGACGACGCGATCCGGGCCCAGGCGGAGAAGTTCGGCTTCGGGCAGACCGACCTGACCGTGCCGATGCGTGTCGCGGCGTCGCAGTACCCCGACGACCTGGACGACGCCCAGACCGCGCTGTCCGCGATCGGGCAGGAGTCCGTCCGGGCGACGCCGGTGCAGATGGCGATGGTCGCCGCCGGGATCGCCAACGGCGGCACGGTCATGACGCCGTACCTCGTGCAGACGGTCCGCACCGCCAACCTCGACGTCGTCAGCGAGGCCGAGCCCACCGAGCTGTCCCAGGCCGTCTCCGCCACCACCGCGCAGCAGCTGACCGACATGATGGTCGGCGTCGTGCAGTCCGGCTCCGGCACCTCCGCGCAGATCCCGGGCGTCCAGGTCGCCGGCAAGACCGGCACGGCGCAGACCGGCGTCGAGGGCGACGCCCCGCACGCCTGGTTCACCGGCTTCGCGCCCGCCGACGACCCGCAGGTCGCCGTCGCGGTCATCGTCGAGCACGGCGGCTCCGTCGGCTCCGAGGCCACCGGCGGCCGGGTCGCCGCTCCGATCGCCAAGGCCGTCATGGAGGCGGTGATCAACCAGTGAGGCCCGCACCCGGCGTCGTCCTCGGCGGCCGCTACCGGCTGACCCGCCAGATCGCCGTCGGCGGCATGGGCGAGGTCTGGGCCGCGCACGACCAGTCCCTCGCCCGGGACATCGCCATCAAGGTGCTCCGCGAGGAGTACGCCGGCGACACCGGCTTCCTCGAGCGGTTCCGCACCGAGGCCCGCAACGCCGGCAGCCTGTCGCACTCCGGCATCGCCGCGCTGTTCGACTACGGCGAGCAGGACGGCTCCGCGTTCCTCGCGATGGAGCTCGTCCTCGGCGAGCCCATGAGCGACCTGCTCGAGCGCGAGCCGGTGCTGCCCCCGCGCCGGCTGCTGCCGATCCTCGCCCAGACCGCGCGCGCCCTGCACGCGGCCCACGAGGCCGGCGTGGTGCACCGCGACGTCAAGCCCGGCAACATCCTCATCACGCCCACCGGCAAGGTGAAGATCACCGACTTCGGCGTCTCGCTGTCCAGCAACCAGGTCCCGATGACCGCCACCGGCATGGTGATGGGCACCGCGCAGTACCTCTCCCCCGAGCAGGCCGTCGGCGGCCCCGCCACGGCGGCGTCCGACATGTACGCGCTCGGGATCGTGGCCTACGAGGCGCTGGTCGGGCACCGGCCGTTCACCGGGCCGACCGCCGTCGACATCGCGGTCGCCCACGTGAACACCCCGGTGCCGCCGCTCCCGCCGTCGGTCGACCGGCAGATCGCCCGGCTCGTCATGCGGCTGCTCGCCAAGGACCCCGCCGACCGGCCGCGGACCGCCGAGGAGCTGGCCGACCTGTTCGACGCGCTCGTCCCGCACACCCCCGCCGGGGGCAGCCCGCCGGTGTCGATCGTGCCCGGGCGGGCGGCGTCGTCCGCGGGCGGGACCCGCGCCGCCGCCGGGACCGGCGCGGGTGCGCGCGGCGGGGACTCCCCCGCGCGCGGCGTGACCGGCTCCCGGCCCAGCGACGCCGGGGCCATGCGGGTGCGCGGCTCGGCCGCGCCCGTCCACGCCGGGGCCACCGGGGCGCCGCCCTCGTTCGACCCCCGGACCGGGCGGCCGACCACCGGCCCCGGTGCCGCCGCACCGACCTACCGCGCGACCGCGGGCCGCGGGGGCGCGCACAGCAACCCGACCACCCGGGCGCACGCCCGCGTGCAGCCGGGCGGCGGCGGGCGGTTCCACGTCCGCTGGCCGCTCCTGGCGCTCGCCGTGCTCGTGGTGGCGCTCCTGGGGGCCGCGCTGGCCGACCGCCTGACCGGGGACACGGGATCGCTCGCCCCCGTGGGTACCGGCGAGTACACCCGGGCGGCCGCCGAGGGTGGGATGATCTGGCGAGCACAGTCCGGCGCAGCCGCGCCGGACGCGCAGACGACGACAGCGAAGGACGCCTAGTGGTGGACGACGGATCCCGGATCCTCGCCGGACGGTACGAGGTCGGTGAGCTCATCGGCCGCGGTGGCATGGCCGAGGTGCACATCGGGCACGACACGCGCCTCGGGCGCACCGTGGCGATCAAGATCCTGCGCTCCGACCTCGCGCGCGACCCGTCGTTCCAGGCGCGGTTCCGCCGCGAGGCGCAGGCCGCCGCCGGGCTCAACCACCCGTCCATCGTCGCCGTGTACGACACCGGCGAGGACGTCTACACCGAGCCGACCGGTGCGACCGCGCACGTGCCGTTCATCGTCATGGAGTACGTCGAGGGCCACACGGTCCGCGACATCCTCCGCGACGGGCAGGCCGTGCCGATCGAGGAGGCCATCGAGATCACCGCCGGCGTGCTGTCGGCGCTCGAGTACTCGCACCACGCCGGCATCGTGCACCGCGACATCAAGCCCGCGAACGTCATGCTGACCCCCACGGGCGCGGTCAAGGTGATGGACTTCGGCATCGCGCGCGCCGTCGCCGACTCCGCGGCCACCATGACGCAGACCCAGGCCGTCATCGGCACCGCGCAGTACCTGTCGCCCGAGCAGGCCCGCGGCGAGACCGTCGACGCCCGCTCCGACCTGTACTCCGCGGGCTGCCTGCTGTTCGAGCTGCTCACCGGCCGGCCCCCGTTCATCGGGGACTCGCCCGTGGCCGTGGCCTACCAGCACGTCCGCGAGATCGCCCCGGCGCCGTCCTCCGTCGCCTCCGACGTCCCCGAGGTGCTCGACCGGATCACCGCGAAGGCGCTGGCCAAGGAGCGGGACGCCCGCTACTCCTCCGCCGCCGAGTTCCGCGCGGACCTCGAGGCCGCCGCCCGCGGCGGCGCCGTGTCCGCGCCCGCCGTGGCGCCCGCGCTGCTCGGCGCCGGTGCCGCGACCCAGGTCCTCACCCCCGACGCCGCCGCCACCCAGGTCATGCCCGGCGACGCGCCCGCCTGGGCGCCCACCGGCCCCGGGACCTCCGTGCTGCCCACGCAGGACGGGGAGGAGCCCGAGGAGGAGAAGAAGTCGAAGCGGTGGCTGTGGATCACGCTGAGCGTGATCGCGGTCCTCGCGGTCGGCGGCATCGTCTGGCTGCTCATGCAGGACCGCGAGCCCGACGTGCGGATGGTCGAGGTGCCCGCCGTCGCGGGCCAGGCCGAGGCCGCCGCGACCAGCACCCTGACGACCGCCGGGTTCGAGGTCGTCCGCCAGGAGGAGCCGAGCGCCGACGTGCCCCAGGGCAGCGTCACGCGCACCGACCCCGCGGGCGGCGAGGACGCCGAGGAGGGCTCCGAGGTCACGCTCTTCGTGTCCACGGGGCCGACCGCCGTCACCGTGCCCGACGTCTCGGGGCTCACCCAGGACCAGGCGCGGCAGCAGCTCACCGACGCGGGCCTCACCGTGGGCTCCGTCCGCGAGGACGACAACCCCGCGCAGCCCGAGGGCCGGGCGCTCGGCACCGAGCCCGGCGCGAACCAGTCGGTCGCCGAGGGGTCGTCGGTGACGCTCGTGATCTCCTCCGGCCTGGTCCAGCTCCCCGACCTGTCCGGCCAGACCGAGGACGCCGCCAAGCAGACGCTCAACGGCCTCAAGCTCACGGCGAACACCTCGACCGAGGAGAGCGCGGACGTGGCCGCCGGCTCCGTGATCCGGCAGGACCGCGCGCCGGGCCTGGTGCCGCAGGGGACCGTCGTGAACCTGACGATCGCCACGGCCCCGACCACCGTGACCATCCCGAACGACATCGTCGGCAAGTCCGAGGCGGACGCCACCGCGCAGCTCCAGGGCCTCGGCCTCACGGTGGACGCGGTGTCCTCGGACGACCCGTCGAGCCAGCCCGCCGGCACGGTCATCTCGTCCGACCCGCGCGTCGGCTCGAAGGTCGCGATCGGCAGCACCGTGACCCTGACCCTCTCCTCGGGCCCCAACCCCACGGGCGGCGGCAACGAGGGCAACGGCGGCGGCAACACCGGCGGCGGCAACGCCGGCACCGGCGGCTGACCCACCCCCCGCACCGCCCCGGGCCCCGGCCCTCGCCGCCTTGCCCGTGGCGCCGAGATAGGACCCGCGCGTCGACGTAGGGCCCTATGAGGCCCTATCTCGGCGCGCAAGCCCTATCTCGGCGAGCCGGACCGAGCCGCGCGGCGGAAGGCGCGGCTGAGGCGGTCACCGAGAGTCCCGAGGTCCGCGAGGTCCGGCCACGTGACGCGGACGACCGTCCAGCCCTCGTCCTCCAGCGCGTCCTGGCGCCGCTTCTCCTCGAAGACCGTTCGGGCCGCGGTCGCGCGGTCCCGGCCGTACTTGACCCGCCCGTCGAACTCGACGGCCACGCGCTCCGCGTGCCATCCCAGGTCCACCCACCGCCAGCCGAGGCGGGTCGCGACGGCGACCTGCAGGTCCGGTGCCGGGAGCCCCGCGGCGATGACCGCCCACCTCGTCAGCGACTCGCCGGCCGACTCCGCCCGGCCGTCGGCGTGCTGGAGCACCTCACGCGCTCGACGCACGCCTCGGCGGCCGACCGCCCGCTCGGTGATCTCAGCCAGCAGGACCCGGTCCGCGCCGGCACGCAGCGCTGAGTCGGCCACCACGAGTCCGGGCCCCGGCGGCAGGGTGGCCGCGCAGTCGAACGCGGTGCGCTCCAGCGGCGACACCGGGAGGGTGAGGGCGCGGCTCACCTCCGTGGCCCGGTCCGCCGCGCTCGTCCAGTGCCAGGCGACCGCAGCGCCGTCCTGCCGACGGCGGACGTGCGGGTTGATCAGGCTGGTGACGTGCACCCGACGCGGGATCGACGCGACGTCGCACCCCCACAGAACGGCGGCCGTCGTGTGGCTGAACCAGTGCTCGCCCGTGAGCACGAGGTGCAGCGCCGCGGCCCGCGCGAGCAGCGCGTGCCGCTGCGCGGCCCACGGTGGATCGGAAGGGCCGGGCGCACCGTAGACGCCGCGGAGCACCCGGACGAGAGCCCCGTCGCGCACGCGTCGGCGGATCTCGTCGGGCGCGAGACCGGCGGCACGCACGACCCGCGGGACGTCGGGCCGGACGACCGGTGGGGCCGCCCGACGCGGCGGGGCGTCTCCCCTCGCGAGGTCGGGGGCGGGCGTGCGTCCGAGGCGGGG